>NZ_JABRWO010000007.1:0-300000 GCF_013618625.1 Bremerella alba | reverse complement strand
CAGCGTGCAAGAGCAAGGGGTTTTCGTACGAAAGCTGTTCGTCGGAGCCCTCTTCCAGCATGATCCGTTTGCACTCGTCGGGAACGATCGCGATCTCGGGATGAGCCCCCGCTCGGACGACCTCTCGATACACGGCGATCATCAGGGGTTCCGTCACGGTGGCCCCGGTAATGCGTACGAGTTGGCCTGGCTCGACTCGGCCGGAGTATTGCACGATTACTTTGGCGAGCTTTTCAAAACGGGGGTCCATACAGACCGATCCTTTCACTTTCGTGGCTATTTGAAGTTGGCGAGGGGCAACGCCGAGAGGATAAAATAGTTTCGCATTAAGAGCGGGCCACCAACAGTGCCAGCAAAATCCAAGGAGAAATGGCTATCGCAAGTGCGGCCCTTTGAAGTGACTTGGGGGCACGTCGCTTACGCTGCGATTGGACAATCGGTGTCAAGATTCCACCGACGCTTCCGCTGATGATTGCCGAGAAAAGCAGCAGGTCAGCAAAGCCTGTCCAGGTGTTACTCGCATTCTCGGCTGGTTGCCAGAAGGCCACCGAAACTCGAAGAAGCAAAGCGGCAACCACCAAGACTAAGGTGGCAAAAATACACAGACTCCAAAAGACCGTCAGCGATTCCACTGCTTGTGGTTCGCTCGGAGGTTGATGGACCTCGGGACGCGACAACTTCTTGGAGCTTCGCCGCTTCTTCGACACGATGGGGCCTATGCATGCTGAGGGGGATGGCTATCGACCTTCAGTATGAAGCGGCAAAATCAATTGGTCAACGATCTTCCTTCTTCAATCGTGCGGACCTTTGCAAAAGAAACAGGGCACCTACAAGGAGGTGCCCCATGTCTCTGTATCGATTTGTCGACACCAAGCCGTATGCCAATTGGCTGTTTACAAGCCGTAGTAATGCACGTCGACATGACCACCGTGCTTGAAGACCATTTTGATCTTGAAGCCGCAGCACCACTCGTATTCGACAATACCACGCTTAAACAAACCGCAACGGCTGTCGATCTTGGGCATGTCCTGGCAACAACTTGGCAGACAGACAGGGACATCGACAAAACAATTGAAACGTGGGTCGACGACCTGCAGGATGGCCTCTACTGGGGGACCGCAATCGCAAGGACATGCCTTTTTGGCAAACAATTTGTGTGTCTTATAGCGAAAGCACGGCTCGTAACAACAAGGAGTCGGCGGCTGTGGGGCACAACAGGTTGGTTCCAGGTGCTTGTTTGCGGCGGCAACTTGACCAGCCGATACAAGCAGTACAGCAGCGGCCAGCAGGAAGGGAACGGTCTTGGTGAGGTAAGTCATGGTGGCAGACTCCGAAAGTCCAGAAGGCGATTACGCGAGAATCCTTCGCAAACTGTGCCCGCATTCCCAGCGAGCGCAAACACTTTCTTTCAGCCTAACATCTGTCTGGATATGGGCAACTGGGTTGTTTTTCCCGAGTGTTTGGCTTACTAGGATCCTGTCTCCTGGGTGTTTTGCGATGTATTGGATGGCAATTTCGCGGGAATCTTTTGCCTCTCTGGCTGTTTCGACCTAAGTTTTCAATGGCGGTTGGTGAACTTGACCAGCTTCCCTTCGACTATTCCCCAGGAAACCGTGGTGTTTTCCTTTACGACTAATTTCAATTTGGCCCCGTTTCCCACGGCGTCCAGTCCGGACAGAGACTCATGGCCGAGTTCCCACCAATGAATGGCGGAAGGCAGGGTTGACGTGAATGCTCACGCAATGGCATCAGAAATGAGCCCCGACTATGCGCCGCTCGATCAGGCACTCACTCAGCTTCGCCATCACAATGGCGAATTGGAGAGGTTCATCGACCAACTTCTTCAAGAGATTGCCAACCTCGGGCAAGAGGTAGAAAAGCGCGCATCCGACTTGATGAACGCTCGACGAGAAATCGACCAGACATCGCAAGTATCGGTGCAAGCCGCAGAGGAAAACCTGCGGCTTTCTCGACAAGTTGTTGAACGAGAAGAAGCGTTGACAAAGGCCAACGCCGAGATCGCTCAGCTTCGCCAGCAACTCGCCGAATCTGCGCAGTCCTCTACTAGCGACCCCGCGAGCCAGCAACGTATCGCCGAACTGGAGCGACAACTGCAAGTAGCACATTGCCCAACGGAACCTGATGCGGAAGTCCTGGCAGAAGTAGAACAACTTCGCCGTGACCTGGCAGCGACCAAACTAGAACTGATGCGTCGCGACGAAGCCCATACGATCATTCGCGAAGACGCTGACCAAAATTCGTTAGTCGAAAGAAATCAGGCCCTCGAAGGAGAACTGCATCAGGCCCGGGGGCACGCGATGCAACTGACCGACACGATCGATCAACAACGCAAAGAACTCAACCAACAGAAGTCTGCCTGGACCGAAGAGCTTCAGGCAATGCGTTCTCTTATGGAGCGACGCACCACGGCGCCAGGCGAACCAACCCAAACTCAGTCCTTTGCCGATACTTCTGTCATTAGCGATACCGCGACCGTCTGTCGAGACGAAGTGGAGTATCGAGCCAATAACAACAATACTGTTGTCGATTCCGTGATGGCGCAATTTGCCAAATTGCAACGAGACGTGAACAAACGCCGTGGCCAGCGTCGTTAGTTTGCACCCCCTTTTCATTGATTCCTCCTCAGGACACATCTCATGAATCGCTATGTAGTAGGAGGAGCCGGCGTAGCAAGCGTAGTCGTATTGATGTCGCTAACGTGGCTCTTCGGCAGCTTCTCGTGGGCTCTAGCCACGACGGTTCTCATGGCTGCTATAGGCGGAGGTTACTATGCCTACCGACAATTCCAAATTAAGTTCGCTGACCATCTAAACGCTGACCAGTCGAATCCAGAAACATCAACGTCGCGAACATCTGCCTCGCCGACCAACACCAGCAATGCCAACGACTCGCAGTCTCTCGCTCGGAAAATGTTGGACCAAGGGCGATACACTTTGCTATTGCGCCCACAAATTGCCGAGAGCATTCCGCCTAAGTTGTTGCAGCGTGCCCAGACCATGCTCGATGACGAAATGACGCTCGTTCCCGGTGGAGAAACCATTGTTGGTAAGGGAGCTAACGACTCCCCTGATTTGCCTGATCATCTCGATGGCCGGATTGTTCAAGTCGAAGGATTCTATCTCGATCGGTACCAGGTCACCAACGAACAATACCATCGCTTCGTCGAGAACGGAGGATACGAACAAATCTCGCTGTGGGACCCGGAGATTGTTCCTGCACTGCTCGACTTTGTCGATCTCACTGGCGAACCTGGCCCACGTTTTTGGAAGAACAGTAAGTACCTCTCGGGACAGGCTAAGCATCCGGTTGTAGGGGTCTGCTGGTACGAGGCCGCTGCCTATGCTCGGTGGGTCGGGAAACGTTTGCCGACCGATCCAGAATGGGTTAAGTCAGGAAGCTGGCCGGTTCCTCTGCCAGGTGCCCGACCAATACAACGCAAATTTCCCTGGGGCGAGGCATTCGATCAAAACAAATGCAACCTGTGGGGTAGCGGTCACGGGGCAACCTTGCCGGTCGATAAGTACGATGACGGAATGAGTGTCGGTGGCGCCAATCAACTCATTGGCAACGTATGGGAATGGACTTCCAGCCGCTTTGGTGCCTGGCAATCCAATTCCTCACCATTGGTGCTTGATGCGTCAATGCGAAGTATCCGTGGCGGGGCGTTCGACACCTATTTCGAGACCCAGGCCACATGCGATTTCCAAAGTGGCGACAAGGCCATCGCTCGGAAGCGAAATGTGGGTTTTCGTTGTGCAATCGGAATCTGTGACCTGATCCCTGACCAGTCGATGCAAGCCGAGGATTTTCCGGCCCAGGTCGAAACTCATGAACTTGCTGAGGTGGCCCAATGACTAAGCGTGTCCTCGTAGCTATGGATTCGTATCGACTCGCGGAATGCGCTGTTCCGTTGGCATGTTACATCTGCGGTGTCGATAACAACTACAACACAGAGCTTTGCCGCCATTGTGCCGCGCCACTCGCTTTGTCGCATCAAGCACGCACCCAAGGTGTTCGTCCCCAGATGGTGGCCGTTTTGGGGACCGCAGCAGCTGGCAAGACCGTTTACTTGGGCATGTTGCTAGACATGCTGACGCGGCAAAATAGCCGCGTCCAAGTCCTTGCCCGTGGTGCGTTTTCAATCACGTTACAGCAGCGCACGATGATGGCGTTGTCGACTTGCCGATTCCCGGAAAAGACACCCAACGAGCCTGATCGTTGGAATTGGGTTCACTGCCAGGCAAAGGTCAACTCGAAAAAGAACGCCATGGAACTGATCATGCCCGACATGGCCGGGGAAGCGATTCTGGAAGAGATCGACCATCCCAATGCCTATCCGGCGATTCACTCGTTCCTGGAAAAGTGTTCGGCGGTCATCCTCTTGGCCGATACCGATCGGATCGAGCGAGGCGGAGCAGAACAAAACTATTTCCTGATGAAGTTAATCACCTATCTCAGCGAGCAAGACAACCGGCAAAACCGCGGGAAAAGTACCCGACCGGTCGCGATTGTCTTTTCCAAAGCAGATCGCTGCGAACCCTGTTTCGACAATCCGGAACTATATGCACGCGAGAAGACGCCAAATCTGTGGCAACAGGTACAGCAGCGTTTTACTAACTACGGTTTCTTTGCCTCAGGCGTCGCAGGCTCGGTTGGCTTCCGCGAAGAACCTGGAGAAGGAACATCAGCCGTACCGCTGCGGATTGAGCCGCGCGGCATTGTAGAACCGTTTGAATGGCTCGTACGCAAAGTATAGTTGGTCACAACCTATGGCTCCGCTCTCTCCTAAAGATCTCCAAGTTGCCCCTGCTCAGCAAAAACAACCATCCGGAACCGTCTCCGTCGAACAGGCCATCTTTACGTCGGCTCGTACGTCGTCCAAAGATGGCTATCAGCTGGTCGCTTGGAGCCCCGGTATCGGCAGTGACGATGCCCGTCAACTGGCCGTTTGGGGCCCCGCTCACGATTCGATGATCGTGGAAGATCCTACCGACGTGAGCCTGAATTTTCATCCGTTGGGGGATCACAAGTATTGCATCTCTCGGACGGTGCTTGGCGCGGCTGAATACAGCGGACGGGGTGGTCGTCAGGTTTACACGCACTGCTTTGTGCTGGATGCTGCTTCGTTCACGAAGTTTCAGAACGATCCGTTTCGTGTGTTATCGGCGGCACTTGCGATTCATGATCTACGACCAGGGGCGAAGCTTCCCAGCGATCTTCCTTCGCTGAAGATGCTACCGTCAGGCCCCCCTGTCGATGCAGGACTGATTCGTTTCTTCGATTCTCCCGTCCAGCAGCAATCGTTGGTGGCTTGGACGCATCATGCATTAATGTCGAAGAAGTTGATGTTCACCGGTGGCTATAACGACCGGTTTCTAACGGTCTTTTTCAATCTTCTTCCCGTATCGATTCGGCCTGAGTTTTCGTTCTCGACGCGGCTTAGATATTCGCCTCGCCGCAATTTTCGGTTGATCGGCTTGGCCAATGACATGGAAGAACAAAAGAGAGCCGCCCGGCAGGAAGGCTGTAGTGTGTTTCAGTTTGATTCGCCGGCGCGTACGCCCGAGGCCTCGCGTCATCCTTGGGCCACGTGGGTTCAAGTGGCGCTGTGCCATCGCGAGCCCGACGAAGCAGCTCGGCTCATCGGCGAAGTCCCGCTGACGACGCGATTAGAAGACCTTTCTGCGATCGGAAACCGACTACGAGTGGCGATGTCCGGCAAACGGATCAAAGAGGCGGCTGCTGCCCCGGCCGCCTCTTCGCCACTGGTAGTTCCGGAAGACAATACCGATCGGGGCGAATTATTGGTGCTTGTCGAGCGTGCGTTAGAAGGTGACGTGACCGCACTGGAACGGCTCAATGCCACATGGTGTGCTCAGCCAGATCGACAACTGGAAGCATTGCGTCAAGATTGCGCTCGCCACTTCTTAGGTCTTTCGCGTGATAAGCGTTTTGAGCCAGGATCGAAAGGGGCCGTCGCGGTCGAAATTCTTAGCCTGATCCTGCGAGTGAGTCCCTAACGCTCTAAGGCCCAGGGCGTTTACGCTCGTAGCTGCGTTCGATTTGAATTGCCTTCCGTCCTTTAAACGCACCTGCGAATGCCTGAAACGTGGGCGTGCCATTTACATTGACCTGCAATGGCGTACGCGAGTCTTTCTCGGTCGTAATCACGTCGCCAACGCGTAGGTCTAGCAGTTCTTCCATCGTGATCTTGGTCTCAGCCAGAATCACGTCGAGCGCTACCTGGGCTTTATCGAGGTGAACCCCCAACGTGGCCTTCGATTCTGGGGTCGCTTCGCTACTCCCATAGGCGAACCAAGTGTTTGCCGTCAGTTTATTGCTGATGCGCTCGATCGAGTTGAACGGGATGCACAGGTTGATCATGCCGCGCACATCGCCGATGGCCAGCTCGAAACTAACAAGCACAACGACTTCGTTTGGTGGAACGATCTGCACCAACTGAGGATTGCTTTCGACGCGGACGACGCGAAGGTCGAGTGGCAGCACGTTCTCCCAGGCATCTTTCAGCTCGATCAAAAAGAGATCGGAGATCCGCGAAACGAGCGTGAGTTCAATCTCGGTGAGAGGGCGTCGCGAGGCAGGCGTACTTTCTTTGCCGCCACCCAGCAAACGGTCGATGATGGGATATAGAATGGAGGGATTGATGTCGAGAATCAGGTTCCCTTCCAGCGGCTCGGCAACCAATAGGTTAAAGCAACTGGGATTTTCCAAACTGAAAACGAACTCGCTATACGTCAGCTGATCGACGCTGGTGAGCTTGACTTCCACAATCGAACGCAAGAGCGCTGAGAGAGCAGCACCGAAATTGCGGCTAAAGCCTTCGTGCATCGACTGTAGGGCCCGCATCTGGTCCTTGCCGACACGTTCTGGCCGTTTGAAGTCGTATGGAGTGACTTTTTCTCGCCCGCGCATGCTGCGCGAGGGGGCCCCGGCATCGGCTACCGCAGCGGTTGGACCTTTGTCCGGTTCCGCGGTGGTTTCCATCGCGTTGAGAAGGCTCTCGACTTCTGCCTGACTCAGTACGTTGTCTGACATGAATCACTCCCTTGATTCACGAAAATCAGTCGACGTTCGACTCTATTGGCGAACGTGACCTTCTCCCATGACGATGTATTTGTAGCTGGTAAGGGCTTCGATTCCGCACGGGCCGCGGGCATGGAATTTATCGGTACTGATTCCGATTTCCGCCCCGAGACCGAATTCGCCGCCGTCGTTAAAACGGGTACTCGCGTTGACCATCACGGCTGAACTGTCGATCTGTGCTGAGAACTTTCGACTGGCGGCCAAGTTCTCAGTCACGATTGATTCGGTGTGCTTCGAGCTGTACTTATTGATGTGGGCAATCGCGTCATCGATGTTTTCAACGACTTTCACTGAAATGACAGGGCCCAGGTATTCGGCACCAAAATCCTCTTCAGATGCCTGCGTGGCGGTCGGTACGATGGAGCACGTGGCTTCATCTCCGCGCATCTCGACTCCTTCGGTCGAGAACGCTGCGGCGACCAGTGGCAGAAACTTGTCCGCGACATGCTTGTGCACGACCAATGATTCCGCCGCGTTACAAACACCATAACGATGACACTTACTGTTGACCGTAATCTGCAGGGCCATGTTCAAGTCGGCGGCTTGGTCGACGTAGACATGACAGTTACCGGCAAAGTGCTTGATAACCGGCATGGTGGCTTCTTCGCTGACGCGGCGAATGAGGCCTTCGCCTCCGCGCGGAATCGCGACATCGATAAGTTGATCGAGTTTCAGGAAATGGCCCACCGCAGCCCGGTCGGTCGTAGAAACCAACTGCAGGGCATCCGCGGGAATACCGAACTCGACCGCTTGAGCCTGCAGAATGCTGACAATGGCCTGCGAGGAATGCATCGCTTCTTTGCCGCCTCGTAGGATCACCGCATTGCCGCTCTTCACGCAAATGGCGGCTGCATCAGCGGTGACGTTTGGGCGCGATTCGTAGATAAAGAAAACGACCCCCAGAGGAACACGAATCTTTTGAATTGCTAAACCGTTCGGACGAACCGATGATTCGATCGTGGCCCCGATGGGATCGGGGAACATGGCGATCTCTTCCAAGGCCGAGGCAATTCCTGCAACCCGATCCTTGGTCAATCGGAGCCGATCGATCTGGGCGTCTGACAGGCCGTACTGGGGTGCGTTGGCAATGTCTTTTTCGTTGGCCTGGGCGATGCTTTCAAAGCTGTTTCGTAGCGCAGCAGCGGAAGCACGCAGCCAGTCATTCTTAGCTTGACCTGAGACTGTGCCGAGCACACGTGACGCGGCTTGCGCTTTTTCAGCCGTTTCTTTGCAATAGGTGGCTAAGTCGAGATCGTCAGCAATCGCCATTATTCAAACCTTGAGAAACAATTCGTCCAATTTCGGATTATCCCTGGAAAGGGACATTGGGTCAATGCGAAAGGTTCGTATTGCTCGAGACATGGGCAAGCACTAACGGTCTGCCCAGTAACGGCTTATGGCGATGAATTCATCTTGCGGCTACTAGGCTTCGGGCAATTCTCGAGGGACACCGTCGACGCCCCCAGTAGCGACAAACGCTTCCAGGGATTCCTTGTTGGCTTTCACATTGTGCACTCGGATGATTTGAACTCCGAGCCGAGCCAGCGTGAGCGTTGAGCCAACGGTTGCCAACGTACGGTCTAAGTCCTTGTCACCGAGAATCTTAGCCAGGAACCCTTTCCGGGAATGACCAACCAGAATCGGGCAATTCAGCGCGTGGAATTCGTCGCACTGGGCCATCAAGTCCAGGTTGTGCTGATGTGTCTTGCCGAATCCAATGCCAGGGTCGAGGCAGATCTTGCTGCGCTCGATGCCTGCCAATCTTAGCTGGCGGTACCGATCCTGCAGATAATCGAAGATGTCTAACACAACGTCGTCGTATTCGGGATCGTCCTGCATCGTTTGCGGATTGCCTCGCATATGCATTGCACAGACGCCCACGCCCGTTTCTACCGCCAAAGGAACCATGCCTGGGTCCGCTTCAAGTCCGCTGACGTCGTTGATGACCTCGGCCCCGGCGGCAATTGCTTCCTTGGCCACGATTGCTTTCGTGGTATCGATCGAAATAGGAATGCGGAGCGACTCGGCCAACGATTGGATAATGGGAATGATGCGTCGGATCTCTTCCTCAGCAGTCACTGGCTCTGAGTAAGGGCGGGTGCTTTCTCCTCCAACATCAACGATATCCGCCCCTTCGGCTTCCATTTGGAGGGCTCGGTCGATTGCGGCTTGTGGATCGATCCATTGTCCCCCGTCTGAAAAGCTGTCCGGCGTAACGTTCAAGATTCCCATAAGCTTGGGAGTACGATTGAAACGCAGCGTACGTGTGCGAAGTTGCCACGTGAGAGCACGGTAAGGATAACGCTGTGCTAAGGTCGTACTGTGGGGAGTAGATCTCATTCCAGAATTTTAGCAAACGCTTTCGTACGGACGTATCCCGGGTTCTACCAGGGGGTCTGCATATGACGAACCAGTTCCCGAGCGAATTGGTTAATCGCGTCTTGTTGTGCCGTTACCATCGATTGCCCCGGTTCCGGATAGAGAATGCCGGTGGCGGTGAGAGTCTCGCTCATCAAGACGGGAGCCAGCGAGAGCGCCCCAGGCTGCCGAACGAGTTGACCTCGTTGGTCGATCCACTCGTAGTGAATCTGGAAGTTCTCTTGCAAGATACGTGGATCATCCAGGCTGTTTTGACCCTGAACGAGCTTGTTCTCGGTCACCAGACTTCCCCGTAGAACACTATCGGCTGATTGAGCGTCAGCGATTTTATAGGGAGTGGTAGCTTCTATTTCCTTGATCACCGCTTCGGTTATGCGTTCGCCCAGGTCACGACGGTAGATCAGTGACGTGAAAATCGGGACATGAACCGTCCGGATATCAGGCCGATACAGACTTCGGTTGCCAATCTGATAATGAACGCAACCAAATTGACTTGCCGCAATCAGTATGAAAGCGGCAAACAAAAGGGATCGGGTTAGTGTCAGCGGATGTCGCATGAGTTCTCAAGGTCTCGAAGAGCCTAACGCGTTTCCGTTTCGTCGTCCGCGCGAGTCGCGATATTTTCAACCGGTGTCTGAGATGGTTCCGGTAAATTAGTCTTGCGATCCATCCAACCGTAAAGGAACTCAGCAGGAGGCGTGGGAGTGCCAGGACGTCCCTTGATCTCGGTAATACGTTCCTTCGCCGCATCGGCCATGTTAGATGACGGGAATTTTTCGATGACTTGCGAGTAATAGTGATACGCGCCTTGGTATTCACGACGCCGATCGTAGAACGCGGCTTTGTTCCATAGTCGCTCAGCCTGAGCGGCACGAATGTCGAAGTCCAGTTTCTCAATGACCTGCATGTTCTCTTGCGTCTTATCCGGGAACTGACGCTTGATGCGGACCAAAAGCTTCTCGGCGTCTTCCAATGGCTTGCCGTCGTATTCGGCGCCTTGATAGACCTTCAATTTGGTCACTACGCCCAGGTAGTGGGCGGTGAACTGGTGTTCGCTAGTCGGAAAGTTTTCGCGTAGATCGGTGTAGAATCGATCGGCCGATTCAAAATTGGCTTCCCGGAAGTGGGCATTCGCCGCAGCCAGGGTCGCGTCATCGGCCAAATCGCCGGTTGGATCGTCCAATCGAATCAAATCGAACAGTTTGATGGCATTACCAAAGCGATCGAACAGCGGCAACTGCTCATCCGTCAGGTTGGGCTGGAGAGACCAGGTACGCTCTTTGGTATGGCGATCGAGCCAATATCGGGCCAACTTAAAGCGTCTCGCCCCAACGGCATCGAGGTGTTTCGAGTTAGGATACTTTTTGACTAGTTGGTCGTACTGCTTAGTCGCATCGGGATAGTTGTCGAGAAAAAAGTAGCACTCGCCAGAGTACATCAACGCGTCTTCCTCAAGGGTTGAATCCTGGTGATAGACGCCGGCCCGTTTAAAGATTCCGGCCGCTTGATTCAGCTTGCGGTTTCGCTCGTTCCCTTCGGCGGCCATTCCTTGCTCGTAGAGGCCCTCGGCCTCGGCAAATAGCCGCTTGGCAAGTGCCCGGTTTTCGGACGTGTTGCCGGTGACCTCTAGTGTTTTCGCACCGACACCGCTTGGGTCCCACCACGAGTTGCCGGAGGCAGCCTCAGGCTCAGGCGACTGACCCCGCTGCACTCCTTCTTCTTCGTAGCTAACTTGCGTTATCTGTCCTCCGGAAGGGCTGAACGCTGTCGACGGCGGCACGGGATCGCGCTGGCCGAAGTTTGTACAGCCGATAGCCGAAGCGGTCGACAAAATGCCGAGGGTGACGATCGTGGTGGTTTTCATCATCGAGGACTTCCTTGCCCTATGCGTGGTCCAACCCGTGCTCAAATCGAGAGAATCTGCAGGTATTCTCGCAATCTGGGTGTCTTGCCCAGGGTATGGCTGAGGTATCTATTGACGAGTGCCCGGACCTCCATGGCCAGACGCGAGGGAATTTCCGTACGCTTCCATCGCTCGTCTTCCGCGGCATAAATCGATAGTAGCTGAAGCGTATCCACTGCCACGTCAATGACCTGACGATGTCCGCTACGGGCCTTTCTCGAAAGTACGCCACCAGCGAGCAGTCCGAAGGGAGTACGTCCGCGCTCGGCAATTGGTTCTCCTGTTTCGACGCAATGTGTCAGTTCAGGCAATTGACCGAGATGGCGTAGTAACATCATCTCGAACCGCAACACCAAAGGAGCAACGGCCTCGTACTGATTCAGCTGCGAAAGGATTTCGTCGGCCAAATGGAATAATTCCGGATGGGGATCAGAGTGGTCCGTCAACTGCGCTAGTAGCTCGGCCAGGTAATAACCGGCGTACAGATGATCGGAACTCTTTTGCCCTGCTCGGAAACGTCGTTCGACTTTCGCTTCGGTCAGCAAATCAAGGCTGTCGCTTTTTTTGTGGAGGAAGACTATTCCACTTACGGTCAAAACGTCAAGAGCAGACTCGAATGGGCTCTTGGGACGCTTGCACCCTTTGGCTAGTGCTGTGATTTTGCCGAAATCCTCGGTGAATAGCGTTGCGATGCAAGAGGTTTCGCTGAAATCGACGGTCCGTATGACGATAGCTAGCGATTTTTCCGCCGACATAAGATGAGAGATTTCTTATAGGAACTTCGAAAGCCTGGGCGAAAAACGTGCTAGCTACGCTGACTGAACCTTATTTTGCTTCGAGCGAATCAGCCGCAACTGATGAATCCGGCGACGATCGGAAGCGACCACTTGGATCGAAACGTCTCCCACTTGAAGCTGTTCGCCCGGCTTAGGGATTCGCTTCATCTCGTGGATGACCAGACCGCCGATCGTATCGTAGTCGTCTTCTTCAGGAAGTTCCATGCCCAGAACCTCGTTGATGTCTTCGACATGAGCTTTGCCGGTCACGTCTGCTTCTTCATCCGAAACCTGGATGATCCCGTTGTCGGCTTCATCGATATCATGCTCGTCGACAATCTCGCCGACAATTTCTTCCAACACATCCTCGATTGTCACCAGACCAGTCACGGCATGGTATTCGTCAACCACTAAAGCCAGGTGCGTTCGCTTTCTCAGAAAGTACTTCAACAGTTCGCTAACGGTCATGCTCTGCGGCACGTGGATCACAGGACGAGCCAGGTCCAGCAGCGACTTGCGGGTAGATTCAGGACGGGCAAGTTCCGGCAGCAAGTCCTTCACGTACAGAAGCCCGGCAAAGTTATCGCGACTGCCATCCCACACTGGGATGCGTGTGCGGCCCGTTTTGGAAATGAACTCAACGATTTCCCACCAAGAGGTCGTCGCCGCCAGAGAATCGATCTCGCTGCGAGGCGTCATGATGCTGACTGTTTCCGTATCGTCGAGGTCCATGACCCCTTCGATCATTTCTCGGGCATCTTCTTCAATATGACCTTCGCGAATGGCCTCAGTCACGATGGTCCGGATTTCTTCTTCAAATTCCTCTTCTTCGTCGGGTGGCTCGTCCACAATACCAGCGGCCCGCTTCATCACGCTGCCCAGGAAATCGACCCCGTAGGTTACCGGGTAGAAGACGGTGCTCACGGTCGACCAGATGGGCCACGTGAAATAGATAAATGGAGGCCCAAAGTGTTCGGCGACTGCCCAGGGCAACCAAACCATCGTCACCATCAAAACCAAGGTCACCCCAGCAACATCGCCTGTAAAGATGAACGCATCGAGCAGTGAGCCTTCGCGTAAGCCGAGCAGCCATGCCTGGCTGGAAATCAGGAAGATCGCCAGGCTCAGAACTTGCAGGGCCTGGGCAGCCAAGGCGGCAATTTCATGGTGCTCGTGAATGGTGCTGAACAGACGCAGACGATCGCGTTTCTCGCAGTACTCTTCCAAGTCGTGCCAGAGCATGTCAGGCAGAATGGTCGCAGCAATGGATGACAGAATCAGAACCAACCAACTAGAGGTAGCTAGCCAGATGAAAAGCGTCGGTCCCATCGCCTAGGTTGCTCCGTGACTTGAGGAATCGGCAGCCGACGACTGGCCAGCATACGCAATATCCAGCTTGCTAAGGTAGTGCTTTTCGAGACGCCGCATTTCCTGGCGGTCGTGGTCTTCGTGATCGTCGTAGCCAGCCAAGTGCAAACAGCCATGCACGACGTACAACGTCATCTCTTCTTCGGTTTTCCAGCCGTGTTGCCGGGCTTCTTCCGCCGCGTACTCGGCACTTAACATGATCTCGCCAGACAGGAAATCATCGGTCTGATCCATCGGAAACGTAATGACGTCGGTGGGGTAATCATGCTGAAGAAATTGAACATTACAGTCATGTATCTCAGCGTTATCAACAACGGCGATACCGACTTCGCCTCGCGGGTAGCCTTCGCCGGAAAAGACTTCCCGGACGGCTTTTTCCAAGAGATCCTGTGGAACAGGATGTTCTGTTTGGCGATTGGAAAGATTTATTTCGTAGTCCGAGGACATCGGTCTCGCTTTATGCAGGTTGCGAACTAGGGTATTTTACGCGGCCATGGTAGACCGCCGTGAGGCTCTTGGTGACGCTTGATTGAATTTGACGCAGTTCGCTCAGCGTCAGGCCACATTCGTCGAACTGCCCGTCTAATAATCGCTTCATCGAAAGTTCTTCCACCAGGGCTTCAATTCGGGAAGCCGTCGGTTCAACGAGTGTCCGGCAAGCACTTTCGACCGCATCGCAAATCATCAGGACAGCGGCTTCTTTCGTTTGCGGTTTCGGCCCTGGGTACCGATAGATGGTTTCATCGACCTCTCGCTCATCCGGGTTGGCTTCGACCTTGGCGCTCGCCACGCGATAGAAGTATTCGACCAGGGTGGTGCCGTGATGTTGTTCGATAAAGTCGATAATAGCCCGCGGCAGTCGATTCTGACGCGCCAAGTCGGCGCCGTCTTTCACGTGGGCGATGATCACCAACGTGCTGATCGCCGGATTTAAGCCATCGTGGCGGTTGCTGGAAGCGTTCTGGTTTTCAATGAAGTACTCAGGCTTCATCATCTTGCCGATGTCATGGAAATAGGCACCGACACGCACCAGCAAGCCATTGGCTCCGATCGAATCGGCCGCGGACTCGGCAATCGAGGCAACTGTGATCGAATGATTGTAAGTTCCAGGAGCACGTTGGGCCAGTTTCTGCAGCAGCGGATGCGCGGCATCGCCCAATTCCAAAAGACTGATATCGGTCAAGATGCCGTATGCCTTTTCGACAAACGGCAAGAGACCAGTCATCAAGAAGCCAGCCCCCACGGCATACACGCCTTGCCAGGCCGCCGCTTGAAGCAGCGCCATCGTCGCTGGCTGACCCGATACGATACTCACGCCGTATTTGGTGGCAAAGGCCACTAGACCAGCCCACAGGCCCACGAAAATCAACTTGTTACGGCTTCGAATCCGGTTCATCGACAACGTGGCCGCGCTACATGTGGCGGTGATCGTGACGAAAGCCACCAGGCTGGAACCGCTGGTAAGAACAATCGCCAAGCTGACACAGGCGGTAACTAGAAGCGCAAACTCCTGTCGGTAGGCGATCGAAACGGTCATCGCCAAAATCATCACTGGGATGAGTTCCGCTTGCCAGCGATCGTCAAACCAATAGCCCATCGCAATCGTCGTGCAGGTCGGTACCAGGAACAGCAAGTACTCGTTCAGGTCTCTCAGGATACTGGGGCATTTGAAAACTAGGTAAATCGCACACAACGCCCCCAGGGCATAATACATACCCAGAATGGCCAGCGAGTAAATCGTCTTGGAAAAGAAACTTCGTTGATCGATGTAGGCGCGGTGTTCGGCGTGAAGCAATTTGATCTCAGTAGGATCAAGTGGCTTTCCAGGCAGAACGACGGCGTCCTTGGTCGAATAGATATGCATCACCGGCTCTACGGCGGCCACCGCATCTTCGCGCTCCGTGGCGGTAGCTGCTTTATCGATGAAGAGTGTACCGGGAAGGTTCTTGTCGACCCAATAATCGACCGCTTCGACGAGGAAGTTAATGTCTTCGCCTTTGGCGAGTTTCTCAAGTTCAATTCGCAGGCTGGTGCGGATGTTCTCGAAGACTTGCGCCTTCAAGACATCGTTCTGCGAGATAATTTGCTTATTCGCATTCGGGCCGGGAGTCACGACGATAATGCTTGCCGCTTGCCCTTGTTTTTCTTCGAGTTGCTCCGGCGACATGATTCCGCGGGAGGCGAACGGCTTGAGAGCGGTCGCGATGTTTTGCTCAAAAGCATTCAGCATATTCTCGCGATTGAACAAGGCCTTGAGCCGTTGAAACTGTTCTTCTCGCTCCATGGGGCTTAGCGGGGAGACATCGTCATCGGCAATCGGAAAGAACTCGTTCCAGAGCCGCTCGACTTCCACATCGAACTGCTTGGCCGTGGTGAGCTGTACGATGATCGACTGCAAGCGGGAACGCAACTGATCGAGTCGAGCCGGCTCGTTCAGGTAGACCGACTTCGCCTCGTTTTCGGCGTCTCGTTCCGCTTTGGCGGTTGCCAGCGGGTCGAGGACCGAGAATTGCACACGCGGGTGAATTTCGGACGGAGGAACGAAGCCTGGGCGGTATTCCATCGGCGGATTCCACGCCCCGGTTACCAGCCACAATGCGATGGCCGCGAACAAGGCGCAGGCCAAGTAAAGCAACTTGTCAGGATGCGACAGTTCCGAGATGAAGCGTCTGAAGGTTCCCGGAGGAAGCTCTAAGGTCGCGACATGTTTCGCACGTTTTTTTGACTTGCCTGGCTGCGCCATGAATTAGTTGCCTTCGCCGGCGGGCTCGTTGGGCGAGTCCGTTTCGTAGGCATCCACAATCTTTTGCACCAGCGGATGACGCTGGATATCTGCGTTGCTTAACTCGACGCGAGCAATACCATCGATATTGCGGAGGCGATATAACGCATCTGTCAAACCACTTCGCACACGAGGCGGCAAGTCGTTTTGTGTCGTATCGCCGCTGATGACCATTCGTGAATCCTTGCCCATACGGGTCAGGAACATCTTCATTTGCGAGATTGTCGTGTTCTGCGCTTCGTCCAAAATGATGAAGGCATTATTTAAGGTACGTCCCCGCATAAACGCAAGCGGAACGACTTCAATGACATCGGTCGCCATGTACTGCGTAATGAGATTCGACTCCATCATTTCGGTGAGTGAATCGAGCATCGGGCGCAGGTAAGGGTTGATCTTCTCATACAACGTACCGGGAAGGAACCCAAGCTGCTCGCCTGCTTCGACGGCGGGACGCACTAATACAATCTTTCCGATTCGGTTCTCCAAAAGCGCTTCGACTGCCATGGCGACGGCCAGGTAAGTTTTTCCCGTGCCGGCAGGACCGAGCGCAAAGACCATGTTATGGTCGCGAATCGCTTCCACATACGTGACCTGCCCTGGCGTACGCGGTTTGACACCGCCACCTTTTTGGAAAGTCGAAATAGGAATCGTCTTGCGAAGGATCGATTCGCCATTAATGACCGCCAGCGCTTCGTCGAGGTCTTCAGAGAACAACGCACCGTTACGTTCCAAGCGATGCCGCAGGTCTTCGACGACCTTCATCGCCTTGACGACATTCCGCTCGTCTCCCGAAATGCTAACCCGCTCGTCACGATGCGTTATCGTGACGCTTAACGAATCGCGAATTCGGCGAAGGTGTTGATCGCGGCTGCCGAATAGCTGGAGGACCGATGCGTGGTCCAAAAATTTGATCGTCGCTTCGTACATCGATTGGGCAATACCTATTGCCTTATCCTGGGAAGGGAGAATTCCTATGTCAAAATATAGACAATGTTTCGGGCATGGGAATCATCATTATGTCCCCGTGGATTGTAACTCTTTACTCAGTATGAGTTTAGATATTTGTA
This sequence comes from Bremerella alba, assembly GCF_013618625.1. Taxonomy (NCBI): domain Bacteria; kingdom Pseudomonadati; phylum Planctomycetota; class Planctomycetia; order Pirellulales; family Pirellulaceae; genus Bremerella; species Bremerella alba. The sequence continues at coordinate 282,600 of NZ_JABRWO010000007.1, read as the reverse complement.
GAGAATCGTGTTTCGCCGTGTCGAGTTTGCGTATTGTGCTTAAGTTAACGGCCAGGGCCGATAATACCGACTTCCCAGCACAGCAGAGCCATGGGCGCGCCAAGCAGCATCGAGTCCAGCACATCCAGTACGCCCCCCAGACCTATCAGCCAACGGCTCGAGTCTTTCGTTTCCATGTCTCGTTTGAACATAGACTCTGCCAGGTCTCCGAGCATACCGGCCGGCGAGACAAGCAGCGCAAAGATCAGCCAGCCAAAAGGAATCGAAGCCACTGGGCCGCCGAGCATCCACGGACCAACCCACTCGAACATCACGTAGCTTCCCAGGCACGAGGCCGCTAACCCGCCCAGGGTGCCTTCCAATGTCTTGCCAGGGGATAGCCTAGGGACAAGTTTCGTGCGTCCGAAGTTCGACCCGATAAAATAAGCCCCGGTATCCGAAATCTTGACGACAACAATCATCGACAGCAGTGCCAACATGCCGTAAGCGTTATCGGACTCTGTCCCTTGCTGTGCCAATCGTAGGCGAACGATAAAGCTCAGCAGTCCGCCTACGTAAAAGATCGAGAAGATCGTCAGGCCCAGGTGAATCATCGACTGGCCAGGCTTTTCGTAGCGGCGCATTTCTCCGAGGATCGAGAGCACTACGCCAAACGCCAGTGCGTAGAGCGTCCCTTCTGCCTGATCCGTTTGCGAGGGGACATTGCTCGACGGCCACCAGATCGGCAAGCTTGCCGCCATGATTACGATGAACGTTCCTAGGTGGCACGACCAGCCAATGGGGCGCAGCTGCTTGGCACGCAGCAGGTCAAGCACTTCCTCGGCGGCCAGCACCCCCAGCAGTAAAACCAACGGAAGCAGCCATAGGCCTGGACGTCCAAAGTTATAGTTGTAGTCGAGCCAACAAAGTCCGCAGAGAGGCAGAATTATGGCAATCGCTCCAATCAATCGCCACTTGAGCACGCGTCAACTCCTGAAGACCCTGGTTTGGTAAGACCGCCAAATCGGCGATCACGTGAAGCGAAATTCTCGATGGCATCTCGCAGAGTCTCTTCACGAAACTCAGGCCAACAAAGATCGGTGACCCACAATTCTGAATAGCTTACTTGCCATAGCAAGAAGTTACTGATTCGCATTTCTCCGGCGGTACGAATCATCAGATCCGGGTCCGGCATACCGCGCGTGTAAAGATGCTCGGCAATCGTTGCCTCAGTGATATCTTCCGCTTTTAGGCGTCCCTGCTGAACTCCTTCAGCAATACACTGTACCGCATCGACCATCTCGGCCCGGCCGCCATAGTTGATCGCCAGGCACAGCGTGGTGCCGGTGTTGGCAGTGCTCAGCTCAATGGTTTTGTCCATTTCGCGCTGAACCTGATCGGGGATGCCATCGCGGCGACCGATAATCTTCACGCGGACGTTTTGCTTCATGATCGTCGCCCGCTCTTCGATCATGTACTGTTCGAGCAAATGCATCAGAAAGTCGAGCTCGTGCTGGGGCCGCTTCCAGTTCTCGCTGGAAAGACAGTAGAGCGTGAGCTGGTCGATCTTCAGTCGAGCACACTCTTCGACCGTTGCGCGGACCGAATGCACTCCTCGCCGATGCCCCTCGATGCGAGGCAGCCCTTGCCGCTGAGCCCACCGACCATTGCCATCCATGATCACAGCGATGTGCTTGGGAAAGCGATCGCGGGGAATCTCTTCGATCGGATGTCGCGCTGTCGTAGCCGTTTTTGACACGTCGCTAAATTGGGCCAAAGGGGTCGAAATATGGGGGCGTTGGAACGATTCCCTATTATGACGCGTCCCTCGGATGCATTTCAACGCGGGATTGCCAGATAAAACTTACGTTGTCGCCAGCTTTAAAACGTCGGAAGTAAAGATCGTTTGCTTCCGATCTGGGCCGATCGAAACCACACCCACCGGGAAACCGACCAATTCTTCCACGCGACGGACATAGGCCAACGCATTCTCGGGAAGATCGTCCAGCGAGCGAGCCCCGGTGATTTCTTCCTTCCAGCCAGGAAGCGTTTCATAAACGGGCTTCACGTTGCGGATGTCGTCGACATGCGAAGGGAAGCGGGTGATCTGCTCGCCATCGAGTTCATAGGCAACACAGATTTTTAGTTCGTCGAAGGTCGAAAGAACGTCCAGCATCATTAAGGACAACACATCGATACCGCTCAGGCGGGCCGTGTAACGAACGGCAACCGCATCAAACCAGCCCGTTCGGCGTGGTCGACCAGTTGTCGTGCCGAACTCGTTGCCCCGTTTGCGGATCTTCTCACCAACTTCGTCGTGAAGTTCAGTCGGGAATGGGCCACCACCCACGCGTGTGCTGTAGGCTTTGGCAACCCCGATGACCTGATCAATGTGCTTGGCTGGCACCCCGGCACCGGCCGAAGCCCCCACACCAGAGCTGTTACTGCTGGTGACAAAGGGATAGGTACCGTGGTCGACATCCAGTAGCGCGCCTTGGGCTCCCTCGAAGAGAATCGTCTTCTGTTCATCCACTGCGTTCAGCAAAACGTCGGTTGAATCGCACATAAATGGACGGAGACGCTCGGCATACCCGGCAAATTCTTCGTAGATCTGCGCGGCGTCGAGAGGCTCGAACTGGCCGTCCTCGTACATGCTGGCGATCGTGCGATTTTTCTTTTCGCAGATCATGAAGACCTTCTCTTTGAAATTCGGTCGCATCATGTCGCCTAGGCGAATCGCGTAGCTGCGTCCCACCTTATCGCGGTAGCAGGGGCCAATGCCACGTAGCGTGGTGCCGATGTTTTCGCCGTCGGCTGTGCCTTGGTTCATCGCACGATCTTCGGCAATGTGCCAAGGGAAGATGATGTGCGAGCGGTCGCTCAGCTGCAAATTGTCGATCGTCACGCCGCGGTCAGTCAGGCCGTCCATCTCGCCTAGTAGGATTGGCGGGTTAATGACCACCCCAGCCGTAATGACGTTTAGGACGTTGCTGCGAAGGATACCACTGGGAATGTGGTGCAGCTTATAGACGTTCTCGCCGTCGACCACTGTATGGCCGGCGTTGGCACCACCCAAAAAGCGGGCCACGATATCGTGTTGCTGGGTTAAAAGATCGACGAGTTTCCCTTTGGCCTCGTCACCCCACTGCAAACCAATAACACACGAACCAGCCACAAACCTTCTCCAGTGATAGCAGTCAATTCAAGACGAACCCAACTAGTGTAGCGCGAAGCAGGGGAGTCGGTCAACGAGGCGGAAGTGCCCTCTGGTGTCATTCTGGGGGAATTCGGCTTCATTCCTGGAGTGCAAACCGATACACTCCCCAGTGTCGGGCATTTTCTGACCAGATGGCGAAAAGTGCTCAAATTCACCATTTCCCCCTTTCTCGATCCCGCCGCGATGACTTCCATTCTTGTTCTGGCACTCCTGATGACTGCGCCGGAAGCCTCGTCTACCGAAGGCTTCGATACCCTGGTTGTTTGTCCCGAGGCCTACGTCACGGCAATGCGTCCTTGGCTCCAGTACCGCATGCAGCAGGGGCACCGCATTGGGGTGGTGACCGATGTGAGTTCCAAGGAGAAGATCCGTACCACGATTCGAGACGCCGCCCAATCAGGTCCCTTAAAACAGGTTCTGTTGGTCGGCGATGTCGTGGCCGACAAGTCCGGCGGCATAGGGGTCCCGGTGCATTATCAGGAAGCCGTGGTGAACGTCCATTTCGGATCAGAGCCTGAGATCCCCACCGACAACTACTATGCCGACCTCGATGACGACCAAATTCCGGACCTGGCCGTCGGAAGGTTTTCGGTCGCCAATGAAGAGGAACTGAAAACGATTGTCGCCAAGACGATCGACTACGAATCAAAACTTCCGCCAGGCGACTGGCAGCGTCGATTGCACTTTGTCGCTGGCGTGGGTGGCTTTGGTTCCGTTGTCGATACGATGATGGAAACGATCACAAAAAAGTTCCTTACCGACGAGATACCTGCCCACTTCGAGGCCAAGGTGGCCCAAGGAAGTTGGCGCAGTATCTACTGTCCTGATCCGCGAGAGTTTCGCGACGAAGTCGTCCGGCAACTCAACGAGGGGGGGCTGTTCTGGGTTTATATGGGGCATGGGCATGTCGAAACGCTCGACTATATCCGTGTTCCCAACGATGCCTACCCAATTTTGACCAATCAGGATGTCGCCGCGCTGCGAAACGAAACGTCGAGTCCGATTGCGATCTTTCTGTCGTGCTACACCGGCGCATTCGATGCCCCGCGAGACTGCCTGGCGGAAAAGCTTCACCGTGAAAAAGGGGGCCCAGTCGCCGTGTTTGCCGGATCGCGGGTGACGATGCCTTACGCGATGAGCGTCATGGGCACCGAGATGCTGCAGCAGTACTTCAATGAAAAGCAGCCCACGCTGGGACAACTTCTGTTGCACGCCAAACGCGAAGCCATGCAACAAGGCGGAAAGTTAGGCAATCGTAAGATGCTCGATACGATGGCCGCGCTGGTCAGTCCTAAGCCAGGGCTTTTGCGGGAAGAACGACTCGAGCATATGGGCCTGTTCAACTTATTGGGTGATCCACTGCTAAAGCTTCCCCATGCCTCGCCGGTCGAGGTTTCGGCCCCAGGAGTTGCGCATCCCGGCTCGTCGATCGAGATCGTGGGCAAGACTTCGCTGCCAGGCAAAGTTCGTGTCGAACTAGTTTGTCGCCGCGATGGATGCGTCGCTCAGCTTTCCAAACGTGCGACCTATCAGCCGCTGCATGACGAACTTGTCCAGTACACCAAAACTTATCAGTCTGCCAACGACCGGCTGTGGCATGTTGTCGATGCTGAGCAGGCGGACGGCAAATTTCAGGTGAAACTCGATATTCCGGAAGCTTGTCACGGACCATGTCACGTGCGAGTCTGGGTCGAAGGGGCCTCGCAAGTCGGTCTGGGATCTCAAGATATCGCGATTCAGCCACTCCAGGTTGCTGAGGGAATCTTGGAAGGGCAAATCGGGGAATAATTCTCGTTTTCGCCGTTTAGTGCATAAGGATTTCGCCTTGCGAGCGGCTTTCGTGCATTTGTACCACAAAAACTCTTGATCGGTGGTGTAGAATCAAGGTACAGTGAATTGCAAATCGGGCAAGTTTTGCCGGATTGGTACTTAGGCAAGTTGCTATCACTCGAAAGAGCTTGCCGTCCCGCCTGAAATTTCACTCCTTCCCAGAACCGGACGTTCTTATGATCTCGCTGCAACTCACGAGCATCTCGCGGCAGATGCTTCTCGGTGCCGCGTTGGCTCTCTTGGCCTTGGCTCCCCAGGTAAGCTGGGCGGAAGAGTCTTCGGAAATCGACTTTAATCGCGATATCCGTCCTCTGCTATCGGATCGTTGCTATGCCTGCCACGGACCGGACGAAAACCATCGCGAAGGAGGAATACGTTTCGACGACGCCGAAAGCGTCCTCGGCGAAGCGGATTCCGGCATGCTGGCCATTGTGCCAGGCAAGCCGGACGAAAGTGAAATGATTGCGCGTATCCTTAGCGATGATGAGTCGACGGTGATGCCGCCGGCTGATTCCAATAAGAGCCTTACCCCCGAAGAGATCGCCAAACTCAAACAGTGGGTCGCCGAGGGGGCCAAGTTCCAAGGGCATTGGTCCTTTGAAACGCCGCAGAAGACCGATCCTCCGCAGGTTGATTTTGCCGAGTGGAATGAAAAGGAAATCGATCAATTTCTGGGTTCAGCCCTCAAGAAGAAAGGGCTTGCACCGAGTGAGCCTGCCGACAAGTTGACGCTGATTCGCCGGGTAACGTTTACACTGACCGGTCTTCCGCCTACGGTGCAAGAGGTCGATGCGTTCCTGAAAGACGAGTCGACAGACGCTTACGAGAAAGTCGTCGATCGCTTATTGGCTTCTCCCCAATACGGCGAGCACATGGCTCGGTATTGGTTAGACGCTGCTCGCTATGCCGACACGCACGGCCTGCATTTGGACAATTACCGCGAGATGTGGATGTATCGCGATTGGGTCATCCGAGCGCTCAACGACAACAAGCCGTACGATGTCTTTCTGACCGAACAATTGGCCGGCGACTTGTTGCCCAATTCATCGTGGGAACAGCAAGTTGCCTCTGGCTTCAATCGGTGCAACGTGACGACCAATGAAGGGGGCTCGATCAAAGCGGAAGTAAAAATGCGGAACGTGAACGATCGTGTGGTCACAACCGGGACGGTGTTCATGGGGCTAACCATGGACTGCACGCGTTGTCACGATCACAAGTACGATCCCCTCAAGCAAAAAGACTTCTACTCGATGTATGGGTTCTTCAACAGCATCGATGGAAGCGCCATGGATGGTAACAAGAAGGATCACGCACCCACCATTTACTCGAAAGAAGCAACCCAAGAACTGGCTCAACTCGATCAACAAATTGGCCAAAAACGGGAAGAGATTAAATCAACGTTGGCCAAGGTCGAATACCAAGACCCAGGCCCCGGCGTTGATAACCCCAAGATCGAACCCGAAGAGGTCGTCTGGGTCGAAGACGGCGTCCCGGGGAAAGCCAATATCAGTGGTGACTACCACTGGGTGACCAAGCCTGAGCCTGTTTTCAGTGGCGAGAAGTCCGCCAAACGAACGGCCAAAGGGAACGACCAAGCCTACTTCAATCAAACGGATCAGACGATCACGCTCTTCAAAGGGGATACGCTGTTCGGCTACGTATATCTCGATCCCAAAAATCCGCCGAAAGAAGTGATGTTCCAGTGGAACGATGGGGACTGGGATCAACGAGCCTATTGGGGTGAAGACCTGATTCCCTATGGCAGCAACGGCAAAACCAAGCATCGTATCGGCGACCTGCCCGAGACCGGCAAATGGGTCCGGCTGGAAGTGCCGATTGAAAAGATCGGTTTGAACGAAGGGGCCAAGCTCAACGGTTGGGCGTTCACTCAGTGGGACGGCACCGTTTACTGGGACAAAGCTGGCTACGTCACTAAGCACGGCAAGCAGCCTCAATTCAAGTCGCTACAGGATTGGACCGAGTTCGCTGCCAAATCACCAGCTTCCCTCAATCCCGAAAATAAAAAGGTCACCGAGATTCTAAAGAAAGAAACCGGCAAACGCAGCGAAGACGAGACAAAAACGCTTCGTCGTTACTTTCTTGAGTTTGTCTGTCTCGACACGCAAGAGACGTTCAATAAATTGCGTGGCGAACTGAAAACGATGACCGACAAGCAAGCCGATTTGAAGAAAAACTCGCCAACCACGTTGGTATATAAGGAAGCCGCCAAGCCGGTCGCTGCTCATGTCTTGATTCGGGGCGAGTACGATCAGATTGGCGAGGAAGTACCTCGCAAAGTGCCAGGCTTCTTGCCACCGATGACTGAAGAAATGCCCAAGGATCGGCTCGGGCTATCGATGTGGTTGTTAGATCCAAGTCACCCATTAACCGCACGTGTGGCAGTCAATCGGTATTGGCAACACGTCTTTGGTGTTGGCCTGGTAAAGACCTCGGAGGACTTCGGTTCCCAAGGTAGTGTGCCTAGCCATCCGCAACTTCTGGACAATCTGGCACTCGAGTTCCGCGAAAACGGCTGGGATATCAAGCAGTTGATGAAACGGATGGTGATGACATCCGCTTACCGTCAGTCGTCGACCTTGACGCCTGAACTGTTGAAGAAGGATCCCGAGAATCGTCTGCTCGCGCGTGGACCTCGCTATCGTTTAGATGCCGAGTCTCTCCGCGATCAAGCGTTGGCACTGAGTGGCCTTTTGGTCGAAAAGATCGGCGGCCCATCGGTCAAGCCGCCGCAGCCTGATGGGCTCTGGAAAGCCGTGGGCTATTCCGGCAGTAACACGGTGCAGTTCAAAGCCGACGAAGGCCACGAAAAAGTCCATCGCCGTACGCTGTATACGTTTATTAAGCGGACGGCATTGGCTCCTCAGATGGGCACTTTCGATGCTCCCAACCGCGAGTCGTGCACGGTTCGTCGAGAACGCACCAATACGCCACTGCAAGCCCTCCTGCTGATGAACGATCCGCAGTATGTCGAAACGGCGGTCGCGATGGCCCAACGCGTGATGGACGAAGGGGGCTCGGATCCTGTTTCCAAGGTGAACTATCTGATTTCGCTTTGCTTACTGAATCCTGAAAACGACGTTCAGAAAAAAGAACTGGAATCGTTGTATTTCGATAGCCTTACCTACTTCCAGAAGAATCCGGAAGCCGCCGGCAAGTTGGTTGGCAAAGATGAGACCCCCGCAGAGTTAGCAGCCTGGGCGATTGTCTGTAACACGCTGCTCAACCTCGACGAAGTCGTCATTCAACGCTAATTCACCTCTACCTAAGAACGCATCAAGGACCAATTCGATGGATCCTCGTAACGACTATATTCAAGCGATCACCCGCCGGCACTTCTTTCAGAAAGGGGCCCTCGGGCTGGGGGCCGCAGCGCTGGCATCGATGACCGATCTGCCTGCCCAGGCAGCCAAACTTCCCAGTTCCGGCGTGGGCGGTTTACCTCAACTGCCGCACTTCGCCCCCAAGGCGAAACGGGCCATTTACTTGTTCATGGCCGGGGCTCCCTGCCAAATGGACTTATTCGACTACAAACCGCAAATGAACCAGTGGTACGACAAGGACTTGCCGGAATCGGTGCGGCAAGGGCAACGTCTAACGACGATGACCTCTGGGCAAAGCCGATTTCCGATCGCTCCGTCGAAGTTCAAATTTACGCCCCATGGCGAAAACGGCACGATGGTCAGCGAGTTGCTTCCTTACCACGCCAAAATGGTCGATGACATCGCGTTGGTAAAGTCGGTCCACACCGAGGCGATCAATCACGACCCGGCCATCACGTACATCTGCACCGGGAACCAACTCCCCGGTAGGCCTAGCTTGGGCTCCTGGCTGAGCTATGGCTTAGGTTCGATGAATGAAAACCTGCCGACCTTCGTGGTCATGACACCCAATTGGAGCGGTCGTCAGCAAGCCCAGGCACTCTATAACCGTCTGTGGGGCGCCGGCTTCTTACCTTCCAAGCATTCGGCCGTCACCTTAAGAAAGTCAGGCGATCCGATCTTATTTCTGTCGAATCCGGAAGGTGTCGACAGTTCGCTCCGCCGGCGTATGCTCGATAGCGTTTCCAAAATCAACCAAGAGACCTACCGACTTTCAGGCGATCCGGAAACACAATCGAGAATCTCGCAGTACGAGATGGCTTTTCGCATGCAGTCCTCGGTACCAGAGTTGGTCGACTTGAAGCAAGAGTCGCAAGCGACGCTCGACATGTACGGGCCCGATGTTAGTAAACCAGGTTCTTTTGCCGCTAGTTGTCTGCTGGCTCGCCGCATGGTCGAACGCGACGTGCGTTTCGTGCAGATCTTCCACCGTGGTTGGGATCAACACGGTAACGTGGCCCGAGATCTTCCGGCCCAGGCGAAAGACGTCGATCAAGCCGCTTGGGCATTAATTCAAGATTTGAAGATGCGTGGTCTATTGGACGACACGCTGGTAGTTTGGGGTGGCGAGTTTGGCCGCACCATCTACAGCCAAGGCGGGCTATCCAAAGACAACTACGGTCGCGATCATCATCCACGGTGTTTTACGGTGTGGATGGCCGGCGGTGGTGTGAAGCCGGGGGTAGTTCATGGCGAAACAGACGACTTCAGCTACAACATCGTGAAAGATCCGGTTCACATTTCAGACCTGAACGCGACGATCTTGCACTGCCTGGGTATCGATCATAGCAAGCTGTCGATCTCGACTCAGGGGCTTGATGTTCGTCTAACCGGGGTCGAAGAGCGACACCCGGTAAAGCAGTTGCTGCTGTAGCCAGGATCGGAAGTTATTTCCGATCCAAGCCGCCGACGTTCTTCTTTGGGCATTCGCTCACCGAGAAGAGGAGAGCCACGTTTTGCCACGGGGGCAAGCGAATGTCCCATTGGTTAGCCACGGTTCGTCGGCGGCTGGGGCAAGCAGGGGGCGATTGCACTCGCCAGGTTACTGAGCCCGACTGATGTACATCGGAATCTTCAGCTCAGGCTGCGAAGATTCGATCATCTTCTTGGCACGCTCTCTCGCACTAACCAGTTGGCTTCCATCTTCAGGAGCCGTGATTTGGCGAAACTTGGCGGCCAGTTGCTCTACCGCTGGTTGCATCAGGACGATCTCGGCTAGTTGCGATCGCAGGTCGCTCGAGCTGCCTAGGACAGCAACCATCGTTTTGTTGAGGCCAGTCACCAAGTCGACATTTTCTACCAAAGCCGGCACACAATCGTCGAGACGGACAACCTGGTCTTCGATCTGATCGATCTTGTGCAGGTTCTCTTGGGCTTTGGCAATCTTCTCGTCCTGCGAGTTCAGGAAGTTAACCAACCAAGCCAGTTCGTCCATGTTCTCTGATGCCGAAGTGGTTTGCTCTTGAACGTCTTTGATACGTGCGTTCAGGTGAATCGCTTCGTAGGACAACTCGGTTGCGGAATCTAGCGTATCGGCCAGCTTCTGAACCTGCAGATCCATAGACTTCTGGTCGTCCAAGATCGTCTGCACATTCGACAGAACCAAGCTGGACTGCTCGGTGTCGATCGCCAACTGCTGCACGAGGTTCTGGTTGTTGGACAGCGAATCAATCGCACGGTCCGTGGCGTCGGACTGGGCAGCTAGGTCGCAGATTGCGTTCTGCAGTTTCCAATGCGAATCAACCGTAGCGGTTAGTTCAGGAATCAGGCACTGCTGGTTGATCAGTTGCTGTTGAACCAATTCCATAGACGACAGCGAGTCTTTGGCCTTGAAGATGTCCGCGCCACTTTGAGCCAATCGGGCAGCCAGTGATTCCAACTCGTCGACACGCTGCTGGGCGGCTGTCAGCTTCAAGTTGGCTTTGTCCAAATTCGATTGCAAGCTGCTAAGCTTGGCGGCCGCTGTGTCGGCCGTGTTCAACTTAGCCGACAAGCGGGCGATTTCGTCGTGCAGACGATCGGACCGCTGAATGGTCTGACCTGACTTGTAGAGCATGCCGCTCTGGTTTTCGAGACGCGATAGAAGCGAGTTGGTTCGCAGGGTGGCATCGTTGAACCCCGTCAACTGGTTGAGCGGGTGATGGGTTGCTTTGACTTCCTTCTCGACTCTAGCGAGCTGTTTCACCAGATCTTGCTGCAACCAGAACTGGGTGATCCCGACACCCAACGCGATTCCTAAAACAAGACAAAAACTTCCAATGATACCCGGGTTCCGCGTGGCCCAGTTGTAACTCGTATCATCCGCATAATGATCATTAATCGGCATATGAATCTCCTCCGTGTTTAATTGGCAATGTCCGTGCTCCTCGTGAGCACTTATGTTATCGAAACACACACCGTCTCCGGAAAAGTCATCCGCAAGTGATTCCCAAAGGTTTACTAGCACCCTGCACCCATCACCCAAATAACCGACACAGCCCGACCGTTGTGTTAAGAGGTAGCGAAAGTCTTTACCTGAAGGTTAAACTTGCCATTTCTTAGCCCGGATAGGCTTCGCAAGCGAAAAGTGTAGACCAACCGCTAAAATTGAGCTGAGCATTTTCTGGCCATTGCACTGTTCGCGTAAAGAACAAGGCAAGTTTGGCCTGCTTGCGATCACCGTATCGCGTGTTGAGCTTTGCAATAGTGGACTAGCGATTTTGATGACGAAGCTTTACTCGAACTTGCTGTATTTGCTTGTGGTTCTGACGGGTTGTTGGAATCAGTCCGACTACAAGGTGATATGTGCAAAGTTCGAGGATATGGACGAACCGTTCAACTGTCGGATTGTTGTTCCGAATGACCTTTCTGGCAAAGTACCGCTGGTGATCGCCTACCATGGCGTAGGGGATACGCCCGAGTCGATGGCCAACTACTCGAAGTTAGATCAACTGGCGGCAAAACACCGTTTTCTTTTGGTCTATCCCGATGCAAAAGGAAGATTGTGGAGAGTACCGCGAAGTGACGATCCTGGTCACGGCGAGAGTCGGGACTTGGATCGATTTGACTTGATTCTCCGGGAAATAGAATCGCATTATGCGATTGATCCCAAGCAAATCTATGTCGTTGGAATGTCGCAAGGAGCGACTTTTGTACACGGGCTCATTCGTAATCGTCCGAATCTTGTTGCCGCCGTAGTGGCTCACTCAGGTACGCCGTCAAAAGGCACTGATTTCTCCAAAGGCATGACCCCCATTCTCTTGATCGCTGGCCAGAATGATCTGGTTCATGATGCGATGGAAGCCGCTGCCCAGGAGTATCACGACGCGGATACAGCAAGCGAATTCGTCTCGGTTCCCGGACTAGGGCATGAATGGTCAATAGACCATAACGAAGCCATCTGGACATTTTTAAGTGGAATTCGTCGTTGAGTTATCGGTCGACGAGAATCACACTACGCCCGTCTGGGTCTTGGACAATCGCTTGAACACCCCAGGCAAACGCTTTCGGCTCGCGCACAATCGTTGTCCCTGAATGTCTAAGCTGCTGCACCAGCGTACCTATCTCGGAAACCTCCAGCCCTATGCTCGTAGATGAGTCGATTGGTTCGGCCGACTTGGCCGGATAGATTTCCAGCACGAAATCATTCGTATCGCTTGCCCAGTGTATGGGGCCCTGGTCGTGTTGCTCTTCTATCAAGATGAGCCCTAACGATTGATAAAACCGGACCGTCACTTCTGGATCACGCGAGCGCAGGGCAATCAAGTTCACCCGCGTCTGGCAGGAGTTCAGTCTCGGCATTGCCTGCAAAACATCGTAGAGCAGGGCTGGGGAAACATCGTGCGGCCCCTTTTCGGTGAGCTTCAACAGCGAGGCTTCGAGCGTCATGTCTTTGACTTGTGCAATCGCAGCTGCGGCGACTACCGGAGATCGGCTCATTCCGGCGCTGCACGCAATGATCGTCGGACGCTTCGCTTCGACCAACTTGGCGACCGTTTCGATGCAGGTCTGAAGCAGATATTGGGGATTGCCGGTGCCATCTAACAGCGGAAAACGGCAATAGAGGATGTCTCGCGGAAACGCAATGGGACGCTCTTCCATGGCCAAGTCGACTATCGCGGTTGCTCCTGCAAGCAAGGTCGCGCGAATGTCACGAACCTGCAGTGCATTGGCGATCCAAAGCTCGTTGGGGGTGATTTCACGCATATTAGACAATGGCCTTTCTAAACGGTTTCATCCGTACACTCGTTGTAAACGCGACAAACGCAGTGTGTCTAGCCATAATTCTTTTCTACATAACCAGTTAGTTTCCCCTAAGCCGAGATTGAGCCCAACCCCCTCACGCAGTATGCTGAATCTATCGCCCCACTTGATATGTAAAGCCCATTGGGCACTGCCTGGGATGAATCGATGAAAGTTGCTAAGAATACGGTCGTTTCCATTACCTATACCCTCAAAGATTCCGATGGGAATCTGCTTGATTCGACCGATGCGTCGGACCCGCTTGCATATTTGCATGGCGTAGGGAATCTGATTTCGGGGATGGAGAAGGCGCTCGACGACCGCGACTCCGGTGAGACGTTCCAAGTCATCATTCCGCCGGAAGATGGCTACGGTAAGTTCGACGACGATTTGGTCTGGGAACTGGAGAAGTCGCAGTTTGCCGAGATGGGTGAAATCGAAGAAGGGACGCAGTTCGTTCTCGAAACGGAAGACGATCAGGTTCTGGTGACCGTCGTCGATATCCGCGAAGACATGGTCATCGTCGACGGCAACCACGAGTTGGCCGATGAAACGCTCCATTTCGATATCACCGTCGTCGAAGTCCGTGATGCGACACCTGAAGAGCTTGAACACGGCCACGCGCACGGACCTGGTAGTGCGCACGATCACGACCATGGTTAAGAAGTGTTGGGCTGAGGTGCCTTGTTGCGAAGCCGACCGCTTAACGGTAACCTCCTGGGGTTGCCGCAAGTGCGGTGCATCCCAACCAGGCCGGACTCAACCTAAGCACACCATCACCAATTATGGGCTATCGAAATCTACGGGCCTGCGTTGACGATTTGCGTCGAGCAGGCCATTTGCTAGTGGTAGAAGATGTCGTCGACGCGCACCTGGAAGTCGCCGAGATTCAACGACGCGTCTACGCCAACGATGGTCCGGCGATACTGTTTGCCAACGTTAAAGACTGTCGCTTTCCGATGGTGGGCAATCTGTTTGGCTCGATCGAGCGGGCTTGCTTCATCTTCCGCGATACGCTGGAAACGGTGAAGCGGCTGATCGAACTGAAGATCGACCCGAACCAACTGTTCAAATCGCCGCTACGTTACGCCTACGCTCCATTGGGGGCGATTTCGATGTTGCCGAAAAAGGTGCGTAGCGGGCCCATCTTTCAAAACGAGATCCCATTAACCGACTTGCCTGGGTTGGTCTCTTGGCCGGACGATGGCGGCCCGTACGTAACCCTTCCGCAGGTCTATACCGAAGACCAACGCGTCGGCGGACTGAACCATTCCAATTTGGGCATGTACCGCGTGCAGATCGCCGGCAACGACTACGATCCGGTCGAGGAAGTCGGCCTGCATTATCAAATTCATCGTGGCATCGGCGTACACCATGCTGCCGCGATCGCTAAGGGAGAGCCGCTGCGGGTCAATATCTTCGTCGGGGGCAATCCGGCCATGACGCTCGCCGCCGTGATGCCGCTGCCGGAAGGTCTTTCGGAACTCGGTTTCGCCGGAGCACTCGCCGGGCATCGCATTCCCATGGCCATTACCCGCACGAAATTGCCGATCTACGCCGAAGCCGATTTCTGCATTAGCGGAACCATTCATGCCGGCGAAGAGAAGCTGGAAGGCCCCTTCGGCGATCACCTGGGTTACTACAGCTTGAAGCATCTCTTCCCCACGATGCGGGTCGACAAGGTTTATCACCGTGATGGAGCGATCTGGCCGTTCACCGTCGTCGGTCGGCCTCCGCAGGAAGATACCACCTTCGGTCAACTAATCCACGAGATCACCGGGCCGGTCATTCCCACCGTGCTGCCTGGCATCAAGGAAGTTCACGCAGTCGATGCTTCCGGAGTCCATCCGCTTCTGCTGGCGATCGGCAGCGAGCGTTACGTCCCCTACGAAGAACGCCGGCGTCCCAAAGAACTGATGACCCAGGCCTCGGCCATCTTAGGCCAAGGGCAGATGTCACTGGCGAAATACTTGTTCATCGCGGCCGAACAAGACGACCCCGATTTGAACCTGCACGAGATCTGCCCGTTCCTGCTGCACATGTTGCGGCGTGTCGATTGGCGACGCGACATCCACTTCCTGACCGAGACCACTATCGACACGCTCGACTATTCGAGTGGCCAGTTCAACCACGGCTCGAAGGCCATCATCGCCGCCGTCGGGCCACCCATCCGCGATCTGCAATCCGAAGTGCCAGGCGACTTGCAGTTGCCAGACGGCTTCCACAAACCGAAAGTCGCCATGCCCGGCGTGCTGGTCGTAAGTGGCTCCCAGTACGAAACGGCCCTTCAGGAAGCAGAGCCAGCAATCGAACGGTTCACCTCTTTCTATTCGTCGAGCGACCCTATCAACAAGTTCCCACTAGTGATCATCGCCGACGAAAGCGAGTTCACCGCCCAGACAATGAATAACTTGTTGTGGGTCACGTTTACCCGCAGCAACCCAGCCGCCGACGTCCACGGCATCGCCAGCAGCACCCGGCAAAAGCACTGGGGCTGCGAAGGCTCGCTGGTCATCGATGCCCGCCTAAAACCCTGGAACGCCCCGCCGCTGATTGAAGATCCTGCCGTGACGGCGAAGTTGGATGCGCTGGCCGCCAAGGGTGGACCGCTGGCTAAGTATTTGTAGCGTCCCAATACCTGGGACAACGGTACCAGGTCGAATCGATCGAAGCCCTAAGGTAATGTTGCTCTAATCCTTCAACGGATTGAACAAGATCTGCGTACCATCTTTTCCGGCAACAGCAATGTCGATATCGCCATCACCGTCGATGTCCGCCGTGCGGATTTGCAGGCCGATACCGACGTCCCCACGGTTGATGATGTGGCTGGTGAACTTGCCGCTGCTGTCCCAGGTGTAGTAGTTCAGCACTGGTGGTTCCTTCCCGCCGGGGTCGTTGCCGTTGTGGGCTCTCACGCGTTTGCCGGTGATCAGATCATCTTTGCCGTCGCCATCCAGGTCGGCCAGGTGCAGGGCGTGGGCTTGGCTGAAGGTGTCGTCGATTATCTGTTTGTCGAAGTTTAGCTTGCCTTCTTTATCGGTGCCGGTGGCGAGCCAGGCCCAGAGGCCGAAGCCGTGCGCTTTGCTGGCGAGGATATCGTTCTTGCCGTCGCCGTTGACATCTAGAACTAGCATGGGGCAAGGGAGGTGTTCGTTCCAATCGGCGTGGAAGGTCCACTCGCTCGACCAGGGGCCACCTTCAGGGCCTTCGTACCAGCCTTGGCCGACAAGGATATCGGTGCGGCCATCGTTGTTGATGTCACCCACGCCGATGCCGTGACCGTTTCGCCCACCGATTTTGAAGGAGGTCAGCTGCGGTTCGCCCTTGTCGTTCTTGGTGAACCGGCAAGCAATCAGAGGGTTCTTCGGATTCCATTGATTGGTGATCCATTCCTCGACACCGTCCCCATCCAGGTCGACCATGATGGTCGCTTCATTGGTGGTCAGCTTGGTGTCGATCAGGTTGTGCTCTTTCCAAAGGTAGCCTTGCAGGTTGGCAGGCGAGCCAGGGTTTTCGTACCAGTTGACTTTCCCCTGAAAGAAGTCGCCAGCAACGACGTCGATCTTGCCGTCGCCGTTGACATCTCGGGCAAAATCGCCGTTGGAGTGAACGTACCCGTTGGCATCTTCAAACAAGCGAACCGGTCGGGGTAGCCAGTCGCCATTGCGGTACCAATTGCGGCCTGCGATCACATCGAGCTTGCCGTCGCCATCGAAGTCGGCGATGTCGCAGCCTTCGTTGGCATCGAAGCCAAGTACCTTCACAGTGAAGTTTTCAGGGGCTTCGGCTAAGGCCAGGCAGGGCAGGGCCAGCAGCAAAAAAAGACTGAAAAGGCTACGCATGAGTGGTTTTCCTGAGGAGGGGGTGTCGAGGGAGATCAGCCGCCGCGATTCGCTGAAGGAAGTGAATTTCACGCTTCCACCAACGAGTATGGATTCCCGGCAAGCAACGATCAAGCTCACTTATCGCTTTGCGGCAGAGGGGCACCAATTTCCGTGCTGAGTGACTTGCTGGCCATGAAATCAATACCAGCTATATGTCCCAAGCACGTTCTTGCCTCTTCAGTCTACAATAGATAGTCCGACGAAACGATTGTATCCCGTAAATGCCTGAAAGACGCCGATGCGTTGGCCCCTCATCTATCAAGTGACACTGCCGCTGACGCTGTGGACGTTGGTCACCGTTTTCGCGCTCTCGTTTTTAAATCTCTGGTACGCCCAGGTAGAAACGGGAGAAGAGATCGAGGCACGTCTAGCCGCGATCAACGAGCAATTGACCGAAGTTCGATTCCCCCTGTCGCAGCCGGTGCTCGAACAAATTGAAGGGCTCACCGGCACCGAACTCGCCGTGACCGACAACCGTGGCAAGTTGATCCGGACTACCACCGAGATTACCACCGATGAACTCTCTTCGCTGCTGCAAGACGATAACCTAGGCGTTGTCGATCTGGCCGAAGTCATCAACCTGGCAGGCGTCAGCTACTTTCACAGCACAACGACGTCCCGCTTTTCCGGCAGTGGCGACGTGACCGTTCATCTGCTGTTTCCTAAGGCCAACTACGACCGACGAGTGGCCCAATCGTTCTGGCCGCTGATGCTGCTGGGGCTGGTGGCTGTCGGTCCTATGCTGTTGGTGGCTACGGTGCTGGCGGTCAGAATTACTCGTCCGATTGCTCGGCTGCAGAAACAGGTCGGAACGATTGCCGAAGGAGACTTCATCGAGCTTCCGCCTGGCAAGACGAACGACGAACTGCGGGATCTATCGCTGGCGATCAACCAGATGTCGCAGCAACTTCAACGCTATGAAACCAAGGTCCGCACGATGGAACGTGCCCAGGTATTAGGGCAGATCGGGGCTGGCTTCTCGCATCAGATCCGCAACGCGATGACGGGTGGTCAAATGGCCTTGGGACTACATCGACTCGATTGCAGTATCCCCGATTGCGAGAGCCTGCAAGTGGCTCAGCGTCAGATGGCCATGGTCGAGCACATGGTGCAATCGATGCTTCGGCTAGGCAGGAAGCAGGGCCTCGATCGTCGCACGATCAGTATTTCGCAGTTGATTGACGCCACCGTGATGATGGTTGAACCGCAAGCCCATCATCATGGTGTGACGATTCATCAGCAAATCGATTTCCCTTCACAGGCGACGATGCATGCCGACATGGTGCTGTTGCAAACGTGTCTGATGAATTTGCTGCTTAATGGGATGGAAGCGGTTATCGGGGCACATGCTTCTCACGTATCGGAAAACAAACAGGCCGCCGAATCGGGGGGCCTGGCGATCGAGGCCACTCCGCACGATGGGGAACAATCGATTACAATTCGAGTATGCGACGAGGGAATGGGACCGCCAGCAGAGATCGCGGATCAATTGTTCGAGCCGTTGGTGACGACCAAGCCGGAAGGAACCGGGCTCGGGCTACCAGTGGTCCGCGAGATTGTCGAGCTACACGGGGGAACGATCGAGTGGTACCGAGTCGAAGGGAAAACCTGCTTTCAAATCACGTTACCTCGCCGAGTTAAATAAACCCAATGGCAAGCATCCACGTCATCGACGACGAATCCAGCGTCTGCTGGGCGATCGAAAAGCTAGGCACCAAGCTGGGACACGAAGTCCGAGTCGCCTCGACGGCTGAGCAGGGCCTCGATCTGTTAGAAGATAATCGGCCTGACCTGATGTTTCTCGATGTCCGCCTGCCAGGCATGTCAGGCCTCGAAGCATTGCCCAAGGTAAAGGAGATTTCACCTGGCACACCGGTCGTGTTGATCACGGCCTTTGGTGACTTGGAGATCGCTGTCGAAGCGGTCCGACAGGGAACGTTCGATTACCTGGTCAAGCCGTTTTCGGTGGAAGACATTCAGACGGTTATCAACCGTGCCCTACTTCAGCCTGCCGCTGACGAACAAGTGCGGCCAGAGCGTGTCTCGGCCGATCTCGTCGGTACCTCTTCGGCGATGCAGGAAGTCTTCAAACGCATTGCCCTCGCGGCCAGCAGCGCGGCACCCATCGTGATACAAGGGGAAAGCGGTACCGGTAAGGAACTGGTCGCCCAGGCCATTCATCGCTACGGTCCGCGGCATGATCAACCGTTTGTGGCCGTCAATATCGCCTCGCTCGCGCCGTCGTTGATCGAAAGCGAACTGTTCGGCCACGTTCGCGGAGCGTTCACTCACGCGATTCAAGACAAGCCAGGCTTCCTGCAACAAGCCAACGGCGGCACGTTGTTTCTGGACGAAGTCGCCGAGGTCCCTTTGCCGACCCAGGCAAAACTACTGCGCGCACTCGAGCAGCGCGAAGTCGTCCCGGTAGGCGGATCCGCAGGCGAGAAAACCGATTTCCGCATCGTCTGCGCGTCGCATCAGGACCTATCCGAGTGCGTCCGCGAGGGAACGTTTCGGCACGATCTGCTGTTCCGGCTGAACACCTTTCAAATCATCCTGCCACCGCTGCGCGATCGTTGCGAGGACATTCCGCCGTTGGTACATCACTTCATGCATCTACTAGAAAAGGAGTACCATCGCCCCCTGCGTATCTCTGCAGCAGCGCTGGAAGAACTGAAGAAACGGCCGTGGTACGGCAACGTGCGAGAGCTGCGAAACGCGATCGAGCATGCTCAGATTCTGGCTCGCAGCGGCGTGATCGAAGCCGAGCATCTTCCCGTGCCGGTGGATCGAGCATGGTTTACCGGGGCGTCCGGCGAGACGTCGACTGTCGGTCGACTCGAGGCCAATATCCGAGATTGGACCAAGGCTCAGCTTTCCCAAGAGGAATCGGAAAATTTGTGGGCTCGATTTCAATCGTTAGCGGAAAAAGAGATGCTTGCCGTATTGCTCGAGCAATGTGACGGACAATATCTGGCTATTTCCCGAATTTTAGGTATTCACCGCACCACGGTAAAAAAGAAGTGTGAACAGTATGGACTCCTTTCGCCTGACCAAAAAGATGATTAGGCTGGAGTTAACTGTTTTTACGAAAACGCGCACGTGTTGTTGCTCACGCGTAATCCAGGCGTGAAGTCGCTACGGCGTTGGCTTTAACTTCTTGATAACTTCGCCATGAAATCTTTCCAAATATTGGTCGTCGCCGCAGTCGTCATGACCGCAGCTGCCGCATCTCAGTCGATTGCTTGGGCTGAAGAAGCGCTTTGCACTTGTCGCTATTGCGAGTCGACCGTAGTCCGGCTCGGGTTTGGAGTCGACCTGGGAGGGGACGGCCCGCACTACGCCCCAATTCGTAAGGTCGACGTGCAACATATCAAGCTCGACATCACGCCCGACTTCCAAGCGCGAACCGTCGGCGGCACAACTACCATTCGCTTCGTGCCGCTACGCAAGCCGATCGATGTACTTAAGCTAGATGCGGTCGACCTGTCGATCACCAGCGTCGAAGCATCGACGCCGGTTTCGGAGTTCGATAGTACCAACAGTGACCTGACGATTGCGTTCGCCGAGCCAATTCCCGTCGGGCAAGAGAGCTGGGTCAAGATCGAACATCATTGCCAGCCGCAAGGTGGTTTCTACTTTCGCACCGCCGAGATGGGTTACCCCGAAGAAGATACCCACTGCTGGACCCAGGGCGAATCCCACTATGCCCGGCAATGGTTCCCTTGTTTCGATTATCCCAACGAGAAGTCAACAACCGAAGTCATTTGCCACGTGCCGAGCGATATGACCGTGATCTCCAACGGGCGAAACCTGGGAGAAAGCATCGACCCGCGCACGAACCTGAAGTCGGTCCATTGGCTGCAAGACAAGCCGCACGTGAACTACCTGATCTGCGTTGTCGCTGGCTACTTCGACAAGTTGGAAGACACCGCCGGCAAGATTCCCCTCGGCTTTTATAGCCAGCCAACGCTCTCACAGCATGCGGCCGCGTCGTTTCAGGACACGGCGTCGATCATGGACTTCTATCAGAAGGAGATCGGTGTTGCTTACCCGTGGCATAAGTACGATCAGGCCACCATTCGCGACTTCATTGCCGGTGGGATGGAAAATACCACCATCACCACGTTGACGCATAACACCATCTTCACCCCGGCCACCGAAAACATCCGCTCGTCGCGAGGCCTCGATGCCCACGAGCTAGCGCATCAATGGTTTGGCGATTACGTCACGTGCGAAGACTGGAGTCATTTGTGGCTCAACGAAGGCTTTGCAACCTATTACACGCATCTCTACGAAGGCGAAAAATTCGGTCGAGATGCAACGCTGTATGGTCTTTACCGCGACGCGACCAACCGCGTTCTGCGAAACGGGGCCAATGACAAACGCCCCATCGTATGGAAGAAGTACAGCAACGCAGGCGACCAGTTCGACTACCGCGCCTACCCCAAAGGAAGCTGGGTGCTGCATATGCTTCGCAGCCAATTGGGCGAAGACATGTTTCGCGACGCGATTCAAAGCTATTTGAAAGAACATGCCCTCACGACCGTCACCACGCCCGAGTTGCAAGCGGCCATCGAAGAAACCAGCGGACGGACGTTCGATCGGTTCTTCGATCAGTGGGTTTATCATGCCCGCCATCCCGATCTGAAGATTCGCTATCGCTACGATCCGAAGCTTTCGCTGGCCCATATCACGTTCGAGCAAACCCACAAGGTGGACGACGACGTGATGCTGTTCAACTTTCCCGCGACCTTCGCATTCCTCTGTGACGGCGAGCTGGTCCTCCACACCGAGGACATCACCCAGGCCAAACACGAGTTCTACGTCTCGCTGCCCAGCAAGCCCGAGATGGTACAGTTCGATCCCGAGTACACGCTGCTGGCCAAGGTCGATTTCGATAAGCCGGAAGCCCTATGGGTCAGCGAACTGGCCAGTGCCGAGCGAGCCACCGGCCGTATCCTGGCAATCGAAGCACTCGCCAAAAAGAAGTCCGACAAAGCGATCGATGCCATTCAAGCGGCCTTAGAGACTGATCCGTTCTATGGCGTTCGCGTCGAAGCTGCCGAAGCCCTAGGCAAAATCAACTCGGATAAGTCACGAGCCGCATTGCGAAAAACGGCCACGCCGAACGATGCCCGCGTTCGTCTGGCACTCGTCAAAGCGACCGTTGGAGACTATCAACCGGAAGAGGTCGTTGCTTTGCTTGAAGGAGCCCAGGCCGAAAAGAACCCGGCCATCGTCGCTGCCTGGATCGAAGGCCTGGCCAAGTATTCCGACGAGCCCATCACGCAGTACTTGCGAGCGTCGTTGGAAAAGGAATCGTTCCGCAACGAAATTGCCGAAGCGGCCATCGAAGCGATGCGCAAGAGTGGTTCTTCGCAGTATGTCCCTGACTTGTCGCATCAGGTCAAGTTGGCTTCCGACCGCTACACGACCCGCGGCCTGACCAAGCTGCTCAAAACGCTCGCCACGTTGAGTGATGAAAAGGAAGAGAAGCAGCAGTCGTTGCAGCAGATCGCCCCGCACTTAAACGATGCCCGCGTCGCCGTCCAAAAAGGAGCGATCGAAGCCCTCGGCCAACTCGGCCTGGAACAGGCCCGGCCAATCCTGCAAGCCTACGCCGACGCCTCGCACAACAAAGACCTCGCGAAAGCGGCCGAAAGTGCCCTGGCCGCATTAACCAAAGACAGCACACCCCAACCAACCGAACTGATCGAGCTCCGCAAACAAATGCAAGACCTCGAAAAATCGAACGACACGCTAAAGAAGAAGCTCGACGAATTGGGGAAGAAGCTCGAGGCGACGGAGGAATAGGAAGAGGACGTCTGACACGGGTTCAACTCAGGGTGGTCCAGGTTTCTCTAACTGGATCGGCGGAGCCGACAAGCGGCTCATGGATCAACGGTGACGAACCTGGCGGGAATGCTTCCGATTCTCGCCTTGCCAGGTGAATCCCGTTACCGAGAATTCAGCTAGCAGCCCAACACCTGCAACTGATGTTTTCGCTCTACCATCGCGAAGCTATATTTTCTCAAACACGTCTCAGGCCAAACGAATCGCCAGCGGAGCTTTCCCGTGCTTGAAAAAACGCTTCCCTTGCTCGTGCTCTGCTTGCTTCCGACCATAGTCGTTAGCCAGCCTCCTTCTATCACGCCTCAGGGGGCCGCTCCTTCAAGGCCGTTTGGCCCAACTGCTGAATCGGAGGAAAAGCAGCGTCAATCTGTCGAGCAGCTGCAACAGCTTGTCGAGTCGCCAGAGTCATTGACCAAGGAGATTCAACGTCTCCGTAAGCTCACCGGTAAGCATGAGCAGGTGGTTGTCTCCGTCAAGGTTTGCGAGTTGTCGCTCACCAAAGCCCAGAATGTAGTTTTCAACGTCGGCGATATCGACGCGAAATCACTTCGCCCGAACGGATTTGGAGCGACACTATCGGCCGGAGATCTCGATGCCCCGGCTCAGGCTTTCGATATAAAACAGAGTGACAACTTAAGGGAATCCGTTTGCATAAGAGTGATCGAAAACGACGCAACACTCAAGAAGGTCGTCGCTGAATTGGAAAAATCTGGCGCGCTGAAGGTTCTGACAGAATCAACTTTAGTAACGGTCAGCGGAAGGCCAGCCTCTTTGCATATAGGAGGCGAATTTCCAACTCCAGTTGCTCAGCGCAGCGGAGATTCGGCCATTGAATTCAAAGCATTCGGCACACAACTTTACCTCGCTCCCGAAGTTCTCAGTCAGAAAAGAATCCGGCTTGAGGTGCGACCCACCATTAGTGAAATCGATCCCAGCCATAGCGTCAAAATGGGTGACGTGACGGTGCCGGGCTTGCGAGTCCGGGGAGTCTCCACGAGTGTTGAAATGGGTGATGGCCAGACGTTCGTACTAGCCGGGCTCGTACAGCGACGCCCCATTCTGAAAGCACGTGAGAAGTTAGATCTGCCAAGCGAAGCACCAGAACCAAGCTCAAGCCAACAGTCCGACGACAATAACGATGATCCCTGCCAAAACGAAACGGAAGAGACCGAACTAATCGTTATGTTTCGCCCAGAAATTGTTGAAGCACTTTAAGTTAAAATTTCCAGCGTGCTAAAAGTGGAGCTGATCGGGATTGAACCGACGACCTCTGTATTGCGAACAAGTATTGAGATCGCAAGAGGGAGGATTTGTAGTGTCGTAAGTTATTTAGGGAAAACGGTTTAGGTTTGTTGAAATGTGATACGATTTGGGTCTCCATTCGTGATACGATTTAGACGAAATCAGGAGCAAAAAACGTCCATTTTGGGGCGCGGTTAGAGGCTCGTCGACAGTGAGGATTTAGAAACCAGAAGCTGTCGCATATGAGGCGACCACGGCGTCACTGAAGCTACGCTGCTAGTGGTGGCGTCTTCGGTAACCGAGACGACTGGATCACCGAGGCAATCGAGCGAACGTTCCTGAAACACCTCGACCAAGGTCTTGACATTCGCATTGCCTCCTACCGTCAATCCGATCCTGCCGTCGCCGAACTGGTCAGCCGTCTGAGCGGCAGCCAAGAAACGAATCACCCATCATGAAAGCAGCTACGATCAGCCAGTTGAAGAAGGAACTGGTCAAGTTGGATCACGATGATTTGCTGGACGTTTGTCTTCGGCTCGCCAAGTTCAAGGTCGAGAGTAAAGAACTGCTGACCTATCTGCTGATGAAGGCGGACGACGAGATCGGATATGCCGACGAATTATGCGACGAGATCGACCAACTGCTCAGTGTCCCCGGACAGATACACAAAAAAACTCTTCGCAAGGTGGTCCGCTGGATGGAAAAGTCGCTGCGGTTCTCGGGCGACAAAGGAACGGAGCTGCGGGTTCGGGTTCACTTCTGCCGACGCATCAAAGATATGAATATTCGATTTGGCAGCTGTCGAGTCTCCGCGAACATGTATGCCACCCAACTGAAGAAAATCGACAAGGCGCTCGACAAAGTTCATCCGGACCTGCAGTTCGACTTCAACCGCCAGATGTCCGGGCTTTAGTCCTGACCTGCCCGATCTCAATCGCTATCGATCTAACTCTTCCTTTCATCAACGTCCTTGTGGTGTTTGCGATGCCGCTCGTCGTAACTGATCGAATCCAAATATAGCCGCTCCACCTTGGCACGAGCCCAGTCTGTCTTGCGAAGGAATTTTAGACTGCTGTTGATGCTCGGCTCGTGGCGAAACGAATCAATCGGAATACGTTTACCCAATCGCTCCCAACCGTACTCGGCGACCAAGTATTCGAGCATCGCTTTGAGCGTGATGCCGTGCAGCGGATTGTTGGGCTGGGATTGATTCATGGTTATTGTGAAACTAATTATTCGTTCTAGTAATTTGGCAATGACCGGCTCGGCTATTTCCGACCGTACTGACAGAGCAATTCAGCACCTTGCAGCACCGTTTCACTCGCTTGCTTTTCCATCCGAATGTGCACACAGATTTTATCGGTTTCCAGTTTGCCAACCAGTGCTTGGCTGAGACTGGCAGAACAAGGTTATGAGTGAGCGTTCGGCTAGTTGAGAATCGGGCACATCGTGCCTGTTTAGAAGGCCGTTTCGCCGATGCCTTGGCTGTTGCGGAAGGCTTTGATGTGTTTTTGTTCACCGGATGTTTGGGACAGCTTGTCCCAGCTTTGGGCTGCTTCCTGCCAGATGGTTTCGATGTTTGCGGGATCGGCGGCCATTGTTTTTCGCATTGCCTCGCGGATGACGTCTTCGTAGGCTTCGCGGTTGGGGATACGCAGGGCCGATAGGTGCCTGGGGGATTGCAGCTGCGTAAGACTAACCTGGGCGTATTGCCGCAGCGCGGTGCCTGGCAAGTTGATCGGCATCCAAGCTTCGGCCTTGGGTAAAGACGAGACTCGGCAGAACGTGGTTCGCTCGGAAGCCGGGGAAATCAGCGAAATCAGTTCCGGGCCGGTTAACAGAACGAGCAAGTTTGCTGCGTTGATGGTCTGCCCTGATGCGGCCGAGATCGAGCCGACCATGCCAGAGCTTGAAAGCAGCGGGACACTCTCAGGCTGATTGTCGAGGCGGGGGATCCACTGATTTTCAGGCGTTTGATAGGCCTGTCGCGAGCCAGGCAGGGTCACGAATTGGATGTCCTCAGGCACCGTTTCCGGCACGATGGTGTGCTTGTTAATCCAGCCAATCGCCATCACCGATTTGCCAGCGAGGAAGGCCTCGGCGGACGCTTTGGGGTCTAACGAATTAAATGCATTGGGTATTGTGTCGGCGACGCTGGCCAACTGCTGGGCTGCCTTGGTGAAGCCAGGCGTGTCGATGCGGGCCTTGCCGGTGGCAAAGTCGAAATAGGTGGAAAGGTTTTCACCATGTTTTACATAGGCCGCACTACGGGCCAGCCAAAGGTTGGGCAAGTAAGCTGCGTCGAGTGGTTCTAGCGTGGCCGCAGCGAGCGTATGGCCCTCTTTCAGGAGGTCGCTTTGGTCGATCGTTTCAACGGCGGTGGCGTACTCGTCCCAGGTTTGGGGAACGTCCAAGTTGAACTGCTTGAGCAGGTCGGTGCGAACCATCAGCATCAGCACGGGGCTTCCCAGCGGCAAAGCGTATGGCTTCGACCCCCAACGCGTTTCAGTTTGCAGGATGCCCAGGGCCACGTCGTCGAGGTTCAGTTGCTCGTTGCCGAGTGTGGCTGTCGGAAGGGGGACGATCCAGTCCCGCTCGATCAATTCGCCCATCATTGCCGGGGGATAGATGAGCACGTCCTTCGTGAATCGCTTCTCGTTGAGCAGCACTTCACGCGTGACGACATTGACGGTGATCTTCTCTTCGGTGCGGGCCGCTAGTTCGCGACGGACCGCTTTGGCCAGGCCTTCGTCCCCAACGATGGTGACCGAAAGAGGCGGAGTTTCGATCTTGGGAAGCTGCTTTTTCTGGGAACCATTGCATCCCCAAAACAGGCCAAAAACGAGAAGCAATAACAGGGAGATACGGAATGTCATGAGTTCTACTTGCGACAATCAAAGAGTCTCGGCATGTTTGCGAAACCGCATGGTAGTCGGATTACCAACAGGCGACAATCGCTCTGTCGGCGGAACCACGCCGCCTAAGCGAAGTTATGTGAAGTTGCGAACCGATTGAACCTGAGGTTCGTATAATGCCACTCGCCGTTAACCTTCGGGAAATTGCCGACAAAATTCGTATAGAGCCATGCACGTGGCGGTGGCTGCGTTATAGCTATACGGCATTCCATATACGGGGATTTCAACCGTCGCGTCGAGCAGCACGAGGATATCGTCGGTGATGCCTTGGCGTTCATTGCCGATCACCAAGACGGTTTTTCGCTGAAACGGAAAGTGATGAATGTCTTGTGAATTCGTGGTTTGCTCGAGACCAACGAGCATGTAACCATCCTTTTTAAGGTCACGCAGCACCGGTGCCAGGCTGCGATGGCGTGAGACAGGCAGGTTCTCGGCACCATCACGGGCAATTTTTGGATCGATTTTAACGTTGCCGCAAACGATCACTTTGCTGATCGCACAACAGGAGGCGGCCCGCACGATTCGCGAGATGTTCACGTTGCTTCGCATTGGGCAGCAAGCCACGATCAACTCGCGCGGCTGATCGAGGGCCGTGGGGGGCTTATGACGTAGGTGTTCGAAATCAGAATCCATGGCAATTGCGATCAAAACGGCGGCCCTGGTTGCTAGGGCCCCAGCGACTGGGATACAAACGGGGATGGGAAATCCCCAGGAATATCGTAATGCTTGAACTTCAGAAAATGGAAGCGGGTCAAACTATGAATAGGCGTTGGTTAATACTGGGATTGCTGTTGGCTGTATGGGGGTGTGGTAAAGGAGCGTCTCAACCGGAAATGGCTCCGCCGGTCGAAACGGTTGATGTCACGCCGGAAAAGCCCACCGAAGTCACAACGAAGGTCATGGACTACCAAGGCATTCAAATGTTGGTCGAGTCGTACCGCGGGAAAGTGGTGGTTGTCGACTACTGGTCGACCGATTGCCCACCATGCATCAAGGAACTGCCAGGGCTGGTCGAAATGCACAACGCGTTTCCGGCTGACGATTTGAAATGCATTACGGTGAGCCTGGATTACATCGGGCTGGCTGACGAAGGCCCTGAAACGTACCAGGACAAGGTCATGCCTATTTTGAAGCATGTCGGCGCGACGTTCGACAATATCATTGCCGCGGATGACTCCGAAACGATGCTGAAGAAGCTCAAACTGGCCGCGCCACCGGCCGTATTGGTCTACGACCGCGACGGGAAACTGGCCAAACGCTTCGATAACGAAGAAGCGGCTAGCGAAGCGGATGGTTTCACTTACGAAAAAGACATCAAGCCGTTGGTAGCCGAACTCGTTAAAGCGAAGCCCTAAAGCGGGCCAAGCTGCAATACCGGGTTCACACGGCTGGACGAGCCAGCCGTGGCACCCGACGAATTATTGATGGCCCTGTTAAATGCTATCGGCGAAGGCCTGGAGGTCTTTCTCGAACGCGTCGAGCCGCTCTTGCATTTCCTCTTGGGCGGCATCGAGCAGCGAAAGTTGCTCGGCGGCGACGTAGGTGAACATGTAAAACTTCACCTTAGGCTCGGTCCCAGAAGGACGGACGGCGACGTAATTGTCCTCTTCCAGATCCAAGATCACCATGTTGCCGGTGGGGCCGTTCAAGTGGGTGACCTCACCGTCTGGCGTGGTGATGGTGTCGTTCAGGTAGTCGCGCACTCGCAGTAGTTTCAGGCCGCCGACCGTTTGGGGTGGCTCTTGGCGAAATTTGCCCATCAGCTTCTGCATGTTGGCCATGCCTTCGCTGCCAGGCATCTTTTGATTAAGCAGGCGTTCGGCATGGTAACCGTGCTGCCACCATAGCGATTCCAGCTTTTCGTGCAGCGATTTGCCTTCCTGCTTGCAGTTGGCGGCAAGTTCGGCAAGCAGCATCGAGGCGACTGCGGCGTCTTTATCGCGTGCGTACTGACCGACGAGGTAACCGTGCGATTCTTCGCAGCCAAAGAGGAACTTGTCGGGGCCCTCGGCGTCCATCGTTCCGCCAATCCACTTGAAGCCCACTTGCAGGTTACCACAGGTTCGTACCCCGTAACTATCCGCAATTCGACGGGCCATCTCGGTTGTGACGAGCGTCTTGACGATGTAATGCTCTGGCGTCAGACCGCCTCCCTTTTTTCGTTCGGAAAGGACGTGATCGCAGAGCAACGCGGCAATTTGATTTCCGGTGAATGTGCCCCACTCGCCTTGGGTGTCCATTGTCTTCGGAGCGGCACACCCCAGGCGGTCGCAATCGGGGTCGGTCGCCAAAATTAGTTCGGTACCGTCCTGCTTCGCCTGATCGATGATCGCATCGAACACGGCCGGGTTTTCCGGATTGGAAACATGCTCCGGGACATTCGGGAAATCGCCGTTGGGTTCTTCATGGGGGCCGAAGATCGAAACATCGGTGAAGTTATCGGCTTTGAGCGCCGGCATTACGGCCGAAGCCCCCACGCCGTGCAGCGGTGAGTACAGAATTTTGACATCGCGTGGGCCATCGAACTTCTGTTGAGCGACGTTGCTAATGAATGCTTCGTCGGTCTCTTGGGTACAGATGACGACTTTGCCGTCGTTGACCTCCGCATCGAATTCTACGCCTAACGGTATTTCCTGCACGTTCATGACGTTTTCGATGATCTTTTTGTCGTGCGGAGGCATCACCTGACCGCCGGTCGACCAGTAAACCTTCACGGCGTTGTCACTGGGCGGGTTGTGGCTGGCAGTGACCATGATGCCGCACGAGCACTTTTTGTAACGCACCAGGAAAGAAAGCTCTGGAGTGCTGCGGTAGTCGTCTAAAAAGTAGACGGTGAATCCGTTGGAAACCATAATCCTGGCACACAACTCGGCAAACTCACGCGAGCGATGCCGGGTGTCGTAGGCGATCGCGCACGAATGGTCGCCTGAGACGTTGCTTTTCACATATTCGGCCAGACCCTGGGCACTTTCACCGATGGTGCGTTCGTTGATCGCATTCGAGCCGATTGGATACATCTTGCCGCGACGGCCACCGGTGCCGAAGGGGATGATTGTCCAGAAAGCATCGTCCAGTTCTTTCCACTTGCCCGACGAAATATGATCGGCTACCTGACCGGCGTACCGTGCGTATCGGTCTTCGGTCAGCCAAATTTCGATATTGTCGGCAGCGCTGGCTGTGATCTTTGCGTCAGCCGTCGCTTGTTTGACTTGTTCGAGAAGTGCTTTGGTGTCGATGTCGCTGCCGTTCATGTTCGTCCCTTTGTTAGATCTACAGTTATCACCCGATTTTAAGGTAACCCCTCCTTGATCTTCAATTGGGGCGACCGCTAGGGCGTGAATTCTTCACTTTCATGTGGCTACGATCAAAACGGTCACGCCAAGAGTGCCCATTATGTTTTATAGTAGGGGGGCCCACGCAATTGCCCCTGCAACCCATCCCTTTGCCAAGCTGACCTAGCATGATGCAAGAACCGATTATCAGCGTTTCCGGATTACGCGGAATTTTAGGATTGAGCCTCTCTCCCGAGATCATCAGCCGCTATATTTCTGCGTTTGTCGAGCAACTTCCCGAAGGTAATGTCCTCCTTTCTCGCGATGGTCGCCCAAGTGGTGGAGCGATGGGGGATATCATCAAGGGGACCATCAATCTGCTAGGCCGCGACGTGATCGACGTCGGCATTGCCGCGACCCCCACCGTGGGCATCCTGGTCCGTGAGAACCGTTGTACTGGTGGGATTCAAATATCTGCCAGTCATAATCCGCCGGAATACAACGGCTTGAAGCTGATGGGGGCCGACGGGCGAGTTATCTCTGCGGAAAAAGGTGCTCATGTCAAAGCCGCGTACAAAGGCCAGCCGGTGACGTGGGCGCCCTGGGACGAAATCGGCATCACCAGTTCCTGCCCAGACACCACGACGCCCCACATCGAAAAGGTTCTCAATACGATCTCTGCCGAGCCTATCCAGAAGAAGAAGTTCAAGGTACTTCTCGACTGCAATGGAGGCTCCGGCAGTATTGTCGGCGTTAAGTTGTTGAAGCAGCTCGGCTGTGAAGTGGAAGTCATTGGTGGCGATCCTAACGGTGTTTTCTTGCACCCGGCCGAACCGACCGAAGCGAACCTGAAGTCGATTTCCGATTTGGTCTCGCAGGGGAAGTACGATGTCGCTTTCTGCCAAGATCCCGACGCCGATCGCCTGGCCGTGATTGACGAAAAGGGACGCTATATTGGCGAGGAATATACGCTCGCGTTGTGTCTGCAAAACGTCTTGGCACATCGCAAGGGGGCTGTGGTTATCAACGGGGCTACGAGCCGCATGAACGAAGACGTGGCGGCTTCCTTCAAATGCAAGCTCTTCCGCTCTGCGGTCGGCGAGGCGAACGTCACGCAGGAAATGATGGTACGCGACGCGGTCTTCGGTGGCGAAGGAAACGGCGGCCCAATCGATCCCCAGGTTGGCTACATCCGCGATAGCTTCGTCGGAATGGCTAACATCTTGGAACTGATGGCCAAGAAGAAAAAGCCAATCAGCAAACTGGCTGACGCCTTGCCGCGTTACGAAATTGTCAAACATAAGGTCGAAATGGATCCTCAGGAATTGCCAGGGGGATTCGATCGTTTGAAGCATCAATACACCGATGCTCAACTCGACGAAGGGGATGGCCTGCGTTTTATGTGGAAAGACCGTTGGCTGATCGCCCGGGCAAGCAATACCGAGCCTATCATTCGCGTGATCGCCGAATCGAAATCGCACGCTCAAAGCGAAGACATGTGCGAAGCGGCAACCCGAACACTGCGTGGGATTTAGTCACCCTGATTGAGCACCGACACGATATTCTCGTCTTCTAGGGCGTAGGGTGCCGAGTAGCGAAGCGAATCGCACCATACACAACGTTGTCGTGTGAACATATGCTTTTCCTCTCCCCCCGCGTCCCCGCACCCGGGGAGAGGGGGCAGGATAGAGAGCCCTATGTTTTGCGTGGAGATGGCACCTCTGATCAGGAGTGATCTGACGTGTGGGCTTTCAATTTAGAGAGATAGTGATTCAGTAAGACAATCCGCGCGAGAGATTCTTTTGGCGAGGCCCCGAATACGCAGTGAAAGGCGCTTGTCGTCCGGACTGGGGTCAATCCTTAGAAGGGCTCGTCAAGACGACGCGAAATCCGATTTTGTCTTTCTTTTCATTGGCCGGGTAACCGAACCGGAACATCGATCGGGCGTGCGTGTTGCTATCGTGCCAACTCCCTCCGCGAATCACATGCGTGGCGCCACTTTCGGGACCCGTCGGGTTGTCTACGGAAGACTTGGCATAGTAGTCGGCGGCGTGGAAGTCGTGACACCATTCCCAAACATTGCCGTGCATATCGTAGAGACCCCACGGATTGGGTTTCTGTCTTCCAACGCGGTGGGCGTACTGTTGGTTCACGAGGTTCGCGTTTTCCGCAAACCAACCGAAATCGACCAGCTCGTCGCTATTGTCACCGAACGAATACAATGTGTTGGTCTCAGCGCGACAGGCATATTCCCACTCGGCCTCAGTCGGCAGTCGATAGGTTCGTCCCTCCTTCTCACTCAACCGACGACAGAACTCGACGGCGTCCTCCCAGCTGATATAACTGGCCGGAAACTGCGGACCTTCCTTTACCCTAAGCTGCTCGTGCCAGGGCCGGGTTGCCATGACGGCTTCCCACTGCTGCTGCGTGACCTCGGTCATTGAGATGGAAAAGGATGCCAGATGAACCTTATGGGGCGGCACCTCAGTGCGAATCGCTCGATCCACGCCAGCGTAAATCAAGGTGTGATCCAGCACGTACTTATAGGACTGCTCGCGCCCCATTTGAAACTCGCCAGCAGGAATCGACTGAAACGTCATCTCAATACTGTTGATGAACTTTTCGGTATCCTGAGCACTTGCCACCGCAACCATAAAACAGCAAACCAGAAACGCAAACATGAGCCGAATAGGCATGGTAATGGATTTCATAAAGGTTTAACGGGAATTCCATGCGTTGTTGCTTTTTATTGTCTCAATAACGTGTCCATTCTTTCAAGAGTTTTCCGTAGTATTCTTACGTGTTGCGCAAGAATAACCAGCTAATAGGTCGCTCTCTTGTCGCCAGGGTCGCAGCGTTTTATTCGCTGTTTTTATTTTGTCTCGCGGCAGTTGTAAATGTGTAACTAAGCTCAAAATGACGATGTATTCTCATATTTTAACGGCCACGTTCGCAGTCCTATGCGTATTGCCTGTTCTTGGTTGTAGTCCTGGCAACAAGTCAGGCGAGGTTGAAGTGAGCGGCACCGCCACCATCGACGGCGAACCGATTCCTGCCGGTTCGATCTCGTTCGTGGCGACCGACAAGTCGGCTCCGACCGGCGGTGGCGTGATCAAGGATGGCCAGTTCACTGGATTCACGATGCCTGGAACGAAGAAAGTGCTGGTCGTTGGTAGCAAAGTGGTCGGCAAAGAAAAACTGTACGACACGCCAGACAGCCCGACACGAGACAAACTGGAGAGTATCGTGCCGCCCAAATACCAATCGATTCAAACGACGCCGCTGGAAGTCACCATCGAAGGTGCGCAACAAGATTTGCTGATTGAGGTAAGCCGAAAGTAAGACGTGTTGCGCCTTCTTTTTAGGCAGACCTTCTTCAGGAAGAGACGGTCCAAGCAATCAATGCTGAAGGGCTGAGGTACAGCGGCGGCCAAAGATTTCCGCCGCAGGAACACTGGCCACATCGATCTCTGCCGAAACTATGACGGCGATTCTGATCGTCTGATGTGGCTGAATGGCATTAAGATAAATGGCTTAGCGTGGTCCAATTTTATCGATCCCCATATACGGCCGTAGCACTTCTGGCACATCGATAGTGCCGTCGGCTTGTTGGTAGTTCTCCAGCACGGCGATCAAGCCGCGGCTGAGCGCGATGGCGGTTCCGTTGAGGGTGTGGGCGAAGTGAGTTCCCTTTTCGCCTTTGACCTTATAACGGATGTTCAAGCGGCGGGCCTGGTAGTCGGTGCAGTTCGACGTGCTGGTCACTTCGCCCCATTCGCCTGAATCGCCGCGGCCTGGCATCCAGGCTTCGAGATCGAACTTGCGGTAGGCGGGCCCGCCTAAGTCGCCGGTAGCCGTATCGACCACGCGGTAAGGGATCTTCAAGCCGTCGAAGATCTGACATTCCAGATCGCGGAACTTGTTGAGCGTGGCCTCGCTGTCCTCGGGCAAGGTGAACGCGAACATCTCGACCTTGGTGAACTGATGCACGCGGTAAAGTCCCCGCGATGCGCGACCGGCGGCACCGGCTTCGGTGCGGTAGCAGTGGCTGATCCCGCAGAACAGTTGCGGCATGGTCTCGGCTTCAAGCGTTTTGCCGGCGTACATGCCGCCGAGGGTGATTTCGGCGGTGGCGACCAGGTTCAGGTCGGTGTTTTCAATGCTATAGATCTGCGTTTCGGGACCACGTGGAATGAAGCCGACGCCGTGCAGGATCTCGGTGCGGGCCATATCCGGGGTGATGGTCGGGACGAAGCCTTCCTTCATGAGGACGCTCAGCACGTATTGCTGCAGGGCCAGCTCCAGTAGTACAGCTTCGTTCTTCAGGTAATAGAACCCGGCGCCGGCTACCTGGGCGCCTGCTTCGAAGTCGATTAGGTCGAGCTTTTCGCCAAGTTCGACATGATCGAGAACTGGGAAGTCAAACGTGCGGCACTCGGTGGCACCCCGTTGAATCTCGAGGTTGCTCTTGTCGTCTTCGCCGATCGGTGCGGC
Source organism: Bremerella alba (assembly GCF_013618625.1). NCBI lineage: Bacteria > Pseudomonadati > Planctomycetota > Planctomycetia > Pirellulales > Pirellulaceae > Bremerella > Bremerella alba. The sequence continues at coordinate 247,791 of NZ_JABRWO010000007.1, read as the reverse complement.
AGGGTGCGAGAGATTGGGGATGACGCGGAGGATCTCGACGATCTGCTCTTCGAACTTGTCGACTTCGCTCGAGGCGTCGTCCTTCAACTGACGAAGTCGCTTGCCTTCGGCGATGATATTGGGACGCTCGTCGGGCGAGGCCTTGCCGACGAGCTTGTTGTTCTCGTTGGCCTGACGGTTGAACTCTTCGGCTTCTTGGAGCTTAGCCTTGCGAGCCGTTTCGAGCGAGACGATCTGATCGACGTCCGCTTGAACACCACGGTTCTCGCAGTTCTTTTTGACGAGTTCGACGTTTTCGACAACAAACTTCCGGTCGAGCATGGGTTGTGGTCTTTGGGGTTAGCGTATCGGTGTGCGTTGTATTTTTCCGGGTCCCTCGCCCCTGGGAGGAGAGGCTTAGGGGGCGAGCCGGGTACCTGCTGCCCAACCCTCACCATAGCCCTCTCCCTTGGTAAGGGAGAGGGGACATAAGTTTTTTACTTTTCAATCTTGGCCAGTTCGGCCCACAACTGGGCGCTGGCGGCGATGCCGCGTTGGAAATCGGCCAAGTTGAATTTTTCGTTCGGGCTGTGGGTGTTATCGTCATCGAGTCCCCAGCCCAACAGCAGAACATCAGAGTCGAGTTGCTGGGCAAAGTTGGCGACGATCGGAATCGATCCCCCTTCGCGAATCAGAACCGGAGCGTTGCCGAAGCCTTGTTCGATGGCGGCACTCGCGGCTTTGACGTAGGGACTATCGGTTGCCACGACGAAGCCTGGCGAGCCGTGATGTTCTTTGAACTCCATCTTGATTCCCGAAGGACATACCTTCTCGAGATGCTCGCGGAGTGCTTTGCCGATCTTGTGGGGGCATTGGTCTGGAACCAGGCGGCAGCTGAACTTGGCAGACGCTTCGCTCGGCAAAACGGTCTTCGCCCCTTCGCCTTGGTAACCGCTGGTCAGACCGTTGATATCCAACGTCGGTCGAGCCCAGCGACGTTCGAGGGTCGTGTAACCTTCTTCACCATGGACAGCGTCGACGCCCAATTGTTCTTTGAATTTTTCTTCGTTGAAGGGAAGTTCGGCGAAATTTTCTCGTTCGTCACCGGTAATCGGTTTGACGTCGTCGTAGAAACCAGGGATATGAATCCAGCCGTGCTCGTCGATTAGCGTGCTGAGCATTCCGCAGAGGGCGTTGGCCGGGTTCCGTACACTGCCGCCGAACGACCCGCTGTGCAGGTCACGGTTCGGACCGATCAGCTTCAGTTCAAAATAGGCGATTCCCTTCAGCCCATAAGTGATCGCTGGCTGTCCGGGGGCAAATTGGCTGCTGTCGCTGATAACGACTACGTCGTTGGCTAGCAGCTCTTTGTTTTGCTCGATAAAAGGGCCCAGATTGGCACTGCCGATTTCCTCTTCCCCCTCGATCAGAAACTTGACCTGAATCGGCAATTCGCCCATCGACTTCATCCAGGCTGTCGCCCCGAATACATGAGTCAGCATCTGGCCTTTGTCGTCGGTCGCACCGCGGGCCACAAGATTGCCGTCGCGCTCGGTGGGCTCGAACGGTGGGGTGACCCATAGGTCGAGTGGTTCTGGCGGTTGGACGTCATAGTGTCCATAAACGAGGGCTACGGGCTTGCCAGGCACCGGTGGGCTTTCGGCGTAGACGATCGGATGCCCCTCGGTAGGGATGATTTTCGTCTCTAGGTTCAAATTTCGAAAGCGATCGGCGACCCAGTCGGCGGCAGTCTTAACATCTTCTTTATGCCGACTGTCGGTGCTCACACTGGGAATTCGGAGCAACTCTTTGAGCAACTCGACGAAGTGACCGCGATTCTCATCTATAAAAGTTTTCTGATCCGGCATGTCTTATCCAATTGGACTTGGGCGCTGCATGGTTTAGCTTTTGAAACGCCAAAATTACCTTCCGACCCGCAAAGCCGTACAATATAATACGACTCGCAGTAAATGGACATTCCACCCATGCCGCAGGCGGCCATTTCGAGGGATACGCTGGCGGATAAACTCCTGTCGAATTTCGAGAAGATATCAGTGGGCGACTCAAACACGTCTGTAGCGGATCCTTGGGAAGCGACGACGGTTACGACCAAGACGAAACCCAAGAAGAAGCAAAAACCAAAACGCCAGCCTCGTTACCATGTCATGCTGTGGAACGATGACGACCACACGTACGAGTATGTCATTTTGATGATGCACGAACTGTTCGGGCACCCGGTTGAAAAGGGTTTCCAGATTGCCAAGATGGTGGATGCCGACGGCAGAGCGATTTGCCTGACCACCACCAAAGAGCACGCCGAGCTGAAACGCGACCAGATTCATGCCTATGGCAAAGACGATCTGATCGCCCGTTGCCGCGGTTCGATGTCTTCCACGATCGAGCCAGAGTGCTAAAATATCGTGCTATCTCTCCCATTGATGGAGAGAGATTGGGTGTTGGGCCTTTCGCGTGCTGTGGTTCGCCGTTCACCCTAACCCTCTCCCCTGAGGGGCGAGGGGACAAGATTTTACGAAGCACTCTTTTAGTCCCCACCATCTGCTGATGAGCGATCTCAAGCTGAAGACCGTCACCCTGGGGTGTAAGGTCAATCAATACGAAACAGAACTCGTTCGCGAAGGGCTATCTCGCGGCGGTTATCGCGATGCGGTCGATGATGAATCTGCGGACGTATGCGTGGTGAATACGTGTACGGTGACTAACGAAGGGGACTCGAAGAGCCGTCAGACCATTCGCCGGCTGGCACGCGATAATCCAAATTCCCGGATTGTGGTCATGGGCTGCTATGCCACGCGGGCCCCAAGCGAGCTCAAGCAGCTTCCCAACGTGTCGGAAGTGGTCATTGACAAACGCGAGATCCCCGATTTGCTCGGCCGGATGGGGGTGATCGACATTCCCAATGGGATCTCCAAGTTCGGCGATCGTCATCGCGCCTATGTGAAAGTGCAAGACGGTTGCCTGCTTCGCTGCAGCTTCTGCATTATTCCCTACGTGCGTCCCGAGATGTACAGCCGGCCTTCCGGCGAGATCGTCGAGGAAGTGGCTCGCCTGGCTGGCAATGGGTTTCGTGAGATCGTACTTACCGGCATTCATTTGGGGCACTACGGTGTCGATCTGAATAAAGGGAAACCCAAGGCCGATTGGGTTCGCCTGGCGAAGCTTATGGAGAAGCTCTCGCAGATCGACGCGGACTTCCGCGTTCGTCTTTCGAGCATCGAAGCGACTGAGGTCACCAAAGAGTTGATCGCAGTCATGGCCAAGTACCCCGACAAAATTTGTCCTCATCTACACATCTCGATGCAAAGTGGCTCCGATTCGGTTCTGCGGCGGATGCGCCGTCGTTGGGGTAGCCAGCGTTTTATCGATCGCTGCAAGCTGCTGAAAGACTCAATCGATAAGCCGTCGATCTCGACCGATATCATCGTTGGTTTCCCTGGCGAGACCGAAGCTGAATTCCAAGAGACCTGCCAGGTTTCGGAAACGGTCGGCTTCTCGAAGATTCATATCTTCCCCTTTAGTCCCCGCAAGGGAACGCCGGCTGCCGAGATGCCGGACCAGATACCCGGCGACGTGAAATCAGACCGCAGGGCTCGTTTGGCAGCTGTCGAAGACAAGACCCGCGAAGCGTACTATCAGAGTCTTGTGGGTGACACGCTCGATGTCTTGATCGAAGCCGAGGATCGCGACGACGCGAGTGTCGCTTTAGGCACCTCTTGCCGTTATGCTCCGGTTTATGTGGATCGATCTCAGGTCGAAATTGGCGAGCGATATCAGGTAAAAATTGACCGGGCCCAATCGCAGCGTGTCATGGGAACGCTGGTTTAATCGATCCAACCCACATATCTCCCCAGCTTACCCTTTCTATGTCGCTGGGATGCTAGCAATGCCGATTCTTGCATGGTTGAGTTCTTTTTGAAAAGCGGCAACCAAATAGCCAAGCGGGCAGCGGCACCATGAATGCGCAAAATTCAAGTCTAGGTATCAATACCGGAATTCTTCTGGAAGCAGGCACCAACGAGGCCGAGATCCTCGTATTTGAAGTTGGTGATCAGGCCTATGGCGTGAATGTCGCCAAGGTTAAGGAAGTCCTCGGGGTTACTAAGGTCACCAGTCTGCCAGAAGGCCATTCATCGATTGAAGGGGTTGTGCGAATTCGGCAAGATGTGGTGACGCTAATTCACCTGGGGCACTTTCTTTACGGAGACGTGCCGGAGGTTGCCTCGAAAGATAGCGACTGCCTATTGCTGTTGGAATTCAACCAGCGTCCACTCGCGTTTCGCGTGAATCGTGTGCACCGAATCTATCGTGTCAGTTGGAAAGCTACCCGGCCCCTGCCGATGACGCCAGGCATGAATGCCCCGATCACAAGCGTTGTGCTCATTGACGGGAAACTGGTTCAGATTCTCGACTTCGAGTCGATCGGTGCGGCGGTTGCCGGAATCGGGGATGAAGCGGTGAGCGATTCGGGCGTATCGCGAATTGATGCTCCCAATATCCCGGTCGTGTTCGCAGAAGATTCTCGCATGATTTCGGAAATGATTCGCGATCATTTGCAAGACGCTGGATTCACCAATTACCACGGCTTTGTCGACGGGCAAGCGGCATGGGAATATCTCGAGGATCTGGCCGAGAATGAGTCGGTCGAAACGATTCGTGACAAGGTTGGTATTCTGATTACCGATATCGAGATGCCGCGGATGGATGGCTTTAGCCTGGCCAAACAGGTTCGGATGCACCCGGTGCTGGGTTCGCTTCCGATCATTATCTTCTCGTCGCTGGTTTCCCATGACAACGAGAAAAAGGGAGCCCAAGTTGGTGTCGATACCCAGGTTCCCAAACCTCGCTACGGGGAACTGCTGGAAAAGACACGGCAGATGGTTGGGCTTTCGGAGCTTGTGGAAGCCTAGAACGCGTCTCGATCAGTACGACTTGGCTAGCACTCTGGACAACAATTCTGATAATCGCAGGGGAATTGTCTCAAGATTCCTCTTGTCGTAACCGACGCCAAGTTGTTAATGTTCCCCGACCATTCCCAGCCCAAGATGGGCTCGGGATCGATCGATGGATTCGTTGTCCTATGAGGGGAACAAGCAAGGATGTTTGTCCACAATAAATTGCGTCTGGCCTTGGCAATGGGCCTTATTGCCGCTGTCACTACCACGACTTGGGCCGCTCCACCTTGGGCCAATCTGATTCCGTTTCAGCGCGTGGAAGCGAGCGCTGAAAAGTCTTACGAACTAACCGAGGATCACGGTCCTTGGCTAATCATGGCTACCAGCTTCACAGGGCCTGGAGCCGAAAAGGATGCCAACGATCTCGTCCTGGAACTTCGCAAAGACTATGCGATGCAGGCCTACACATGGCACCAAGACTACGACTATACCGATACCGTGGTCGGCAAAGGCTATGACCGATACGGCGGACCCAAGAAGATGCGATACATGAATGACGTGAGCTTCACCAGCTTCGTTGTGATGGTTGGCAACTTTGAAACGGTCGACGCAAGCGGCGTGGAAAAGACGCTCAATAAGATCAAGACGGCCAAGCCGAAGGTCTTCCAAGAAAGCTACACTGTCAAGAATGACACGATCAAGACGATTCGCCAGAAACTGCGCGAAGCGATCGCTGCAGAAGATGACAAAGAAAAAGGCCCGATGGGCAACGCATTCGTTACCCGGAACCCTCTGCTGCCCGAAGAGTATTTCCGTCCCAAGGGAATGGATGAATTGGTCCTAAGCATGAACCAGGACAGCCAATACAGTCTGTTGAATTGCTCCGGCAAGTACACCGTGCGTGTGGCCACATTCCGCGGTGCCGTGGAATTGGACCAAAAGAAAATTGAAGAGATCGAACAGAAAAACATCGTCAGTGGACGGCGTTTGGCTATTGCCGCTGAAAAGGCAGAGAAGTTGGCCGGGGCGTTGCGTAAGCAAGGCGTCGAAGCCTATTCCTTTCATGATCGATCGGAAAGCATTGTCACCGTCGGGGCGTTTGAAACGATAGGCACCCCGCGTCGCGACGGAAAGATTGAGATTAATCCTCAGGTCAAACGTATCATGGACGGCTACAAAGGCGGAACCGGTACCGCAACCATTGAAGGTGGTGTGTCCCCCTCGTACAAGCCCAAGTCGCTTAACGGGGTTGTCTTCGACGTTCAGCCAGTACCTGTTGAGGTCCCCAAAGTGAGCATCGCCGCAGATTACGCGAGACGCCCTTTGCGTTAGGCCTGAAGCCGGTAGCTCTCAGATAAGTCACCCTGGGTTCCTCGCGCGTCGTGGAACCTTTTTTATGCGCTGCTTTCTCGTTACGATGTCCTGTGCCGATCTAAGTAACTTTCAGCCCAGCTAGAAACGAGCGAGATGTCTGACAACCGGCCAATGGTGCTTGGCACTTACAATCAAAAAAAGAGAAGCGAACTGCAGCGTCTTTTGCTTCCGCTCGATATTCAGCTGAAAACTCTTGAGGAGTATCCTGCGGCAATTGAAGTTGTGGAAGACGGAACTTCCTTCGCCGAGAACGCCGCCAAAAAAGCAACCCAACAGGCAATCACGCTCGGCGAGTGGGTCTTGGCAGAAGACAGTGGACTTTGTGTCGATGCGTTGAAAGGGGCCCCAGGAATTTATTCAGCCAGGTTCTCCGGCGAAGACGCAACTGACGAGAAAAACAACGACCTACTACTGGAAAAGCTGGCAGATCTGCCCCCGGAAAAACGCGGCGCCCATTACGTCTGCCATATCGTGCTTGCTAACCCTGAGGGGGAAGTTGTCTTGATCGCGGAAGACAAGTGCCATGGCCGAATCGTGAGAAAGCGTCGTGGCACCAATGGCTTTGGTTACGATCCCCTCTTCGAGCTTCGCGAATACCATCGCACGTTCGGTGAGATGGGACCGGCCATCAAGAGTTTGATCAGTCACCGAGCCAAGGCTTCCCGGGCATTCGTCGAGAAGCTGAGAGTGATACTGGCGAAGAATCGAGCACTTTTCGCCCAAGAAAAAAATTGAGCAGACGCCGTTGGATGATTCGCGGACGTCTGCTCGTATAAATTTAGACCGTGTTATAATCTAACTAAGAATGATAACCGTTATCTGTCTTTAATTGCAAGCCGTAATTCGCGTCTTTTGTGAGATATTGATCCATGGTTCGGGCTCGTGCTGTTCTGATTGCCGTTATTGGCCTGATTCTCACCCTCTGGGGCGTGCTTACCCCGGCAGACGTCAGTGCTGATCCCCCCGGTCAGCATTCCGCCGGAATCGAACAGTGGGTCAACGATCAGGTCGACTCACTGATCGAAATCTACCAAGACTTTCACGCACATCCGGAAGTTTCCTTTGAAGAAGCGAAAACCGCCCAGCGGCTCGCCGGTCTCCTCAAGTCGGCCGGGTACGAGGTAACGACCGAGATCGGAGGGCACGGCCTGGTTGCCATCTTGCAAAATGGCGAGGGACCTACTGTTATGCTACGGACGGACCTCGATGGTTTGCCCGTTACCGAGAACACCGAGTTGGTGTATGCATCGAAGCAGACCGTCAAGCTCGACGATGGATCTCAGTCGGGCGTGATGCATGCGTGTGGTCACGACATTCACATGACCAACGTGGTTGGTACTGCTCGATATATGGCGGCGCATCGAAATCAGTGGCACGGCACGCTGATGATCATTGGGCAGCCTGCTGAAGAGAAAGGGCAAGGGGCCAAGGCGATGCTGCAGGATGGGCTTTTCGAGCGTTTCCCTAAGCCTGACTATGCGATTGCTTTACACGTCGATCCCAACTTGCCGACGGGAACCATCGGCTATCGAAGTGGCTACGCGATGGCCAATGTCGATAGTGTCGATATTTACGTGCAAGGCCAAGGTGGTCATGGCGCTCATCCCGATGCTACCGTCGATCCGATCGTTCAGGCCGCTCAGTTGATTCTCGACTTGCAGACGATCGTCAGTCGTGAGATTAATCCGACCGAGCCGGCCGTCGTCACGGTCGGGGCCATCCATGGCGGCACGAAGCACAATATCATCGGCAATGAATGTCACCTGCAACTGACGGTGCGAAGCTACGGCGAAAAAGTTCGCAAGCAACTTCTCGAGGCGATTCAACGCAAGGCAAAAGCGGTTGCAATCAGCTACCGAGCCCCTGAACCGAAAATTGTGATCAGCGAAGGAACGCCGAGTCTTTTCAACGATAAGCACCTCACCTGGCGCATTGTCGAGAACTTCAATCGTACCTTCGGAGACGAGAAAGTCGTGCCGGTTGATCCTTCAATGGGAGGCGAAGACTTCAGTCGCTACGGTATCGCAGGAGTCCCGATCTTCATGTATCGCTTAGGTTCGGTCGATGCAAAGCGTCTGGCCCGCTACGAACAATTGGGGCAAGAGCCTCCCTCGCTGCATTCGCCACTCTACTATCCCGATGCCGAAGCTTGCCTGACAACGGGCGTGAATGCAACCGTGAGTGCCCTATTAGAACTCTTCGAGCAAATACCGGACGATCAATGATGCATCGGCCATTACTAATGGGAATGGCGGCCGGTTACGTCGTTCTTATGGGCGTCCTCGTCTTCGGGTTACTGCAAGCACGCGTGTGGGTGGCTCAGACGTACGATACACCGGAAGCGACCGAAAACTGGCAGAAGCTAACCCAATCGTTAGAGCAACGGCAGAATCAGGGCCGTTCGCCGGTTAAAAGACCGCGACAACGGAGCGACCAGCCCCCCATCAAGATTCTCTTTTCCGAGAACTTTCCGGCGATCGTTGCCTGGAGCCTCGTAATTATGAGTATCCTATATTGGAGTGTGGGAATAATGATCGCAGGTGCACTGCGAACACCTAGTCATCAACCTGCGTCCGCAGATGCTGACGCACCCCCACGAGTTTGACACTCAGGCAGCCCTTTCCCAGCAAGGGCCATTTATTGGCGAACCATGGCCCCATCTAGTCGGGAATTCGAGACGCACTCACCGGAGTTATCCTTGGTGCGTCTACCCATTCGTGATGACCATATCGCCCAGGGGACGACGGTCTTGTTGCTGATCGCGCTGGCGTTTCTGACCTATTCCGGAACGGTTGCGGTCTGGGTATCGCTGGTGGTCGTGCTAGCTTGTCTGACGGCAACTTGGAAAATGTTTGTTCCGGTCCGGATCGACCTCGGCCCGCGTGGAATCATTCAGAATTCGTTTCTCGGAAGCCGTAAGACACCATGGCGAGAAATTGCCCGCTTCGAGCCCCACGAGCAAGGCGTCATTCTTTACCTGACGCAAGACGATTCCCCGCTGGCCGGATTTGCCTCGATTGATCTTGCGTGCCGCAGTTTGAAACCCGAAGTCGAAGCGATCGTGCGTTTCTATATGGAATCGAGACGACTGCGTACCGGCTCGTCGATTGTGAAGATGGCCGACGACATCTCTAAATCTAAGTCCGCAGCCGGTTAGCTCTTTGCGGAACCCTCGATCGACATTTCTCCGGCGAAGAAGCATGCCGCAGGATGGGGTGTTCCTTCGAGCGGTGGCGGACTCGCCGTGCATTTCTCAGGCTGCACGATTGGGCAGCGATCGGCAAAAGGGCAACCGGGGTAAAACGTATCCGGCGAAGGCACTTCTCCTTGCAGCACGATCCGTTTGCGTTTGCGTTCGATATCGGGATCAGGCACAGGAATCGCGGACAGCAGTGCTTGGGTGTACGGATGCATCGGACGCTGAAAAAGCTCTTGCGACTGGGAGAGCTCGACGATTCGTCCCAAATACATCACACCAATTCGGTGCGAGATATGCCGGACGACGCTCAGGTCGTGGGCGATAAAGACGTACGCCACCCCTAGCTTCTGCTGCAGGTCCATTAACAGATTGATGACCTGGGCCTGAATCGAAACGTCAAGCGCGGAAATAGGTTCGTCGCAAACAATCACTTTGGGGCGTGCGGCGAGAGCCCTGGCAATTCCAATACGTTGTCGCTGCCCACCCGAGAACTCGTGCGGATAACGATTGATAAACCGTGGATTGAGCCCAACGACATCCATCAGTCGCATGACTTCCAGTTTTCGATCAAGGCCAGACTTCAACCCAAAGATCGAAAGGGGCTCGCCAATAATAGTGCCCACCGTCATGCGTGGATTGAGCGAGGCATAGGGATCTTGAAAGATCATCTGCAAGTCGCTGCGATGATGCCGCATCGACGCCGGTGAGAGATCATCGATTCGCTGGCCGTTGAGGTGAATGGTTCCGGCGGTTGGCTTGACCAGGTTCATGATCGCCCTGGCCGTGGTCGATTTACCGCACCCACTTTCCCCCACCAAGCCGAACGTTTCGCCTGGTTTCACGTCAAACGATACGCCATCGACGGCCCGGACGTATTCTGTCTGGGACGCAAACCACTTGCCGCGACGAACCGGAAAGTGAACTTTCAGGTCGCGGACTTCAAGAACCGGAGAGGCGTCTATTACTTGTGACATGGATGCAGCAACTGGGCTAAGACGTTAGTTGGTGGCAGTCGGGGAAACCGGTGGATCAATCTGGGTAACGTCGCGAATGCACGCGTGCAGGGTACCGGTTCCTACTTGGACGAGCGGCGGATCGATCTTCAGGCAATCATCGATGTGATACGGACACCGCGGATAGAACGAACAGCCGGGAATATTTTCGCTCATGTCTGGCGGCTGACCCTTGACTGGTGAGAGCTCGGCTCCCACTTCTTCATCGATCCGTGGAATCGAATTGAGAAGTCCCAGCGTGTAAGGATGGCGCGGATCGGCGAACAGGTCGTGAACTTTGGCCTGCTCGACCTTACGGCCGGCGTACATGACCAACACGTCGGTGGCCATATTGGCGATCACACCCAGGTCGTGTGTGATCATGACGATCGCCGTATTGTGTTCCTGCTGCAACTGTTGCATCAGTTCCAATATTTGGGCCTGAATGGTGACGTCTAATGCGGTCGAAGGTTCGTCTGCGATCAGGATTTCGGGATCGCACGAAAGGGCCATCGCAATCACCACGCGTTGACGCATCCCGCCAGAGAACTCGTGGGGATAATTAAAGACGCGGCGGCTGGCTCCGGGGATGCCTACCTTTTCCAGCATTTCGATCGCGCGATCTAACGCCTCGTCATACGATAGCCCTAGATGTTTTCGCGTGACCTCGGTCAGCTGTTCGTCGATGGTGAGAAAAGGATTGAGCGTGGTCATCGGGTCCTGGAAGATCATCGCAATGCGGTTCCCACGGATCGTCGCGAGTTCCTTGTTGCTCATCTTCAACAGGTCTTGGCCATTATACATGGCCGACCCGCTGGTGATCTTTCCAGGAGGTTGAGGAATCAAGCCCAGCATGGCCAGGTTGGTTACCGACTTGCCGGAGCCGGACTCGCCCACGATACCCAGCGTTTCGCCGGCCCGTAGATCAAAGTTGACTCCACGAACCGCTTTGAATGTCCCATCGTCGGTGCGGAACTCGACGGCCAAGTCGCGTACTTCCAGCAGCACTTTGCCGGTGCCGGAAGGCTTGGTTTCGTTCGAGGCACTCGTCGTTTCTACAGTCACAAAGTTACCCTTATCGATTCTTCATTCGCGGGTCGAGCGCGTCACGCAGTCCGTCACCCAGGAAGTTCAAGGAGTACAACGTCGATGCCAAGGCCAAGGCCGGGAACACAACCAACCACCAGTAGATCTTCACCGGCGTGATCACGCGGAGGCCTTCCTCGGACAGCACGCCCCAACTAACCGCCGGAGCTTCGACGCCTAGGCCCAAAAACGACAGGAACGCCTCGAACAGCATCACCGCCGGAATGGTCAGCGTCAGGTAGACGATCACGATGCTCATGACGTTGGGCACCAGGTGCAGAAAGACGATTCGTAGTCCGCTGGCCCCGACGGTTTTTGCGGCGTCGACGAATTGCTCGTTCTTCAAACTGATGATCTGGCCACGCACCACGCGGGCCATCGTCAGCCAGTACACGGCCCCAATCACGATATACAAAATGACAATGCGGCTGATGCCGTAACTTTCGAGCCACTTTTTGACTTCGTCTTCGCTGAGGATCGTAATCAGAAACAGCACCAGGAAAATGAACGGCACGGAATACATGATGTCGACGATTCGCATCATGAGGTCGTCGACCATTCCGCCTGAGTAGCCAGCGATTGCCCCATAGCTGACACCGATGATGAGCGAAACCAGCGTGGCGACCAGCCCCACAATCAACGAGACCCGAGCCCCATAGAATAAACGGGACAGCAAGTCACGCCCCAGCAGGTCGGTGCCGCATAGGCTAGGCAGGCAATAGTCACCGAAGATTACAAGACGAGTGTTCAAAAGCAAGAGGTCGAAACCGGTCGGGTCGGTCCACAACTCTCCGACGCGGCGGTCGAATTCTTCCCCTTCGAGGTCCTGCAGGTGCAAGCTGACCGGAACGGTTTCTTTCTCGCCTTCGGCATTGGCCTGCTTGGTCTTCGAATGAAACTCCGGCGGCAAGGCCAAGCGATTAGCTAGATCTTGTTCTCTCGGCGATTGCAACGGAAACAGGGGAGTAAAGATGGCTGCCAGGGCCAAGAGCACAAGGAAGCTGAGTGCCGTCATCGAAACCCAGTCGCGGCGAAGTCGGCGCCAGGCATCTTGCCACAGCGAGATCCCGCGGATGTTTCGCGCCTCGTTGTACATTGCCTGATACTTTTCGATCGGGGGCAACGCGTCGGCGTAGGGGTCGTGCTTATTAAGGGAATCCAAGGCTTTGGCCTTCGCAGCGAGGAATTACTTGTTCAACTTGACGCGAGGATCGATCAAACCATACGAGAGGTCGACCAACGTATTCATCGAGAACAACAGAAACGTATAAATCATCACCACGGCCAGGCTGACGGGATGATCTTTCTGCTGAACAGCCTCGATGAAGTGACTTCCCAGCCCAGGTATGAAAAAGATGCGTTCGAGCACAAGCGAGCCGGTGAGAATGCCTGCGGTGGCCGGTCCCAAAAAGGAAACTACCGGCAGAATCGCCCCGCGAAACGCATGCTTCAGCACCACCGTCGTCGGCATCAGTCCTTTGGCATAGGCCGTGCGAATGTAGTCTTGCCCAAGCACTTCCAACATTCCGGTTCGCGTCAGTCGCGAGATATACGCCGCGAAGGGAGCCGCCAGGCAAAGCGACGGCAGCACCAAGTTGATCGGGCGTCCCCAGCCAGCGGCAGGAAACCAATTCAGTCCGAACACAAAGATAATGATTGCAAAGCCCGCCAACACAAAGTTGGGAATTGCAATCCCGAGCGTAGCGATCATGCGGAAGGTAACATCGATTACCGATTGTCTTTTTAAGGCCGAAACAATTCCGGTTGAGAAGCCAATCAGCATGGCAAAGCTAAGACCGAGCAGCCCGAGCGCAATCGAGATCGGAAGACCTTCCGAGACGATCTCGAAGACCGATTTATCGATCAGCTTCATGCTAGGGCCAGGGTTAAGTGTCAGATAATTGCCCATCGTGTTGAAGTACCGCGTCAAGAGCGGCTTATCTAAGCCGTAGTACTCTTCCAGGTTTTGCTTAATGGCCTCGGGAAGTTGCCGCTCACTTAAGAGCGCGCCTTCCGGAGAGACGGTCCACATCAAAAAGAAGCTAATCGTGAAGACAACCCACAAGGTGATCACCAACCACAATAGCCGCTTGGCCAAAAAGTAAATCACTCCAAACCCTCCCACTCGCGAATCTTTTCGCGTTGTTCTTCGTCAATATCGAGGATGTGCAGGGGATGGAGATCCTGCAAGTTGGGATAAAAATTCTTCACGTACGGTCGCACCATGTTGATCGAAACGTAGAAGTAGATAGGCAAAATCGGCATCTCATCGACGAGGATCTTTTCCGCTTCGCGAAGCATGGCAAAACGCTTTTCGGGATTGGCTTCACTGCGTGCCGATTCGATGAGGTCGTCGTACTCTTGATTGCTCCAGCCGGTCTCGTTATTCTCGCCGCCGGTAACGAACATATCGAGGAAGGTATTGGGATCAGGATAATCACCAATCCAACCTGCCCTGGCTACGTCGTAGTCCATCTCGCGGACTGTCGTAAGATAGACACCCCATTCGACGTTTCGTAGTTGCACGTCGATGTGCAGATTGCGCTTCCACTGCTGCTGAATCACTTCGGCGATCTGCTTGTGCCCTTCCGAGGTGTTGTAAAGGATTTGGATCGGACGCATCTTTTTGTCGCCCATCGCCTCCTTCAAGAGTGCCCTGGCACGCTCGGGATCGTAGGACTCGGTGGGCGGACCTTCATATCCGGTAATCCCAGGGGGAACCAGAGAGCCTGCCGGAATTTGCCCGCCACGGGTAACGAAATCCACGATTTCTTGCTTGTTGATCGCCAGGTTCAGGGCCTGACGTACCTTGGGGTTATCTAGCGGCGGCCGGGCCGTGTTGACGCGGTAGAAGTAGGTGGAAAGCATCGGGGCGATCAGTAGATCGTTGCGTTCTTTCTCGCGTCCAGGTTCTTCCTTTTTCTCTTTGTCCAACTCTTTTAGGTCGTCTAAGACGGAGTTCGGGATATCGGTCGCCCAGTCCATCTGGCCGCTCATGTACATGTTCAGCTGAGTTGTATTCGACTGAACGGCGAGTGCATCGATCGTTTCCAGCTCTACTTCATCGGCGTTCCAGTAGGTTGGGCTTTTGGCTAAGCGGATCCGGTCGCGGATACGGCGTTCCTGAATATGATATGGGCCACACGTCACAATGTTCTCAGGCTTGGTCCAGTCGGGGTAACCAAACGTTTCGATGCATGTTCGATTGACCGCATACATCGGATAGAATGAAGCGAGTTCCAGAAAGTACGGTGTCGGCGATTCCAGCTCGATGACTAATGTCTTCTCGTCAGGTGCTTTGATCCCTACTTCGCTGAAGTGCAGCAGTACGTGCCTTGCTTGTTCGGCTTGGGGATGTTTCGCTAAGAAGGATTGAGGGATGCCCGATTGATAGAAGACACGCTGGGTTGTTTCTCCATCCCACTGCGGTACGCCATCTTTCTCAGGCACACAGTCGACGGTGAATACTTTGTAAGATGCCTCTTCTTCGCCATGACCTCCGTCACTTGTTTCTTTCGACGATCCTTCCGGGTAGGTATCAACTTTTTTCAGGATGCCCGAGACCATCGTGCCGCGGGGAAACATCTGGGCGCTATCCTTGCGATCGGCCAATTCAACTTCGACACGGTCGCCTGGCTGGATATCGCCGGTCGTATAGCGTTTGGCGTTCTTGATGTACCACAGTTGATACCCGTACTGGGTGCCCGATTCCGGATGCAAGAAACGCATCCACGAGAAATCCCAGTCGTGGGCCGTTACCGGCTCGCCGTTGGTCCACTTGGCTCCTTCACGCATGTGAAAGGTGTATGTCTTGAGGTCGTCCGAGACTTCGTGCGACTTGGCCATCCCAGGCATGGGGATCATGTCGTTGGGGTCATTCGGATCGGGCATCTTCCGGTAGAGCCCCTCGAAGATAGCGTTGATGATCCGCCCTTCCGGGGCACCGGTACTCTTGGCCGGATCAACCGTTTGCGGCTCGGTCCCGTTAGAAAAAGTGAATTCAGCGGGGGGGATGGACCCCATCCGAAGCGCGGAAAAGAGAGCGACTACGAAGATTAGAGGGAAGACGTAAGGAAATAATCCTCGTATTGACCATTTCATTCGGTGATTTCTCACTCATATGGGCCATCGGCAGTGGTATGTGGGGTGAGTCGTCACCCAAGTTTCTGATCGTATCAAATTCCGCAAGAGATGACGATATGCTGATCTCAAACCGACCAGTCCGCTAGAAATGCGCAATGTTGACGTGCTGTTTTCGATTGAAATGTTGCAGTTTTGTGTGAATTGTCCGATACTCCGGGAATGAGCGAACCGCCTTGCCCGATCATCCGTAGGTTGGGGCGAGGCTCGATTGCAGTATGAGAGCCGTTAGCGCTTGGTTCACCTACTAGCAATTGGGTTTGCTCAACGTCATTCGATTGAACTTTACGCGTCTTCGTTGGAACCTGCCTTTCTCCGTTACGTCGATAGGGCGAGCGAGAGTTAAGCATTGGCCGCGTCAAGCTATCTCTCAGGGCGTGACTTATCCACTTTAGGGCCAGTTAACTTAACTTTTCAGTAGGGGCCCAAGCCTTACTAACACGGAGAAGATCTGCCATGATGTTCTTGGCTACTCCAGCCAATGGACACGCGATGTCCAAAGGGTACTACTCAGAAAACGAGAGTCCCTCGCACGTTTCCACGCCGGAAGGATCTGGCAAGGAAGTTTCCCCTTACGAACCCTTGGGCGAAGACGTTGCTCGTCAACTCGTCCAGCTCTTTAAGCTGTTAGCCGATGAAACTCGGCTGAAGATCCTCAGCTTCCTGCTGCAAGCAGGCGAACTGAATGTTCGATCGCTGTGCGATTTGCTTGATCAAAGCCAGCCGGCAGTCAGCCATCACTTGGCCCTGCTGAAAACCTGTGGACTGATCGAATCGCGACGCGACGGTAAGAATAATTTCTATCGCGTTATGCCCGAACAGTTCGGACGCTTCGCAGAAGTGTTATTTCGCAAAGTACCTGGTCTGGAAGACGACAAGATCGACTTCGGTGAAGCCATGGTACGCCTGGAAACCGAACCCCAGGCAGTCGCCGCTGTCGACTAAAGACCCTCACTCATCAAGATGAGGCTCGCAAGAAGGCTATCTGATCGTGTCCCAGGTAGCCTTCTTTTTTTGTTCTTGCCACAGAATCAACGAGCGAAACGTCGCTTCGTTCCTATAACTGCTATCAAATGCAGTTGTTTGTACTGCCAAAAGTTCGGGTAAGGGTTAGAATTCCAATGATGGAATCTTGTACACCTTAGCCCCCTAGGATCATGGCAGAGAATCTCGACGGCCCGCAGCCTGCCCAATCGCCCGAAGCGACCCCTTCCTCAGGAAAGCCAGCCGAACACGTTGCGTTTACGGTCACAGCGGACAAGGTTCGTAAATTTCCGACCACTTCCGGCGTTTACATCTTTAAAGACGACAAGGGCCGCGTGATCTATGTCGGCAAGGCCAAGAGTCTCCGCTCGCGTGCTAGCAGCTATTTTCTGGCCGAAGCGGCAGTCGATCAGCGGACCGGGTACTGGGTCAACGAAATCGCCGATGCGGACTATTTAGAGACGGAAAGCGAAGTCGACGCATTGCTCGTGGAATCGCGGCTGATCAAAGATGTCCAGCCGAAGTACAACAAAGAGCAAAAAGATGACAAAACGTTTCCCTATCTCATGATTTCGCAGCGGGAAGACTTCCCCCGTGTCGAGTTTACCCGCGAGCCTAAAGATAAAAACGCCAAGCTGTACGGACCCTTTGCCAGTGCGGGGGCACTGCGTGGAGCGATTCAAGTCCTGCAGCGCATCTTCAAGTTTCGCACCTGCGACCTCGACATCGACGAAAACGACGAGCGTTGGAAGTGGTTTCGTCCATGTCTTTTGGCCAGTATCGATCAGTGCACGGCTCCCTGCAATCTTCGTATCAGCAAGGAAGAGTACCGCAAAGACATCCGCCGCCTGCAAATGTTTTTAGAGGGCAACCGTACGCGGCTGTTGAAGCAACTCCAAGACGAAATGCAGGAAGCTTCCAAGAACCTTGAATTTGAAAAGGCGGGCAAACTTCGCGACGAGATCACGATGCTCGAGCGACTCGATGAACGGGGCGAGCTGGAAACGCATGCTCAGCCGGAAGTCTTTTACGTCGATCCCAAGAAGGGCCTGGCCGGTCTGCGCAAGGTCTTGGGCCTGGCGGAAACTCCTCGCACGATTGAAGGGGTCGATATCGCTCACCTGGGCGGAAGTGACACGGTGGCCAGTCTGGTGCAGTTTCTCGACGGGTTACCGTTCAAGCACGGTTATCGACGTTATAAGATTCGCGGCGTCGAGGGTGTCGACGACTTCCGTAGTATTCACGAGGTCGTGGCCCGTCGCTTCAAACGGCTGAGCGATAGTTCGGAGGTCTTCCCAGACATTCTGCTGATTGATGGTGGCAAGGGACAGCTCAACGCGGCCATGGCGGCTTTTCGTGATTTAAAGATCGAACCGCCGACGGTGATTTCGCTGGCCAAACGCGAAGAGGAAATCTACCGTCCCGGCCAAAGCGAACCCATTCGACTTAGTCGGCACTCGTTCGCTTTGCGACTATTGCAATACGTTCGCGACGAGTCACACCGCTTCGCCCAGCATTACCATCACCTGCTAAGAGACAAACGAACGTTCGACCGATAAATTGTGTTCCCTCTCCCTTCCCAAGAGAGAGGGCTAGGGTAAGGGGTGAGAAGCGGGTCCCCAGATCGCCCCTCACCCTATTCCTTTCCCCAAGGGGCGAAGGGACGATAGTGGAACAATAGCATCGTGCGAAGTCGTTGGTTACACTTGGGCTTCCGCGTCACCTATCCGGCATGGAGGCATTCACGATGGCACGCAACGAGCAACTCATTCGTCAGCACAAGATCTTGCAAATTCTCGAGCGTTATCGCTACGGATGCCTGCTGGAAGAGATCCGCGATGCGCTGGTCGATGAACTGGGACTTTCTTCGTTGCATACGCGAACCGTGCGCCGCGATATTGAATCGTTGCAAGCCGCTGGGCTCGATCTCGACGTGCACGATTCGGGGCGTGGGCGTGTTTGGAAGCTCGGAGCGAGTGGCCGCGGGATGCATAAAATCACCGCCACAGCGACCGAGTTGATTGCCTTATCCTTGGGACGCGATCTGCTGTTGCCGCTATCTGGAACTCCGTTTTGGGTGGGGGTCGAGTCGTTCTGGACGAAGATTCAAGAGCAACTTCCCGAAGGGACATGGGAGCATTATCGGAAGTATCGCCAGGTCCTATACGTGACCGGCCTGTCAGCGAAGAATTACTCTGCCCAGGAAGGGACGCTCAAAAATCTGAATCGTGCAATTCATCAGCATCGTATTGTCGAAGTCGCTTATCAGAAGCCAGGACAACCGTCGCCCAGCGGTCGGCGGCTCGAACCGTATGGTATCGTTTTTCACCAGGGAAGTATTTACATCGTAGCGGCCGCCAACGAGTTGTCAGAGGACGATCCCAATCGAATTCGGCACTGGAAACTCGATCGCTTTAAGAAAGCTGAAGTCACCGACGACTACTTCAAAGTGCCGAAAGATTTTGACCTGGAAGAGCACCTGGGCGGGTCGATTGGTATTTTTGCGGCCCACGAACCGATGGACTTCAAAATTAAGGTCACCGCGGCAGCGGCAAGTTGGGTGGTCGAAGACCCATGGCATGCTGAACAAAAAGTCGAGCAGCATGAAGATGGCAGTATTACCTTGACGGTCAAGGCAGCACACGAGCTTGAGATCATTCCTCGCGTGCTTGCGTTGGGGCCGGAAGCCGAGGTGTTAGCGCCCAAGTCGACTCGCGAAGCCATCAAGACACGCGTCGAAAAGATGGCCGAGGTCTACTCGAAACGCTGAGAGTTGCCGGTCCAGTGAACCATGCCTTGGGCATCGGCCGGAACTTCGGCATAGGTCGGCAGAATTGGTTTGTTGAATACGTACGTGGTTGCCGTGATCGCCTGGCCATCCAAGGTTTCGCATTCGACGACTTCCCGGGTATACAGCGTCGGGTAGCCTTCGACGTCGTCGAGTACTTCCAGCAAGCGTTCTTCCTGCTTCGACGAGAAGAGCCAGATCTCGCCGACGACGCGTGTCTCTCCCTCTAGCTTGAGCCCGGGATAATCGGCAACTTGCCACAGCGAGCCCGGCGTTGATCCACGCAGTACTGCCACCGGGCGACAAGGCCAAGAGTTCTCGCGGACCTCGCCCCGCATCAGGGTTCCGTAGGCAAAAAAAGCAACCAGTTCGTTAGGCATATTAAAACAAGCTTGGCGTTGAGGACTTTTCGGACGACTTCTTACGAGTGGCTTTCGCTTTTGCCGGGGGCGGTACGATCGGCTGACCGTCGATTCGCGTGACCTGAATCGACTCGTTGAGCGATTGTACTTTGTCGACCAGCGGCTGGTGACAGGTCAGCATGATAATCTGAATCTGCGGGTCGAAGTCCATGAGGACCTTCAGGGTCGCGATTTGGCGAGCATCGTCGAAGTTGACCAGAATGTCATCCATCAGCACCGGCAGTGGCTCGGCGCCTTCGCAGTAATGTCGAATGTATGCCAGCCGAATGGCCAGGTAAAGCTGCTCGCGGGTGCCGGTACTCAGCTCCGATGGCTTGCGACGAAGATCGTTGGGCCCACTCAGGATCAGGCCCCCTTCGTGATCGGGGTCGTGCTCGACCTTGGTGTAACGTCCCTCGGTCATCTGCTCGATCAGCTGGCTGATGATGGCAAGGAGCTGCCCCGAGTTCTCTTCGCGAAACGCTTTCATCGCGCGGTCGAGCATCTCTTGAGCAATCAGCAATGGCCCCAAGCGGTCGAGGCAATCGGAAAGCTCGGCCTGCAAGGCTTCGATCTTTCCCTGGGCCATCACGGCATGGCTGGTTTGATCGACATCTCGCAGACGTAGGTCAAACTCACCCAGCTGTCGATGGACCTGCTCTTGCTGCTGCTTGGCCTCGGCATGCTCGCTCGTTGCCGAGGTCAAATCTTGATTGAGGCCATCCACGTCGATCGCCTCTAATGCCTGTTGGAATGGTTCGAGTGGTTCCGATTCCCGAACGAGGGCCAACTGTGTCTCGATCTCGGCCAATTCCCGCTCAAGTTTTTGTTTCTCTTTCACGATTTGCGAAACGACTTCCAACTGATCGTCCGTCTCGGCATCGATTTGAGATCGCCACTGCGAAAGCCGTGCCTCGACTTCGGCTAGTTCCTTTTGGCTGTTCTCGAGCGACTCGGATTTGACTTGCCGCTTGATCTCCAATTCTTTCCGAAGTCCACGCTGATTTTCCGCTTCGGAAAGCAGGGTCCCTAATCGCTGAGCGGCGCTTTCCGGGGGCATGTCGCCCAGGGGCTCGCCGGTCGCCGTCACCACGGTATCGACTTGACTTGCGAACTGCGTCAGACCCTGCTCCATATCAGAGATTCGCTGCTGCATTGCTTCGCTACTTGCCAACTTGGCCTGTACCTTCTCGACGGCCTGAATCAGATCGGCGGCCGTTTCCAGGTCGACTCCACCGATGGTTTCAAAGACGGAAAGAATCTCGGATGCGTCACGTTGAATGGCGGCCAGTTGTTGCTGTCGTTTCTCGTTTTGACTGAACGCATTTTTGCGGCTTTCAAGATTCATCTCTCGCCGATGCTCTCGCTGCTCGCGACGTTGCTGATCGGCCTGGGCACGTTTGAGGAATGCCTCGAGCCAGATCGCAGCTTCCTCAGGCGAAATATCGGACGCCACGAGATCTTGCTCGTGCAGCAGTTGAATCGTCGCTTCGATGTGGCGATCGGCGCTGGCTATCTCTTTGTGGGTCTGTGAAATCTCGGACTGCGTCTCGACCAGCGTCAAATAGGTCGTTCGCCAAGGTAACATCTCTGGCGGAGATTTAGGAGTCAGCTCCACGGGCTGCCATTCGGCGGACCAGGCCTGCCACACTTCCTGACGGCTGGCCGTCAGCTGAGCAAGGTGCTTTTCGCGTACTGCCAGGCGTTCTTCGAGCGAACGGATACCGGCTTGAATTGCCTGCTGGTCGGCCAGGATCTGGGCATGATGATATCGTTCGTCCGCCAATTTGTCGGTCTGCACTAGTTGCTGATCGAACGCATCGGTCTGCGATGAAGTTTCTGCTGGCACGGGAGACTCTTCTGCACCGAGTAACTGGGCACGCAGAGCCTGCCACGATTGATCACGCTCGTTTCGGGCCGAATGAAGTTCTTCCTCCGAGACTAGTCGGGCACTCTGCTCCAGCCGCCGCAGTTCGTCATTCTTGGTCCCTAATTCGTCGGAAGTCTCACGGACGGAAACTTCCGCAGCACGAATCTGTTCGGCCAGCGATTGAAGCTCTGTCTCGTAGCGGGCTATTGTGGGCTCCAGTGGCAGAGCCAGAGGGTGGGTGAGGTCGAGCTGACGGCCAGCGATCGCGTCGATCGGCAGACGTCGCTGCTCGATTTGGGCTTTTAACTTGCGAACGTGAGCAGCCATTTCTGCTCGACGGGCAATCGTTTGACGCAGCGGGTCCACACTGGTTTGAAGTCGTTCGATGAACTCTGAAGAATGCTGGGGAATATCTTTTAGGGCCGATTCAATCTCTTGGATTTCGCGATCAAGCCGTTCGACCTCCGGCGTATGCGACTCGATTTCAGTCGTTAACTTCTGGTATGTCTTGGTGAGCTGCTTGATTTTGTTTCGCTGCGTAAGGGTAAGTTCAAACTTCGCGATCTGATCGAACTGAAGTTTGGGATCGATACTCCGAAGTATCGCATGCGTTTCGTCGAGATCGCGTTGTCGATCTTGTTTGCGGAGCGGAATATCGCGGCGATACCCTTGGACTTCTTTAATTCCGAACAACAAAGACCGGATCGCTTCGCTAGATTCGATGACTTGCGAATTAAACTCAATCGCTGCGATCTCTTGTTCTAGTTGCTTCAGGTCGTGCGTCAGAGCTTCGACTTCCGACGACAGCTTCGTCGATTGACGTCGTGTTTGCGAAAGCTCTTCGAGCGCATCGGCCGGAAACGATTGCGGGGCTTCCAGCTTGGACAGTTGCTGCTGCTTGGCTTGCCGCTGAATCCACAGGGGATGTGCTTTTCGGAGACGGTCTAGGTGTTGCTGCTTGCGATAAACACGATCTAGGGTCGTACTCAGCCGAGTCAGTTCTTCTTCGCAGCGGCGGGCTTCGGTGAGCCACTGCTCGTACTCGGTGGGACGAAGCGTCGATTGTTTGAGTTCCGTTTTGAGGGTTCGGATGTCTGCCAGGATCGAATTGATCTTCTGTTTTTGACCGCGGCTTTTGAAAAGACTTTCGGTCTCTTCTTCGATGTTTTTAAGTAGTTCTTTATAGTCGTGCAGTCGACCGAGGCCACCACCAAAAAGGGCTTCGTCCAGGTTGGCTTCTTTCAGGCTCTCTTCGCCGGTGGCGAGTTCCTTCAGGGAAAACCCGAAGACGTGCTCGTACAGTCGCTGGTCGGCTCCGCTGATCAGTTGCTTCCAGCGGACATCGTCAATCTCTTCATCTTGGTGAGTGCCGGACAAGGTGTTCTTGTTCCCTTGACGGCGAACGATTTGCAGATCGGCTCCGCTGGACATTGTCAGCTGAGCGGCGGCCTTCATCTTCTTCTTGGTCGAATCGGGCGCAAACGGATTGCTTTTGGCGTGCTGGAATCCGAACAACAGCTCGCGTACCGCTTGCAGTAGCGTCGACTTACCGGCCTCGTTGCGGCCATAGACAATCTGCAGGCTATGGGGCTCAAAAGCAAAGCTTTGTTCGACGTGAATGCCGTAGTGTTCCAGTTCTAGATGGCGTAATTTCATTCGCTTTTCGCCCCCAATCGACTACGGAGAAGTTCTTCGGCTGCCGTGATCCACTCTGGCAGACGCTCGTCTAAGGTGCCTTCGTCGCTCAGCGAGATGTGTTGGGCACTCACTTTGTCGAGAACCGGTTTAACGAGAGTTTCTAGCTGTTTGATCGCATCGGCATCGGCTTGAACGCGGTCGAATTGCTGCGAGATCGAACCCCACAGGTCGTGAGTGTTTTGCAGCGAAACCTGCGACTGGGGTCTCGTGTCGATGCGAACTCGCTCGATCCAAATTTCGTCGTCAATCGCTTCGGCGGCGTTATGAATTTCTAGCAAGACTTCATTGCGTTTGATGAGGTCGGACAATTGCTGGTGAACTTTTGTCGCGCCGCAGAAAGTGAGACGGAATGCGGACCCGAGCCCTTGATGCTGATCGTGACCGGCTTGAATTGCCGTACGTGCCTGGGCCAAGACACCTTCGAGTGACGTCTCCTGGGAGACGTCGAGAACCAGTTCCTGCCAACGTAGGGAGTCGGTCGGATGAAAGGTGACCTGCTTGAGCGATTCGCCTTCAAGCTCGGCCAGCAAGCAGCCTTTGGCGCCAGGCTCGCGAATGTGTCGCCCTTGAGGGTTGCCACTATAGGTGACGTATGGTTCGGTGCTCAGTGGCTCTGCGTTTCGCAGATGGATATGCCCCAGGGCCCAGTAGTCGTAACCGCGGCTGCGGAGCGTTTCGATGGTGGTGGGGGCGTAGGTGTCGTGATGTTCGCTGCCGGTCAGGCTTGTGTGCAGCATGCCCACGTTGAACATCCCGTTAACACGCTGAGGGTACTTGGCTGCCAGGTCGATCATCACTTCCCGGTCGGCAAAGCCTTGGCCGTGGATGGCAATCCCGATGTCTTCCAATGCAATCGTGATGGGCTTGTCGTGCGGTAGTTCGACGACGTTTTCGGGCCAGCGTATCTTGCGCTGAATCTGACTGACGGCGTCGTGGTTTCCACGAATGTAATAGACCCCAATGTCTGCATCGGCCAGGCGGCGGAATTGACCCGCAACCCACTGCCCAGAGTGCATGTCTTTCCAATCGCCGTCGAACAGATCGCCAGCGATCAAAACGAACGCTACCTGCTGCTCAATGGCCAGGTCGACGATGCGTTCGAGTGCGGTACGGGTTGCTCGCTGCACGCGACGCATCATTGCTTCGTCCCGTACGGCAAGGCCTCGCAGTGGGCTGTCGATATGTAGATCGGCCGTGTGAATGAATTTCGTCATTGGTTCTCTTTCTCTTGCCAGGCGACGATTTTCGGTCCGTGCACGAAAAGTAACGCAGCACGAATAGCAGAGATGGGGAGCTTGAAGATCTGGGCAACCGCTTGGCGATAGGCGTTTACCTGGGGTCGGTAATGAGCGACTTTGTCCTTCATCGCGGACTCGTTCTCGAAGGAATCGGTTTTGAAATCGATCACGTCGGCGGCAATTACCTGACCCTCACGTTGTACCAGAACCAGCCGGTCAATCGATCCCCGCAGGACCGAACCTTCGTGCGTGATCGCAAAGGGGAACTCGCGATGAACGCTTAATACATCCGCTGAACTTGCCTCAGGCCACCAGGCATTGGCCAGGTACTGGCTTTTGTTAAGGAGTGCTGTGGCTGAGCCAGATTCTAAGATCGATTGAAATTTCTCGAAGGCGCTTGCATCGGAAAACTCGCCGAACTGAGAACGGGCCGAGGCGATCATCTGCTCTCGTTGTACTACAAACGTTTCACTCCACTCGACCGATTCCATCCAGTGATGCATGGCCGAACCGTACTGCATTCCAGCTGTCACGACTTGCTGCTTGAGCAAGTCCTTGACCCGCCGCATGCGCCCCCCTTCAAGTGACGATGGCGAAACGAATTCGCCGAGGGCATCCTTCTGGGCCGGTTTGAGTTGAATGGCAGTCCGCACCTCGGCGGCAGCCTGAGCCGTATCGAGGTTCTCTGGCTGCTGCTTAGTCGACTCATACCACATGGCGTCGCCGCTTTGGTAGAGCACCTGATTCTCGACAGGGTAGGGGGCGTTGATCAGGCCATTGAGTATGATTCCCGAGAACGACTTGGACGGGCCATCGCCACCAGACTTGGGCATGGGACGCGGCTTGATGACCATGTGCAGCGCATGCACAGCGCGGGTCAGGGCGACGTACAGCACACATAGCGACTCGACCACATTCTTTTGCTGCGTCTCTTCGAAGATCGCTTGAACGGCCTCTGGCAACATCGGCTGTAGCGATTCCGATACGTAATGGGTGACACCGCTGATCGGTCCGATATGTTCGTCACGACGAAGCACGAAGCTATCGGCTTGCGGAGGAATCCGGCTGTCGAGTTCAGGCAGAAAGACGGCGTCGAATTCCAGGCCCTTAGACTGGTGTATATTCATCACCCGGACCGCGGCGCTCGACGAATCGCCCACTCGCTGCGATTGAATGAATTGCACGAAGTCTTGGCTGCGAAGAGTGGCTTTCCCTTGATAGGCGAAGGCCAACCGCTCGAGTTGTTCCAACCGTCGCAGTTCACGCGGTGTGCACTCGGGGTGCAGTAATTTGGCCCAGCGACTAATCGCGGCACCATAGCCATCGACGAGCAGTTCGCGCCGGAGATCGTTCGCGACCTCTTCCCACTGTGATTCCGTTTGCGTCGAGGATCCCACCAACACGGCCAACGGCGACTGGGCGACATGAAAGCGGGCCGCCGTATTGCCGGGATGATCGATCCATTCCATAAGGGACAACATAAGCTGCACCGCCGCAGAATCGGTGAGCGGGTTTCCCCCTTCTTCACTGGCCATCACATTGAGTTCGCGCAGAAGATAGATCATCGACGCGATTGTCGCATTGCGCCGAACGAGAACGCCAATCGAAATATGCGGAGCTTCACGATGAAGTTCGGCCACACGCTTGGCCGTCAGGGCTATGACTTGGTCGTCGCAAGGTTTCCCTTCGATGTCCAGTGGAGCGGACTCTAACGTGACATGCCCCGGCAATTCTTGACGGGCCGTCTCGTGCGGATGAAAGAATTTGAGCCAGTGATCGATCCCATTGCGTAGTTTGCCTGCGGCGGGAAAATCGCCAAGCTTGCCGAAGATGTGGTTTACTGTCTCCATGATCAGCGGTGACGAGCGGTAGCTTTTATCCATGTCCTCGGGGTTGATCCCGGGAAGCGTATTTTGAACGGCATCGAAGATTTCGGCGACACCTCCGCGCCAGGCATAGATGGCTTGTTTCATATCGCCGACGCACAAGATCGAGCGGTCCTTCGGCTGGGTGGCGATCTTCTGGGCGACAGGGCGAATGACATCCCACTGTACCGGCGAGGTGTCTTGGAATTCGTCGAGCAAGAGATGCTCGATCTTGCGGTCCAGGCGAAACTGATTTTGAATGTCGGCGCTGTTTTCCAAAGCGTCGCTCAGGCGTCGCGTCACGTCTTCAAAGCGATACCCCCGCTGCTGCCACTTGAGACGTTCGTAGTGCGTATGAAAACGATCCAGCAGTTGGTAGGCACCGCGATTCTGATCGATGGTGCGGCCGATCAAGATACTGTGAACGTAACGCACAAGCGTGTGATAAACGCGGGCCACGTCGTCAGGAATGGGTTTGCGGCTGTAGGTGTCTGCGCCAGCGATGATCTTGGGCGGAAGACCGGTATCTAGGAACTTTGCCCAAAGCTGCGCCCGAAATCGCTCGACGTCGGCCACCATCGCTTTCTTCAGGGCCTTTTGATCGGGCGGATAGCTGTCGAGAAATTCGATGGCGTCTTCTACATCCTTATCCTTCGGAGCAGCCGCCACGGAAAGCACCTGCCACGAGCTTTCGTCTGACTCGAGATAGACGCCATACAAATCGTTGACCACATTCATGACCAACCGCGAGACGCTCCGTTCCGAGCTTCCTTTGCTCAGCAAGTGCAGTAGCTGAATGACTTCGTTCGTTTCCGGGTGCGCGAGGACGCGGTTCACGGCATCCATGCGCAGGCGTTGGTCGTCGACGTCGTCGATGATCGTCCAGTCGGGCGGCAGGCCCAATTCAAAGCTGAAGCATTGAGCAAGCCGGATGAAATGACTGTCCAAGGTTTTGACCTGCAGACGATGCATCTGCTGCGGAATTTTATGCAGCGAGCGTAGGCAGTCTGCTTGCGTAAGCGGGGTACCTTCCAGAGAGCCGTTGAGTTCGTTCAGCTTTTTCGGGTCAATCGCGGCAAGGGCCAGACGCATCATGATGCGATCGAGAATCTCTCCAGCTGCTTTCCGCGTGAAGGTAGTCGCTAGGATCTCGTCCGGCCGACCGCTATGGGCGACAATGCCCAAGTACCGACTCGAGAGCCGGAAGGTCTTGCCGCTTCCGGCCGAGGCGCGAATCAGCGTGTTGGGAAAGGGAGTTGCATTGGGGCTCATTGGGCAGGCTCCCATTTTCCGAGAACGGTATCTTGGCAAATACGCGAGAATTCGTCTTCATAGCGGACATCGCCCGGCGGGAAGAACTTTCCGGCGCGGATATCTTGAATGGCTTGAACGATCGTGGCATCGGCTTCGTCCAGATCGCTCTCACCCCATTTGGCCTCGCGGAAACGGACTTCTTCCCCAAGCTTAGGCAGCGTGATATAGCCGAGCGAAACTTCTCCCCGCACACCCACGCTTTTCACCAGGTGACGGTAGAAGGGAAGTTGGACACTGACCCACTTCTTGTCATTGCGAGGTCCGATTTGATGATCTTTTTCAGGATCGCCGGTGCTGTCGCCGGTTTTGTAATCCCACACGGCCCATTGCCCTGATTCGGGATGATGGTCGATTCGGTCGATGCGACCTTCCAGCTCAATTTCGTTGCCGTCGACCAAGATGGTTGGATAGGGCCCGGCGACTTCTGCTTCGCAGCGATGAATGATCCAGCCATCTTGGCGATGCTGTGCCTGACCGGCAGCGAACGCCCTTAAACGTAGACGCAATTGTTCGATCTGAAGCTTGATCGTTGCCAGGGGGCTCTTGCCGTAGCGTTTGGCTGCCAGATCGCTTAGCTCGGCCGATAGGAAGTCGAAAATGACCTTTTCGTCTGCCGAGCCTTTCAGGTCGCTGGTGCCGAATGCCTGGAGTGTATCGTGAGCCAGGTTTCCGAACGCTCCGCCATCGAGCTCCGTGCTTGAATCATCTTCGCCCCGAAGCCGGAGGACGTACTTCAAGTAGAAGCGGTAGGGGCATTTCAGATACTGGTTGATTCGGGTTGCCGAGAAACGGTCCCAGGCAGGCATCTCGACGACCTCCAGCGAATCGGGCACGGGGATCGCGATTCGTTGCTGATGGTCTTGGGCGTCTTGGCCAGGCTGCTTGGCTTGGTTCTGGGGATCCTCTGGCGTGCCGAAAAACTTGTGCACGCGGTTGGCCAAATCATTCGTACTGCCGGTGAACAAAAGGCGACTTGGTGCCAGGGGGTCGCCGTCGGCACTACGTTTGGGAACGATCCATTTAACGACCTCTCGCGAGTGTTGGATGGCTTGGACCTGATAGGCATCACGGGCATAACGAATCGAATCGTCTTCCAGCCCGAGTAGGTTTCGCAGCGAGTTGGGCAGGAACAAGTCAGCCGTATTCGCACTAGGAATGAGGCCATCGTTAAAGCTGGTGACAACGCAGACCGGGGCATCCATCAAGGGAAGTTCCAGCCAGCCCAACGCTTCGATCGCCTCGGCATCGTGCTCGGCAGGAATCATCGACGAGCTTAGCTGGCTCTTGAGTACACGCAGCATCTCTGACGCACCGAACGCTTGCGAGAGCGTCTCAGGGATATCATTCCACTGCGTCATGGCTTCGTTCACGGCTTGCAGCGGGCGGGCCAGTTGGAAATTGGCCTCGGTGTCGAGGTCGATGGTCTGCGATCCGTACACCGCCAAGAGCAGCATTCGAACCTGATCGGCCCACTCCGGCAGCGATCGTTTCTCGCCGACAAACGGCGCGGCAAGTTCGTTGAGTTTGCCAACGGCCTGCGATACTTCTTCATTTTGTATCGAGTTGTCGATCACGTCCGGCAGGCGTTTGTTGAACCAGTTGTCGAGCTTCTCGATGCCAGGCTGGGCGAACGTCAGCGTCTGAAACAAGTCGGGATGACGCAGGGCGGCTGCCAAGGCGTTGTATTGCCGCGTCTGCGAGAGCTCGATGATGGTCTCGATCAAGCGAAAGGGAAGGGTGCTGACGACCGAACGTCCAGGCCCGAAACGGCACTTGAGGCCGTGCTGGCCGAAGATGCGACGGACCTCGCCCAGCAGGTGTTCGTCCGGTAGGCCGACGATAATATCCTTGGCCGTGTACTTTTTAGCGACCGAGGCAATTGCTCCGACGGCTTCGTCAGCTTGTTGTGTCGGACCGTCGACAATAGCGACCGATTTCCAGTCGAGTTCGATTGCTTCATCCGTCCAGGCATCGGCAACCAGGCAGCCATGTTCGTCGAAGTGATCGGACCAGCTATCCGGGGCACCCACAATCGCGGTGACTTTGCCCCCTTTGCCGGCTACCTGATCGAGCATCTGCCGTGTCGCACGATTGAGGTCGACCGTTGCGAGAAGAACGATATGCGAATCGCTGTGGCATTCGTCTTGCTTAATCGCATAGAGCCGCGCGGACTGCTTGTCCCACATTTGCAGCGTGTCGAGTCGTGCCAGGTAGGCGCTTTGAAGTTTCGCCAGAACGTCCCACCGTGGTTGTTCGGTGAAGTCTTCCAGCGAGTGGGCTTTCTGAGCGACCTCCGAGAAGTCGAACGCGTCGGAAACGAGTTCTCGGTAAACTCGCCGCACTGAATCGCCATAGTCGCGCCATGTGCCCAGGTCGTTGGCATCTGGCGGAAAGGGAATTAGCGGCTTGAGCTGATCGTTGCCAAACGCTCGCAGCGTTTCACCCCAGGCAAATTGCTGGGTCAACTCCGACGCGAACGGCAGCTTGGCTTCGTAGAGGTGTTCCGGCAGTTGGCCGACGGTAATGACGACCGGCGGAATCAGCGACCGTCCGTCGTGTTCGACCTTTTGGACGAGCAGTTCCACTAAGCGTCGTCCTGCCAGTCCGCCCGGCACCACGACCAGGCAGTGAGAAAGATCGACCAGTGGAAGATTTTCAGGAGAGACCGTAGCCGATCGGATCAGCCAATCGGCCGCCGAATGGAGGATGGGGCGGTCCCAGGTTACAAATTCGCGAGAAATCACCATCGAGCCGTCCATGGGGGAAGGTAGGGAACGTGCCACAGGTAGGATACCTCTCCTCGGTCCTGAGGTGAAGTCACCTAACGTAAACGGCAACTATCTCTAACTTCGTATCCCTGCGTGACACGTTCGGTCACGCGGCTCGGTTGGACGAACTATTTATCGAGAATCTGGTCGTAAACGCCAGCGACACCCCGGGCCATTGCCACGTCTGAGAAGTACTCTGCGTGGCGAGCAAGGGCCGTTGTGCGGATTTGACGCCAGTCTTCTCGGCCGGTTAATACGGCCTCGATCCGCTGGGCCAGGTGTTGGGCATCGTTGGGCTTGGCG
Organism: Bremerella alba; assembly: GCF_013618625.1. Classification (NCBI taxonomy): domain Bacteria; kingdom Pseudomonadati; phylum Planctomycetota; class Planctomycetia; order Pirellulales; family Pirellulaceae; genus Bremerella; species Bremerella alba. The sequence continues at coordinate 216,882 of NZ_JABRWO010000007.1, read as the reverse complement.
ATAATGCCGCTTTGGCCGTCAGTGATCGCTTCGGTGACCCCTTCCACGTCGGTGGCGACGACCGGGGTACCGGCTGCCATCGACTCGAGGACCACCATCGGCAGGCCTTCGCCAAAGAGGCTAGGAAGAACAAACAGGTCCATTTGAGAAAACTGAGCATTGACGTCGCGGGTAAAGCCAACCCAGTCGATTGCATCTTCCAGCTTCAGCTGTCGTACGCGTTCGAGGATGGTGGCTTCGTATTCAGGCGTCTCGAAAGGGCCCACGGCGCGTAGGCGAATCAGATGCCCTCGCTCTTGTAGGTCGGCCATCGCATCGAGCAAGACTTCCAGTCCTTTACGTGGTCGGAATAGGGCCACCGTACCCAGTGTCCAGGTACCACTAGGAAGCTCACGCTCAGGAACTTCGGTCCATTGTGGCACACCGTTATGCACGATCGACAGGCGGTTGTCGCCCACGCCGAGGCTACGCATATGACCGGCCAGGCTGTTGGAAACGCAAACCAGCTGCGATGCCTTCGCAATGGCGGTCTGCTCGATCTTCTGATTGACCCAGTTCTGCCATGGACGTGTCGAGTCGCGTGAAGTCGGACTATGCACGTGATAAACAAATGGGACACCGGTCAGGTAAGACGCTCCCATGGCCAGCATCGCCGTTCGGGGCGTATGGGCATGGATCACGCTGAATTGTTCCTCTTTGACCCGGTCGGCCAGATTCTTGGCCTGCCACAGGTCGAACCGGTGTCGCATGGGAAGGTCGAAGATAGGACACTGATCGGCCGCTCGTGCTTCGGCAAACTTGCCAGGCTTCACGCAAACGAAGCTGGCTTCATAGCCGAACTGGGGAAGACATTTGCCTAGCAAGTCTTGTACCCGTTCGGCACCCGAGTAGTGCTCGCCATTGATGACATGCACGACCTTGGCGAGCTTGACAGGTACGTCAGTCTTCGCTGGTGTGACAAGTTGTGTGACTTCAGTGGGGATCGCCGCTTGCGACATGTCAGGACCTTTACGCTTGAGTGCTGTTTCTCAAACGTAGGTTCTTGCCTCAGGACACGTCGCACTCAATTGCGCGGAGAGGGTAGTTTGCTATGTCTGGCACACCGGTTGTAACGATTTTGCAGCCGAATGATCGGTGATGTCCGTTAGTAGCTTATCCCCACCATCGCGCCAATTTCGGGAAGCTTCGCATAGAAGAGATAGCCACCGGCGATCAGCATTCCGAACGACGACGTCCATAAACCAATGTCCCACCAGATACCGGGGCGAAGTCGGGGGTCGATACGTCGATAGCGATAATAGAGTGCCGCAAAGGAAAGCATCGGCAGCATGATCGCTTGCATAACACCACTGAGCAGCACTAACTGAGCCGGCTTGGGGATAAAGGTATAGACCATGAAGCAGAAAAGCGGGAACGCGATGTTGAACGCAGAAACCGTACGGTGCAACGCGCGATCGGTAGGGGCAATGAGCCCGAACAGTCGCACCCCGTCGGCATCGACCCGAGCATGGCCAGCGTTGGCGACAAAGAACGTGGAATAGAGAACGGCAAACGCGCCAAACAAAAACAGCGTGGGTGCCACCGAGCCGAAGACCGGTTCGTACATCACACTGAGCGTGCGGATCAATTCCGTGCTCTCGGGATTCATGCCGGTTCTTCCGAGAATCGCGGCACCCAGCAGGTAAAACGCAATGGTCGCAAACGTGTAAACCAGCATCGAGCCCCACGAGTCCCATTGCATGACCTTTAGCCAGCCGGTAGCCCGGCGAGCCCAGCTATCGCTGTCGTCCCGTTTGCCGGTGAATCGGGCATACCCTTTCTCGACACACCAATAAGGATAAGCGATCAACTCGGCCGCACCGACACCGATGATGCCGAAGGTTGCCAGGGCCGTGATCACCGGCGTCGTACCGGCGATTGAAGCATCGGGCAGGCTGAAGCTCAGCCCCTTGAGAACTTCGCTTCCAGAAATGGCCCATTCCGGCGTGAACTGCAAGGCACACAAATTACCGATCGTGACAAGGGTAAACCCGGCTACCAAGACCGTCGAGAAGTTCTGAATAAAGTGATACCGACCCAGGTAAAGCAGCGCCGAGGTGAAAATTGCGATGACGCCTGCCCAGATTTTGTCGTCGATGCTTGCCACCGAGGACTTGATGCGACCCATTTCGAGGCGAGCATCATGAATGCGACTCTCGATCTGTTGTACGGACGAATCGTTGGATGCTTCAGCAAGATTGACTTGTTCTGTCTGAACGAGCCGGCGGAGACTTAGGTAGCGTAGGGATTGATCGCCCTGAGCCGCTTCTAGTTCCGCGATGCGAGTCTCGGCGGCCTGTTGGGCTTGCTCGTCACCGCGCTGCGAGGCCAACCTGACGAGCGTTTCTTGAACTTGAATGTCGGCTTGCGATTTGGCGAATTCGTTGAATATTCGCCCCTTTTCCGTCAGAGGAATGCTGATTTGAAGCGCCTGGCCGACGCTTCCCACAATACCGCCTAGTTGTGCCAGGCTGGCCAACGTCATCAGCAGCCAGTAGACCATCAGCCAGTTCACGCGGTACGGCTTGCCCCAGGCCTTGAACGAGATAGCCGGGCCGGGAAGTTCATTCAGGCCGGTCAGGGCCGTTTTTCCCGAGGTGATGGTATACCGGCCGAATTCTACTTGCACGAACACCTTGATCACGCAACCGAGAATGATGAGCCAAAGCAGCGTGAAGCCAGCCTCGGCGCCCGTTTTGGTGGTGGCGATCAGTTCGCCTGACCCAACGATAGAGCCGGCCACGATCAGCCCTGGACCGAGCCAGGAAAGCGTGGAGAAGAAGGTCGTTGGCGGCTCGACGGTGGTGGTAATATCGTCGATCGGGTGATCGTCTGGCGGGGGACCAGACGGTGCAGGTACATCGCTCATGTGGGGCAAACGAGGTGAGGGGATGGGGTCCCAGGGCATGTTGGAAGAGATCGGGGTACAAACTACCCCATTTTGACAGGCTTGAAAAGAAGTTTCCAAGCCCGACAACGGCATCCGCGTGAAGAGATTCTGCGGTTGGTGGCGAAGAGTGTTTCTACGGAATCAAGCTAGAGCGTTCCGCGAAGATCTTTATTCCACGGTCCTATCGAGCTGATACCGTTGGCCTGCTCGAGAGGATTGGTCCTAAGGCCGATCGAAATCGCTGGCCTTTGAACGCTAGTTGGATTCGTCGTAGTAGATGACTTCTTCTTCGATGATCTGCTGAGCAGGGACCGATTCGGTCACGATCGATTCCGATGTGTACGGAGAGAATGCAGAGCCTGCCCGATGCCCACTCATTTGCGCGTCGTCGTACGCGGCATAGGAGTAGTCGAACGGATGACTACACATGGAGCAACCGACGTTGGTCATCAGTGCTAGGGAAGCGAGTAGGGTAAGCAACTTTTTCATGGCATCGCAGCCTTGCAATGTGGAAGCTGATCGTCACAGGGAGTTCGTTCCCAATCATTTTCGACCAAACCGGTTTGGTAAATTGAGTTGAATTTGACGATTGTTTCGATTTTACGGCCCCAGGCTGCTAGCAAAGTAAAAGGGACGCCTGAGCGTCCCTCTGTGTCGAATCCACGTTTTTCTGTCACTCTGGTACTAAGCGATCAGTTTATTTCGCTTGGCCATACGCTGACGTATCGGGGGCTGGGCGTCGATGATCTGCACAACATCTTGCCACTGTAGGGTTTCGGCACCCAGGGCATCGACAATCGCAAGCAGTTCTTCCCAGTCCTCGTCATTGGCAACCGAAAAACGCAGGTCGGTTCGATTGAGAGAGGCAGGGACCGGCAGCAATTCCAAAGAAAACAGTTCGGGATAATTGAGAAACGAAGTATCGACCCGATAGGCATCCGCTTTTGATTTTACTTCGCGACTGGCCTTTTCTAGAGCCTCGCTACGGATCCATTCCGAGAACAAACCGATCGACGACTGAGAAGCGGGGCAACCATCTTCCAGGCAGTACCCTACGTAGTCTTTGTCGCTCCGCATTTGAGCTGTGATCGAGAGCCGATCAATCAACACGGGATCGCAGAACGGTGTTTCCAGCGGAATTCGTACGATGGAATCGGATGGGTACTGACGGGATGCGTCGGCCAACCGTGCCAGGGGTGTTTCCTTCTTGCTCAGGTGACAAGGGATGTCGAGTGGGATGAGGGAAACTAAATCGCGATATTGCGGCTGATCGGGCATGACCACGACAATACCTTCGATCAATTCCGCTTCCGAGATACGACGCACCAGCCATTCAATGAGTGGGGTCGAATTCAATTTCCGAGCGGCCAGTTTGCTGGGGGTTAGGCTGGCATCTTGGTGGGATCCAGGGGCCAACATAATTTCGTCGTCGATTTGGACGATGGCGAGATTTTTCATCGCGTCAATCCTTTATTGCGGGGGGGAGCAGTGTCCGACACTGTGCATTTTGGGGGTCGCACCCACTCAGTTTATAGGGGGGCGCGCATCTTCGTCAATCGACTTCTGGAAAGCTTAGATATCGCGATGCATCGCAGAGAAATAATTAGGTAGGAAATCGAATAGCAAGTTGTTCGAAGATACGTTGGTCGTGTAACGATTCAGCCACGAATTGCGCACCATCAAATAAATGTTCGCGGCTGTGGTCGCCTGGTACCGCAATGGCGTGCGTGCCGGCGTCGATGGCAGCTTTGCAGCCGGTATGGCTATCCTCAAAGACCACAATTTCGCTGGGTGAAAGCTCCAGACGATCTGCCGCTGCTAAGTAGATTTCTGGATGGGGCTTGCCATGCTCTACTTCATCGCCGCCAATCACAAATTGAAGTTCAGGTGTGATGTTGAAGCGACCTAATAAGTCGATCGCTGTATCTCGCCGTGCACTGGTACATACGGCGACAGGGTATTTGGCTTCCAGGATCGATTTAAACAACTCGGTAAAACCAGGCATAAGTCCGAGGGACGTTTCCAGGATGTCAGCGAAAATATCTTCCGACTCTTGGTGGAGCGTCTCGATGGAATCGGCCAAATCGTGCCAGTCAATCATGACTTGAAACGCTTTAGGAGCCGGTCGGCCCATCATCGCATCGGTAAGATCTTTCGTTAACGAGAGGCCTCGGCGACGAAGGATTTCAGTAGAAACCTGGGGGTAGAGCATCTCAGTATTCAAGATGGTACCGTCCATGTCGAAAACGACCGCATTTAATTCAGACATGCTTACTTGGCTTGTTAAAGACCTTACAAAGGAAATGCAATGGAGTGTGCTGAAGTTCCGTTTTCGCATCTTGATCGCAAATACCCAAGAGGGGCCACGTTGCCAAATCCGCATTCGAGATGATATACTTGTGATCTTCACCCAAGACGCGGTTAAAAACGCGTTGTTTTGGGTTGCCAGGGGATGTGGCGAAACTGGCAGACGCGCTAGATTTAGGATCTAGTTCCGCAAGGAGTGCAGGTTCAATTCCTGTCATCCCCACTTTTTTCTTTCGTATCAGACGCAGTTTTCAATGACTGTCTGGCCACTCGTAAGAGTGGGGTCTTGTTCTGATGTTCTTCCCATGGTCGTCAAACCACCCAAACTGTGCGCCCTGTTTAACGCTTCGGGGGGCCTGCTTTTGACGACGAGCGGATTACCCAAAAGAGTTAAGTGATATGCGTGTTTTAGGTAAATAGGACAATTGTTTTTCTTTCATGGGCGAAAGTGGCTACGAGGTATAGCACGAGGGTGTCCTATGTACATGAAAGCGATATAGTAAGGAACTACACTTCACCTGCAACTCAAGTCAGTGTGAAGTAGCGCCCCGAATGACTCCTAGATTGCTAGTTCATTGCGGTTTGTCAGCATTCTAGATAAACACAAGTCGACGATTAGGAAATGTGGGTCTAGACTAAGATTGGGCCTTGGGCGAGGCATACTGAAAACGTCATAGATTGAACTATTGGAAGTTAAAGTACTAAGCATGGCAAAACGAGCTACCAACAAACCATCAAAAGCAGATGCGATTCGAAATTTCCAACAAGATAACCCCGAAGCATCGCCTACCGTAGTAGCGGACGCTTTGAAGAAAGCCGGCTACAAGGATGTAACGCCACAGTATGTGAGCACCATCAAGTCGATGGACAAAAGAAAAGCAAATGGTCCCACAAAAAGTGGCAAAATCACTGCCGATGATTTGATGACGGCAAAGGAATTTGTGGACACGATCGGCGGCGTTGGCCGAGCGAAGCAAGCGATGGAAATGCTTAGCAAGTTGACCCACTAAATTCATAGTGTCCTGTTAACAGGCACACTATCTTCGAATTAATGCTTGAACTCGCGGACTGGAATCTGTTGCCATGTCCGCTTTCAAGCGTCTTAGCAGCCGTGGGTCGCTTGATGTTAAAAGAGCAGCCACGGCACTATACCTGACCCCCTCATCTGGGTCTTTGGTCATGTAGTAAAGCCAGTGAGTCCGATCATCCCGAGGCATGACGGGAAGTTCTCGAACGAGCTGTAGGCGTTGGGCTACATCAGGGTGGGTAAGTCTTGTCGCAAGTTCTAAGTCATCTGCGTTGAAGTTTCGCGACATAAGTGTTTCTCTAGCATGCTGTACCATGCGCGTATTTTGTAGATGCAACTTCCACATAATCTCAAGCGTGGTGAGACGACTTAAGTCGGGAAGCGACTCTGTCACGCGGGGACCAAGCGGAAGCTGTTTCGGACTTTCTGTCATGGTGGGTAACTTCAGCGGCTGATCGATTGCGACGCGCCGATTGGCTCGAAGTACCTCTGCGTCTTTGTGGACATGCCCCTGTTGCTTGGGAAGAGACCCGATCGAGTGGTGGATATCGCCTGGTATCGATTGCTGTTTCCATGGGAGTCCTCCGCGCAAGTCGACATCACCTAAGCGACTGAAATTGGCTGAACTTTCCATCGCAGTATCGCTAGGTTGGGTGCTTTTCAGGTAATCCAGCACCATCTGGTCGCTGGCTGCCAGATGAGCCGAGGGAGACGGTGGACTACTCTCACGAAGAATATCCTCTATCGCTAAAAGAAACGGCCCTTGCTCTGGCGAGGACGTTCCCAGGTCCCAGTTGGACATCTGACTTGCCATGCGATACACGCGGCTGCGAGTTGGCTGCTGATAGTTGGGCAGTTCTTCTTTTAATGCCTGGGCTAGGCGATGTGCCTGGTCGGCAATGGCTAATCCAGGCTGGGCCTGAAGTTGGTCGATCCGGAGCTGCATCTGGTGCGACGCTTCCAAGGCGAGGACGGTTCGGTTCGAGCCCATCCAACGAGCGATATCTTGATAGGGAGTCGAAGAGTTCTTCAGAGCGTTCTCCATTCTCACCCCAATCTCAGACTCGGGGGCGTTCAAAACTAATTCATCCATGCGCTCCGGCAGCCAAACCCACGTTGTCAGGATGCTGAATCCAACCGACGCCGCTAGCAGCATACCCAGCAGAATCGCCGTGGTTTTAATGGGGCGAAGTTGGCTCTCGGTTGGTTTTTCCATGGATTGAATTTAGCGAGGGAACGGCTCTTTGAAGCGGTATTTGCCGGAATCCAGCAAACGCTAGCACTTCGTTCGGTTTAGGAATCTAAGAATGATTGTGGCGATCATAGCGATTCAACCGATTTAAGGGTAAGGCCATCTCAGCCATCGCGAAGCCTATGGGGAATGCTTGCATGCCGATAATCCGAAATTCATCCAACCCAACTTGTCTTCTCGAATCGATTTTGCGCTCTTGGATGTGCATTGCGGGAGTCGTTCTTGTACTGGGATTGCTACAAGTGTCGCCGCTCAAAGCCGACGAACCGGAGGCTGAGTTAGTCAGTTTCGGTCGTGAAGAAAAGCAGGACGCGCTGCGCAAGATTCCCTTTTCACAGTTGCGACCTCAGGATCAAAATCGCGTATCTCAGGTTGTCAAAGATCCGAGCATCTTTCGACGACTACCGGTGCAGGTGATCGATTGTGATCCAGAAATATACGCATTTCTGGTTAGCTATCCGGAAGTGGTCGTCAACATCTGGGAACTGATGGGGATTACCAGTGTTCATGTGCAGCGGGTAAGCCCCACAACCTTTCATGCGAATGATGGCGCCGGCACTGTTAGCAATGTGGATATCGTCTATGCCGATGGCGAAACAAACATCTTCTTCGCCCAGGGATATTACGAAGGGCCGCTGGCACCCACCAAGATCGTAGCCAACTGCGTGCTCGTGCTTCAGTCAGGCTATACCAAAGCGGCTCAGGGCCAGACATTCGTCTCGAATCGCCTGGATGTCTTCGTCAAATTTGAAAGTCGTGGGGCTGATTTTCTGGCTCGCACACTTCATCCGCTGATTGGCAAGACGGCTGACTATAACTTTGCCGAGACGTCGTCTTTCATCGGGAAGATCTCACGAAACGCAGAAGACAACGTCACTGGAATGCACAACATGGTCTCGCGTTTACAGAAAGTCGACCCAACGGTTCGTAAGCAGTTTGGCGAGGTCGTGACACGCGTGTACCAGCGCAAGGTGGTTGCCGAACGTGGAGTCCAGCAGCAATTCGATAATACGCCTGACGATGAGCCACTGCCGCTCGCAGCGGCACCGGTTCGAGAGCCGGCTTTGTTGCCGAAGCAGCCTGAGCAAGTAGCCTTGCGTCCTATCGAACCGGCGGTGCCGGAAGAGGACGCCGCTTCCAGTTCCTTGGGGGCGATCCCTCGGAAGCGTTTTGCAGAACTGCGTCGCTAATTCGACTCGCTCTGAGAAGACGCAGCCGAGGCGTTGTCGGCGAATCGCGTCGTAGCGATTTCCTTGAGCTCTTTCAGGTCGAGCTTGCCGGTACCGAGAATCGGAATCTTTTCCACTTCCATGAAGCTCTCGGTGGATGGAATGAATAGGTTCGGTAGGCCAGCTTGCTTTAATCGCTGGCAGACATCCTGAGGGGTAAGCGGAAGGGGCGTGTGGACAACCACGATGCGTTCCCCTTTGGTGGGATGCTCGACGGCAGTGACGGCAACCGCTAGTTCTTCGCACTCGTTCGGGCCGAGAATCTGCTCGATTGCTTCTTCGATCCGAACGTGCGGGATCATTTCGCCACCGATTTTTGAGAAGCGACTTACTCGACCGGTGATTTTCAAAAAGCCGTCTTCGTCGATCAGTGCCACGTCGCCTGTTTTGTACCAGCCGTCGTTAAGGACTTCGGCGGTTTCTTCAGGTTGATCCAGGTAGCCCTGCATGACGTTGGGTCCGGTGATATAGAGCATGCCGGGTTCATTGACCCCTTTTTCTTCTCCCGTATCGAGGTCGATGATTTTCGCGGCAACGTTGGGAATCGGACGTCCCACGGTTCCTTCCTTGCGGTCGATCTGGAAGTTATCAACCGAGCGGGCCGGGGGAATGTTCACGGAGACCAACGGCGAAAGTTCGGTTGCCCCGTAGCCTTCGACGGGTCGGACACCAAACTTTTGCTCGAACGATTCGCACAGGTCAATGGGCAACTTCTCGGCACCGGCAACCACGATTTCTAAGGTCGCGAAGTCTTCCTTATCAACGCGGCGTAAGTAGCTGCGGAGGAATGTAGGCGTCACTAAGATCACGGTACCGCGGTGCTTCTTGGTAAGATTGCCGATCACCTTGGGTTCTAGGGGACTGAAGTGGTAGGCCGACTTCACGTCGATACCAAACATCGTCCATAGCGTGACGGTGTAGCCAAACGAATGGAAGAACGGCAGGACACCGACAATCACGTCTTGGCGATTCAGATGCACCATCTGTTGAATTGCCTGAACGTTGGACGAAATGTTCGCGTTGGTCAACTGCACGCCTTTGGGGACACCGGTCGACCCAGACGTAAAGATGACGGTGAGGGTATCGTCTGGCCCAATCTTGTTCAGTCCGTACGTGCGATCCAGCACCCAGCTAGGGATCACAAAGGACGTGAACGCACAGCTTATTTTGTCCCAGAGGGTAGGCTTGTCTTTCAGATCTTCAAGATAGACCACTTCGCAATCGAGGTCCCAGTTGAACTTCTCCATGAAGCGGCGACTGGTCAGCACCGACTTGATACCGCATTTGTTAATGCAGTGGTTCATCACTTCGTTGCTCGTCGTGTAGTTCAAGTTGACGGCAATGCGGTGATCGAGGGCCAAGGCTCCGTTGACCGCAGCACCAGCGACCGACGGAGGCAACAAGACCCCCACGTACTGTTCTTCGGCAGGTGAACGGAGGATATGTCGCTTGAGCAATCGACGGAGTACCAGGATGCGCGTCAGGAAGACGCCGCCGGTCAGGTCGACGCCGGTCGAGTCAGCCACCTTGGTCATGAATAGCCGACGTTTGCAAACACGAAGAAGAGTTTTGGCTGGGGGAATCACGCGTTCAACTCGTCGCTCGAAGGCGATCGCTCCTAGCTGCTGGACGGCCTGGCGGATGACATGAATGCCGTAAGGCGGGTCGATAGGCTCGCCGAAATGAATGGAGATGGGGGTCTGCCAACTGCGAGGAAGTTTCCAGAAGAACTTTCCGTCGCTGAATGTAAAGATACTCCCCCAGAGTTCGTCGATAAAGACTGGCACGACCGGGGCGGAAGTTCCTTCCACCATTTTCAAGAGGCCTGGTTTGAAGCCTTGGATTTGTCCACTTCGCGTGATGCCTCCCTCGGCAAAAACGCAAACCAGTTCCCCGTTCTCGATCGCTTCTCGTCCTCGTTGAAGCGCCTTCTGAATGCCTTTGGGGCCTTTGTCGATAAGGATGGCACCGTGGTACTCGACAAATTTGCGGAACCATTCACTTTTGAAGTTCCCACCCCAGACCAACATGCGAACCGGTCGGCTGCTGGTGAGCATTAACAGCACCCCGTCGAGCCACGAAACGTGATTCGAGACTAACAGTGCCCCCCCTTCCGCAGGCAGGTTCTCGCGGTCATGCACCCGAATGCGATAGAAGGATTCGCTGGCCAGCCAAACAAGGAATCGCAGTGAGTTCTGCGGAAGTAAGTACAGGATGTAGAACAAAATCGGAATGGTAACGACACCGCAGAGAAAGAAGATTTGACGCGAACTGAGTAGCGGCAAATTGGTCGCTTGAAAGTAGATCTCGGCGACAAGTTGTTTGTACTCGGGATACTTGTCGATGATTTCACTCCGATCAATCGGGTTTTGATCGGAGAAGGCCTGATGCAATTGGGTCATCAGCAGCGACGCAAACGCGTAGGTCTGCTCGTCTTTGTCTGACGCGATCGATTTCGCGATGTTTAACGGTGAGTCGTACTTCTTGCCTGCGATGATATCGGCGCGGAGCTGCTGAGTTTGCTGGGCGACTTGCTTTGAAAATTCAGGCGAGATCTCTAGTTCAGCAACTTGCTCGACATTGTTGACATTGCCTTCGTACACCGGTGTCCGAAGAATCGAAAACACCACAGAAATAACCAGGATGCCACCAAAGGTGATGAAATTAGTGGCGGCTAAGATTGTGCCACGTTTTTCAGCCGGAGCTCGATGTTGCAGGAAGGAAGCCAGTGGCACCTCAAACAGTCCAGCCGATAACCCCATCAAAAAGAGCAGGGAACTGGCCACAAAGAATACGAAGTTCCAGTGACCATCAGCACCGACAATCGGAGAAGGGCAGATGAATAGTAGGAACGAGCAAATGGCCAATCCAGTCGCCCCGAGCGGGAGGATCCCCATCTCGACGTGTCCTTGCGACCAGTATCCAGCCAAGATACATCCCACCGCGGTTCCTACGACAAGCACGGCGAGTAATGGTCCTACGTCGGCTTGGGTCGTGGTGCCGCTTTCGGCTGCGAACTGGTCGATATTCAGCTGCGCCAGCGCAGCCAACGTCCAGAAGAACGCGCTGCCCATCGCTACGTAAAAAATGGCCTTGTTAGCCCGAAGTTCTTTGAGATCCTTGACCACGCTGCGGAAAGGATTCCAGGGGAACTTAAGATTCGGCTGATTGCTCGGAAGATTTTGTATCCACAAGCTGGTCCCAATTCCGACCGCAGCGAACCCGACCATAATCAGTCCGGCCAGCCAGAGGTTGGTCTCTCCCTGGTGAGTCCAGTCGCTCAGCAAATTCCCTACGACGGTTCCCAGGGCTGTAGCTACCACCGTCGCGAGACCGATGATCCCATTGGCCGACGAAATATGCTTTGTCTTAAGTATCTCTGGGATGGCGCCAAGTTTCGCAGGCCCATACATGGCGCTTTGTGCGCCGAGAAAGAAGACCACGCTGAACAGCCAGAAGAGCTGCCCGCTCCAGGCGAGCATGATCCCGAGCATCATGATCACAATTTCAGCAATTTTGCACCAAATAATCACACTTCGCTTGCTGTAGCGATCGGCAAAGAATGCGGCGTGCGGCGCAAAAATCAGGTATGGGGCAACCATGCACGCCGTACCGGCCATCAGGATGGTACCCACGTGTTCAGGTTGTTGTTCTTTGCCGATGCCGATTGCGAACCAACGAAAAATGTTGTCGTTCGCGGCACCCAAGAATTGCGTCAATACCAGGCCAATAAAGCTCGACGACGACAGGTTACTTAGTTCGTCGTCGTGCTCTCGGATGGTGGGCTCATGGACGCCGGGGGCCATACATCTATTCCGCGCGATGATTGCGATGCTTGCAATTCCGTAAGACTAGCCGATTTGCGACGTTTAACCAACGCCACAACTCGTCTATCGGCCTCAATTGCCGACGCTTTCTTCGCGTATTTTCCTCGCTCGCAAGACACAAGCGTGGATAAGATTTTCCGATTTCCGCCGAAGTTTGCCCGTATGAAGATGGGATCGACAGGAATTAGGCCTGCAGATTGGCATCAATAAGTCGCCGCATCGTTTCTTGCAGCTGCTCGGGCATAAACGGCTTGACCATAAAGTCCTGAGCCCCTTTTCGCACCGATTCGGCGACCAGCGAGGTCTGATTCAATGCACTCACCATGACAACTTTGGCGTTGGGGTCATGGTCCATGATCTGCTGAAGCCCGTAAATGCCGTCATGCTCCGGCATGACAATATCCATGGTCACGGCATCCGGTTTCAGTTGCTGGTACATTTCACAGGCTTCCTTGCCATTCTGCGCTTCGCCGGCGAGCGTCCAGCCGTCTTCTGTCAGCGAATCGATGACAAGTTTGCGCATCAACATCGAATCGTCACAAACAAGCACGCGGCCACGTGATGGATTGGATGTGCTCATGGTTACTCTGTCCAGCTTGGAAAAATATTACCGACACGCAAGGTTTGTCCCTGCACGCTCCTTATATGGATAGGTCAAGGATCCGAAGCAAGCGCGGAGTGATGCGGTGGAATTGAAGTTCTTCGAGCCAGCATGGTCCCTTTGTCGGAAAATTCGCTACGTCCCCTATGTTCCGAGAAATCGATACAGCAGCGAGGATCCTTGGTTTGGCAGATAAGCTCAGACTGGCCACGTTTTTGTTTCGAAGAATAGAGTAACGGATCCGATCGTTGGGTCCGAATTTCACCACACACCAAGTTTTCAGCGATTCGGCGGAGCTGACCGTGGAAATCAATCGCAATCAATATTTCATGATCGGAGTTGTACTGCTCGCCCTGGGTATTCAATTCCGCATGGTCGACTCGGTGACCCTGACCCAAGAGGCGAGTCAATTTCTCACCAAGCAGTTCAACTCGAAGAAGGCCGATCCCAGCGAAGTGCCAACAGCCTTTGTTGCCGCCGCTGAAAACTCGAATATCATCTCGGCCAAGAAGACGATCAAGCCACCGCAGTGGTTGGGCTGGGCACTCATCTCGATGGGGGCCGTCCTCGTGCTTCATAGTCTGGCGATGCCCAAGCCTGGTTAGCTGCAATTGATAGGCGGCACTTCTTGCTTACCTGCCAGCGTTGCCATGGTGTGTTCACAGACTCCGCAGCGCCCCATGTCGTTGCCGATCTCTGCCGGGCAAGCTTGCCTGGGCTCTTGTTTCCAAAAGCAATTCGTGAGCACCTCGGAATCGAACCGCCGCTTTAGCGGGATGGTGATTGCGACGTTTATCGTTTCAAACGCCTCGTCGCGAAGGCTCTCTGGAGAGGGGAAAAGTAAGCTCCTTGCAATCGGTGTAAACGATACCGGAATTGTAAGGAATCACGCGAAACTTATCAGAATTGACATCCTCGTTCTTAACTGTATCCGAATATACTTATATTAGATCACTGATTTTCTCCAATGCAAAATTGGGACAGAGAAAGTTGTGATGGCTAATGCCAGCGCTTACCCCACTTGGGGCGATCAAGATACTTTCCAACAAACTACAGGTTCAAGAGTTTCCCGAATGCGAGGATGCCCGAGCACTCGAAGCCTTTCTCTATCTATGCGCTAGAATCAAGGGCTTGAGAAGCGATGCTGAACGCCAAGCGTCGTACCAAGAGGAATCACTTAACCAATGCCGCCACGAGTTCGAGTTCATTGAGCTGGTACTCGTTCGCTTGCGCACCTTCCTCGATCTCACGCGCCCGTTGGAGCCAATGGAGATCGTCTCGGCAATGTCAACGCTCCAGTTCTTGGCCCGCCGATTGACGGTTCCCTACGATGATTGGGATCTCGATCAACGCGATTCGCCCGATCTTGCGGAGTTATGCGTAGAACTTGAATAGTGCCCTGGTTTATTGGGGGGTGGGTCTATCCGTTCGCTTACATGCGTCTTAACGATGGATTTAAATAGAGACCTTCTCAGTCAACAATTGTTCCAAACTGAGAAGGTCCCCAGGAAGCGTCTCCTGCGGCCCTATTAATCCCAAGATGAGATCTGGATTATGTACAGGACATTTTCCAGGAGCAAGGCAACCTCGACGATGATCGTTTCTGTCCCACGTTCGTCTCGGGGAAGCCTGGCCGGCCGCCTTGTGCGGCCGGCCTCTTTTTCTTGGCACTAGCCTAAGGAACCGCAAAATCTGCTACTGACTGAAATCGCAAAAATCCAGTCATCTTCTTTAACGGACAAGGAAGCACCGCCACCAATCTGCAGAATAATATCGGCTTGACCGACAAGGGCGTTAGAATGATCAAACTTGGTGGATACATTCAGGCCATGTCGACTATCGTTTGTTCAGTAGTACTCAGATAGAGCTTGTAGTGATTTAACTACGGAGTGGTGTATGGCATATATCGAGGATTCTCATCTCCATAGAAACGCGAATTGCCACGTAGGACATTCGCATCGCGTAGGGAACTGTACGGTCGCAGGCGAACGTCTTCCATGCTGGCGGAGAACGTTCCTTGGCCAGGAACGACCAACTTGATTACCAACGTCCCAAGGGGCGAGACACTGCCATCGGTGGCCGGCGAGATCGCTTGATAGGGGAGTCGTGCGACGCGTGAGTCGTAACGCGGAATCGTTTGATTGAGCGGGATTCGCCAACTGCCGATCTTCATGAATCGTGCTCCTTGCCCATGCGGAACGCTCGAGAAAGAGGCCTTTTGGAACGTATAAAGTTCCGCTTCCAGATGACCCCGCGCCGCCGTAGGAAGTCCCTGCGAGTCCTCAGGCGTAAAGGTAATCTCTAGGCCGTCGACGCTCGGGTCGCTATCCCAGTTTTTGAACGTCGCCCAAGACGAGACACTGGAAACGGGGGCAGTCGTGGGGCCAGCTTCCATTTGCTCGACCGCCACTTCGTTTTCTCGAGGGGCGAGTGAAGGGCCGATCGTAATCACATCAACCGGCCCTTCAGGTTGACCTTCCATGGTCTGGACTTTCGTGATCAGCATTGCCAGTTTTTCAAACGAGGCAGGAAGTTCGTTGATCGTCAGATGCCGAATGGCTGTCCACGAGATAGGACGACTGAGAGCAATCGACCCGCGGTTCGTCGTGATATGAACGGTATTGAAGTCACTCTTGGGTGAGATCTTGCCGCGGAACGTTCTACCGCTAGCGGTTGTCAGCTCGACGATCGCGGAGGGATCGAGGTCTTGGGCAAGCACGTGCCCGGTTGCCAGGCTGAGGAAGCTACCAATGACAAACAGAAAAGCAACGCCAACCGGAGCGATCGAAATGGAAGTCATGGAGTCGTACATGGTCGTCTGCAATTCGCACTAGGTTCTAGAGATGAGGTTCTCCTTTCCAACTGCAGCCTGGGTGCCAAGCTTTCGAGATAAAAGTTGTCATTAGCTGTAAGTGACTATGTGCAAGTGGGTTATGGCTAGTCTTTATGGCTGCTCATTTGTTCCTAAAAGGCAACGAAGATGATTTTTCACACCGCGATGATTTCCTAAGTCATCACGATAATTCTCAAGCTACACTTTGGCAGTTTTTCGTTCGACGATACTGGTGACGTGAGATTCGGCTGTGAGAAAATTGCTACCGTGCCTGTTGAGTTTCTTCTGCGTTGTGATGACCTGCTTAGTCGCCATGGCTCCACCAGAGCGAGCGGCATTGGCCGAAGAAAACGTGGCCCCAGTGACCGACCGAATGAAGTCGGCACAGCAGTTTCAAGAAAAGATGAAGCGGCTTCGCGAAGGGGCGGAAATCGTGGACTCGGAAGGGACTTTCGAGTGGATCGGTGATCGTCTGAGCTTCGTACAAGACGGAGGAGATACGGTCCTCAAGATATTAGAAAATCGAATGATGGAACGAGTGGTTCTGGCTCAAGAAAGCTCGACGGGTGAGTTAGTTTGGGTCGTTTCTGGGACCGTTACCGAGTACCGCGGGGGTAACTTCCTGCTGATAAAGCACGTGGTGCTTACCGGTAAGCGGGGCGAATAAGTGATTGAAAAGGTCGGGATTCGGTGATCGGACAAGTTTCACGGAAACCTGCTATACCGTTGACAGCGCGTAAGTGGAAATTATCATAGGCTTTAGCGTTTGAGACGATTTTGGCGCTGAAGTGGCCTGTAAGATTCTCAGAATGCTCATTTTTCCTTTGTATTCGCGAATCGCGCTGCGTTAGAATTCTGCGAAGTCTTCAGGTAAAGGAATTGAAAGCAATGTCGGACCAAAAGCGCCTCAAAGTAACCGAGGTGGAGGACGTCACCGTAGTTGAATTCAAGGATCGCAAGATCTTGGATGACGTCCAGATACAAGAAATTGGGCAAGAATTTAGCGACCTGGTAGAGGTCGCTAAGAAGCGGAGCATTTTGCTGAATTTCTCACATGTTGAATTCCTATCGAGTTCGGCATTGGGGAAACTGATTAGCCTCGACAAGCAGGTGAAGCAGCAGGATGGGCATCTGAAGATGAGCAACATTCGCCCGGAGATTATGGAAGTATTTGCCATAACGCGGCTGAATAAGTTGTTTGATATTAAGGACGACGTTCCCGACGCATTGGCCGCCTTTCGTGGTTAATTGGGAGTCCCTGTTTTCCGTTAAGGGATTTTGTCGCTAAACTAGTGCTATCACCCGTCTTTCGTCGACGTGTCTAGCGGCCAGCAGACAATCAGTCAGGAAGAAGGCGTTCCTGACTGGCTTTTCCCGTAACACTCCTCCCATTCGTGATTGCGCTTAGTTATGGGCGATGACAACAACTGGCTTTGGTCTAACCAGGAAACAATTCCTAGTGATACGGCCGAAGGACAGCGTCTCATTAAAGAATTGCTGACCCAGCTCGACCGTGCCGAGTGGGCCACGCATGACTGCTTCGGCATTCACTTGGCAGCCGAAGAGGCCATCGTCAACGCGATTAAACACGGAAATAAGCAAGATCCCAACAAATCGGTCGAAGTCGACATGCGCGTGGGAAAAGAGCGTGTCCTAATTCACATTACCGACCAGGGCCCAGGCTTCACCCCAGACGCGGTCCCAGACCCCACGCTAGACGAAAATCTGGACGTCCCATCCGGCCGCGGCGTTATGCTGATCAAGGCCTACATGAGCGAAGTCTCTTACAACGAAAAGGGCAACTCGGTTCGGATGGTGAAAAACCGTTCCCAGTAGCCACCGCGAGCAGCCAATTTTCGATAGGAAGCAGAACCTTCTGTCAGGAAAATTGTCTTCTTCGATAAGACCGGAATCCTTTCTTGACATCCGCCTCACAACTTTCGTGATAGGTGCCCTTGAAAGGGAAAAGGAAAAACGTAAACTTAGCTGTTCCTCTGATCCCCTGTAGCTCAGTTGGTAGAGCAGGCGGCTGTTAACCGCCTTGTCGCAAGTTCGAGTCTTGCCGGGGGAGCTATGACCCCGAGTCATCCACTTAACAAAATTCTTATGGCCCTTTTCACTCCGATAAAGTTTGTCCATGATAGACGAGGAAAGGTTCTATCCCAGGACGGTTCGTCCTGGGCATGTAGATTTCCTCGCTGTCAATGTTACTTTCCATTATTCCATCTTCTCGATGTCGCCCGGCTTCCAACTGCCGTCCATCGCGGCTTTCTGCGGAACATAGAGCCGTAAGATCACAAAGTACCCACGTCCAGGTACCGTGGCCAGCCAGTTGTTCTCGCCTTCCTCCGGTGCCTTGGGGCTCAATGATAAGACGGTACTGCCATCATCCTCTTGAACGGGTTTATTGAGTTTCCCCAAGGAAGGAAACGGTTGCCCGTTGGCCAGCCCGGACGCGTTCTCAGCTTCATAAAGCGTCACTGACCAGAACAGTTCGGCCGGGATATTGGGAGGAAGGTTGAGCTTGTAGCTGTTCTCGCCATCGAGCCAATTCCCGTCTGCATCTTTAAAGGCAATCATATAGAACGCCCCTTTTCCAGGCGTCATCGAGACCATGCCTGGGCTGATGGAATAGTAGTCGGTGAAGAACCACGCTCGGGCATCCAGATTGCGATAGCCATGCTGGCTGTCGTTCCAACTCAGGTCGACAAAAGCATCAGGCCAGCGTGAAGAGACGTTATTAACTGGGTTGAGCCATTGTCGATCTTCGTAGACGTGGAAGTCGGTGTCTCCCAGCGTCGCCTCCATACCGATGACGCGTGTGGTATCGTAGCCAGACTTAGCCGCATTCGCGAGAATCTCTTGTGTCGTATCGTCAGGTTTGAATGGTTTTCCTTCGACAATTCCAAGTCCAGCCAGCATGCCGAGCCAATCGGGGCCTGCGAGATTCTTGCCCTCCGAATCGACGAGCCATTTGAGTTGCTCAAACGCGGTGAAGTCGGTTCTAGGTAGCATCTCGTGTCCGGTCTCGGAGGCGTCCTTGAACTCCATCGGTTTCGCTTCTTTCTTCTCGCCCAGTGGGTAAAGTACCGACTGCTTGAGGACATCCACTGCGGGGCTGATGTTGTCGAGCGACTGGTAGAAAGAACGCAGGAAGATGAAGACGTTGTTCGTACCAGAGCGATAGACGTAATATCCTTCCGGCACCTCACCTTCGTAGCCTGGCGGCAAAATCAGGAACTTGCCTCCCTTGCCCTCGTCAGGGCCTGGCAAACCAAGATCGCCAAAGTACTTTCCACCGTCCACGGGAATCGGCCGCTGCCAGAAGTCGAGGAGAATCCCTTGCAGCTTAGGGGGTGCTTCAAAAACGAGGGGACCTGTCTCGCCGACGTTTACAAAGACCATGCCGTAAATGAGGTCCGAGTTGGGCGTCGTGATGCGTGTCCTGGCGTCCAACCGTTTCGTCCAGATCGCCATGACGTTGTAACCAGTGCAGAACGACTCGTCGAAGCCATCACGCATGCCCATCGTGTTGAGTAGCGGCATAGCCCAAATGTAGATCTGCGATGCCCGTTGGAACAGCAATTCCTGCTTTAGCGTTTCCGCTGTTTCCGCGGTGGGACGATTTTTCTCGAAGGAAAGATTCGCCAAAGCATCGAATCGGTTCGACTGGGCATCAGCGGTACTCGTGAAACAAACCAATACAATGACAATTACGACATAGGCTATAATCTTCACAGTCATATTCCTGGAGAGCGGTCTAAATTCCAAACGTCAATGAGAGCTAGTGAGACGGGAACAGCAAGAGAAAGAGCACCCCGTTCGTGTTCAGATCGAGGTGCTCGAAACTGGAACTACTTAAGATCGATTGTGATGTCTTTGATCTCACCGGTGAATGCGAACGGGGGCTTATAGCCCTCGTTTACCGGAGCACCGAGATCCATGCCGACATCCATTGCGTCGAGTCCAAATCTACCCGCAACCGTGTTCTTAAGTTTTCCGGTACCGACCTGCTTGTCGTTCACGAAGAGGACGACCGTCGCTCCTTTGCCGGCTCCACCCCCATCGTAGTTGAAGTCGACACGGACGTTGACTTCGCCAGCAGGAAGTGGCTCGTCCGAGGTAATGGTGTAGTCCTCGAATTTGAACCAGTCGTAGAAGTAGACAAGTTTTTTGTCTTGGACATAGAGCGAGAACCCGGCCGTCCCGCCACCCATTGCCAGGATGACCCCCTCAGCGCCTTCCTTGGGAATGACGAGATTGGCGGTGATGCTGTGCGAGCGGCTCTTCATGTTCGGTGCCGAACCTTCCAGGAGTCGAATGGCACCAGGATAGAACGTAATCTTGTCACGTCCTGCGATGAAACTCGGCCGCAAGCTCACATCCGTTCGTTCGGCGAAACGATCGTCTAATGGGTAGACGTTATTCTTCTTCGCTTCGGAGTCGAACAAGGTCTGGAGTTCCTTGAGCTTCTCAGGTTGCTTTTCAGAGAGGTCGACGGCCTGGCTAAAGTCTTTGCTTAGGTCGAACAACTCCCATTTATCCTGATCAAACGGAACCGTCCCTGCGTTCACCCACGGAACTCTATTGTGGAATGCGGCAGCCATCCAGCCGTCGTGATAGATGGCACGGTGACCGAACATCTCGAAATACTGGGTATCTTTCGGGCTTTCCGCGTCCTTGCCGTTATTTGCAAAGGTGTACGCCATGCTCACCCCATCCATTGGCTTCTGCTTGATACCGTTGTACTCGTCCGGCGCCTCGATGCCGGTGACGTCCAAAATGGTTGGAACAATATCGTTGACGTGATGGAACTGCGAGCGAATCTCGCCACCATTCTTGATTCGCTTTGGCCATGAGATGACGGTCCCGTTGCGTGTACCGCCAAAGTGAGAAGCGACCTGCTTCGTCCATCGGAAGGGCGTGCTCATCGCCCACGCCCAACCAACCGCCATGTGGGGTGAAGTCTTTGGGCTGCCCCAGTCATCATAAAACTTCATGCTCATTTCGATCGTCGGGTTGATGCCGTTGAGGTTTAGCAGTTCATTGGCCGAACCAACAAGACTTCCCTCGGCACTGGAACCGTTATCACCGAAGATATAGATGATCATGGTGTTGTCCAGTTCGCCCGTTGTCTCGATGGCGTCAATGATCCGGCCGACCTCGACATCCGTATATTCGGCGAAGCCTGCGTAGGTCTCCATCTGGCGTTCCATGAGCTTATGAGCCTGGGCGTCGAAGCTGTCCCACGCCGGCATTTGTTCTGGCCTTGGGGTCAGCTTGGCATCCTCAGGAATCACGCCCATCTCTTTCTGCCGGGCAAAGGTCATTTCGCGTTCTTTGTCCCAGCCGTGTGCGAACTTGCCTCGGTACTTCTCTGGCCATTGTTTGGGTGGCTGGTGCGGCGCGTGGCAGGCACCAGGCGCGAAGTATAGAAAGAACGGTCGATCCGGTGCGATTGAGTTCTGGTATCGCATCCACTCGATAGCCTTGTCCGCCAGATCATGAGTCAAGTTGTACCCTTCGTCAGGCGAAGCGGTCTGGAGCACAGGGTTCTGGTTTTCGTATAGCGTTGGGTACCACTGGTCCATCTCGCCTCCCATGAATCCATAGAAGTAGTCAAAACCAAGTCCATTCGGACGCCCCTGGTAGGGACCGACAATGCTTGTCACGTTATCCGCGACGTTGTGATTCTTGCCAATCCACGAGGTACTGTAGCCGTTGGCCTGAAGGATCTGGCCGATCGTGGCAGTACTTTGAGGGATAATGCCTGTGTAGCCTGGAAAGCCCGTTCCCAGTTCAATAATATTGCCCGTCGAGGCGTTGTGGTGGTTACGCCCAGTGAGTAGCGCAGCACGCGTCGGAGAGCACAGGGCGGTGGTGTGAAACGCGTTGTATCGCAGCCCGGATTTCGCGACACGATCCAAGGTTGGCGTGGCGATGGGACCTCCAAACGTACTTGCCGCACCAAACCCGATATCGTCGATTAAGACGAGTAGAATATTAGGGGCATCCTTAGGAGCCGTTGGTGCGGAGAACAATTTGGGATCGGCTTTGGATTCATCGTAGGTAGTGCCAATCTCACCTTGAAATACAGGATCGGGCTTGGGAAGGCCTTCTTCGGCACGCAGGAGTCCAGGCAATCCCAAAATCAATAGCAGCAGAAAGAGCTTCGTAAGGTGTTGTCTCATTGTTCCGTTTTCCTGTTCCGCATTTTCAGTTCGTGGGGCGAAAGAACGTGTAACCATTTATCATTTGACTTAAGATAGAGCGAGTCTATCGACGATGGTCAGAGGTTCATGGTATGCGATCCAAGAGCCGGATCAATCTTTCTAGGCGCTCATTTAAGCTCACTTCATAAAACTCGCGCGAGTTGTGCATATGCACTTAGAGTTGTTTGATGCCAGGATGCTTTCTCCTTTAGTCCAGTTCTTGGATCAACAGGGGGCTGGTAGCCAGGCGTATCTCGATCGAGTGCATGTTCCTGGCGAACTGATTCACGAAGGTGGATGGATCACCAAGAAGCAGGCCTACGATTTCACGTACGACATCGTTCAGAGAACCGGTTGTCGCGAGGCGGTCTACTCCGCCTATCTGAATTTCGAGTTTGCTCATTTAGGCCCGGTCGCCGCAGCGATGCAGGCATGCAGGACGGTCAAGGAATCGCTAGAAGTTGGCTTGCGACTGGGCAGCGTGGCCTACGAAGGAAACGAATACTTCCTGCACATCGATGGTGACACAACATGGATCTGCTATCGCGAGCCTCGCGAGATTTCGCGAGGGCAAGAGTACATCAACGATATGACGATGATCGTCTACTATCAGCTCATACGTGGATTGATCGCCGAGCCATGGCAGCCTGAGCGAATGCTTTTACGCAAACAACTCAACGATCGGCATCACCTGGTTCGCCCGTTCGAGAATTGTCAGGCATCTCTCGATGCGAACGTCACGGCACTGGCAATACCCACTGGGTTTCTGAGCCAGCGACTTCCATCGTCTATTGAGACCGATGAAAACGGTGAAGAGTGGCGATTCGGCCCCGATGAAATGGCACCAACGGCCGAAAGGTTGTACCGTTTGCTGGCGTCCAGGTTTGCTTATCGCAGCTTGCCGACACTCGATCAACTGGCTGTTATTGTGTCCGCGAGCCCCGCTACTCTCAAGCGTTATCTGGCCGCCTCAGGAATAACCTATCGCGGACTGTTGGATCGCCTTCGCTTCGACGAGGCCTGCCAGATGTTGCATGAAACGGAGATGCCGATCAAAGAAATCGCCCAAGAACTGGGATATTCTGGAACGAACAACTTTACTCGAAGCTTTCGGCGGATGACGGGAGTCACGCCTGGTGCGTATCGCCAGAACAACTCCGTTTGACTAACAGCATTGTTAGATGACGCATAGACACCACGATGCGATATGAAACCACGCTTGTTCGCTCAGGAGGGCGTGTTCTGGGAATGAAAAAGGTCGGTTCATCCTGGAGCGTGCATGAAGTTCGAGGGCTCAGCTCATTGCGAGGGCATCCATGACATCCGCACCGTACAGGAACGCCCTGGTCAGAGTGACGTTAGGACGACGATGATTTATACTCATGTTTTGAACCAGGGAGGCCGCGGCGTCCGCAGCCCGGCTGATTTCGACGGCCTGGATTCCGAATAAACACTAGTTCGCCTATAGATGGATCCAAGCATATGACCAAGCACTTGATTCTTCTTGTTGCACTTTCGAGTGCAGCACCCTCATGGGGCCAGGAGGCGACCAAGTTCGACCGCTCGGTGATGTCCGCCGAGAACTTCGAAGCTCGCATCCCACGTCCTGCGCAGGACAAAGTCGCCGAAGAAAAACTCGCCGCACTGAAAGAGAAGACCAGCAAGAGGCCGAATATCCTATGGCTCGTGGTCGATGACATGGGCTTTGGTGATCCCGGTTGCTTTGGAGGCGGAACGCTCGCCGGCGCCTCGACGCCGAACATCGACAGGCTTGCGGCGGAAGGGCTCAGGCTCACTTCCTGCTACTCTCAGCAGACCTGCACGCCAACCCGTTCGGCCATCCTCACCGGTCGATTGCCAATACGCACCGGCCTGACAAGACCAATTCTTGCCGGCGACAAGATCACGGCCAACCCATGGGCCGACGAAGTCAGCCTCCCCAAGCTTCTCAGCGACGCGGGCTACTTCACCCTGCTCACCGGCAAATGGCACGTCGGCGAGGCCGAGGGCATGCGTCCGCACGACGTCGGCTTCGACGAATTCTACGGCTACTACCCGGCTCAAAAAGAGATCTCCCAGCGGGTCGATGTCCGACGCTTTCCGGGCCTTGTGCTTAATCCCGAGCGTCTGGCCGCGTTCGAGGCGGTCGGGCCAACCGACTATCTGACCCACGGCTTTAAGGGAGGTGAGACGAAAGAGCTGCAGCAGATCCAGTCGACGGAGGACATGAGCAAGGCTGATCAGGTGCTGACGGAATTCACAGTCGAACAGATCAAGAAACTGGCCGCCGGGGACAAGCCGTTCTTCATCGAGCATTGTTTCATGAAGGTCCATTGCGATAACTTCGCCCACCCCGAGTATGCCGGGAAGAGTGAGGCGAAATATCCCTACAAGGACGCCGTCCATGAGGTGGACTCCCATGTGGGCGATATTCTCCAAACGCTTGCCGACGCCGGTGTGTTAGATAATACGTTGGTCTTTTTCACCTCAGACAATGGCCCGCAAATGGACGGCTGGCCGGACGCGGGCTATACGCCGTTCCGCGGTGCGAAGGGCACAACCTGGGAAGGCGGCGTTCGCATTCCCGGCATCGCCTACTGGAAGGGCATGATTGCGCCCGGCCGCACCAGCGACGGGCTGTTTGATCTGATGGACCTATTTGGGGTCGGTCTCACGCTCGCCGGCGTCTCTACCGACAAGCTTCCGGCTGAAAGATACTACGACTTCGTGGACCAGACCTCGTTCCTGCTCGCCGCCGACGGCCAATCCAAACGCGAAGCCGTTTACTTTTGGTGGGGCAAAGAACTGATGGCGTGCCGTATGAAGGAGTACAAGGTGCACGTGAAGGTCGTCATGTCCCAAGCCCCGCACATGCACATCGACCTCGCCACGGTTCACGACGTCGGCCTCGCGCCGTGGTTTTTTAACCTCTATCTTGACCCGAAGGAGGAAATGACCGTCGGCCATCGCCTCGACCCGTGGATGGTGACCGTACTCGGTAAACTGAAGGCGCATGGTGCCACTCTCAAGAAATACCCGCCCAAGGACATCGGGCTCTAGCACAAGCTGACGAGCACAGCCAGGGATTTCGAGCCCCAAGGTACGTCGAACAATCCAATGCACCGGAGCCGCGAAGCCGGGGCGTTTTCAAATGGACAATCACTCGTCGCGGCCCGGTGATTGCGGGTGTTATGCCGAAAGACTCAGTTTCTGGTTGCAGCAACGGATTCTTCATCCGACCACAACGCGACGTCGACAATTTCGATGATCCACGGTTCAAACGAACAACATCTGCCCCCGAGTGTTTTCGCCAATCGACTTTGGACCGGGGCCCGTACATGCTTCGGTCGAACCAAATGTCCTTCAGAAAAAGATGCGTAAAGTGGGCGTGTCCTGGGTTAGATTCGAGGTCCCTTGACAAGCCATGCCGAAGGCTGTCATGAGTGAAAAAGGCACTACGACGATTAGCTGGGGTTTTGATGGTTCAATCGCCTGAGAACCTGCGTCACCCGTGACCGGCTGACCCCCAGATACCTTGCAAGAGCGGCCCGGTTTTCGACGATTCCGTTGTCGAGAAGAGATTGGTAGAATCGGGCACGAGCCAGCGGATCGTGTTTAGCCTGGGGAGTTTCGGCAGGCTCCAAGGCTGCTTTCAGATCGCCCCAGGGCAGTAGATGGACGTTTCGCGCCTTTCTGGAAGTCGTTATGAGGCAAAGACCTAGCTCGACAAACGAGTTATTTGCCGAGTGGCCGATTCGGGGAGCTATGACCCCGAGTCATCCACTTAGCAAAATTCTTCTGACCCATTAGATCGAATGAGGAATGTCGGTCATCGTCGTGGAGTCATTCTGCGTAAGGATGGTTCGTCTTGGGGTATCAGGTTATCGCCCCTGCAGTCACCACGAAAAAACATGATGCTGCTTCCGACTTGACTCTGAAGATCGTCTCGACTCCCCTGTTTGACGACTTGACAGTTGGCCTGCGAGTACCATTCTCCATCCTCCCCAGTACCTTGCTAAGCAGGGCTCCACCCGATGAACTGACGTCGTGGTAAGTGTTACTTTAGGGAGGCCAAAAACCAACTTTGGTTGCTTGACCTGGCTAGTTCACAAATCGAGGCGTTTCTTTAATTCGAGTTTATCTTCCGGGGCGTAACTTCATATTCAGCATAGGATCAAAGAGAATGAAGAGGAGGTGATATTACCACGAACGCAGTCAGGCAATTCCTTATGTCGCTGATCTTAGTTGTCGAAGACGAACCGCGACTATTGGCAAGTATCGTCCGCACATTGCAAGAAACTGGTTACTCGACGCATGAGGCGGAATCACTCGCGATTGCCACTGAGAAGATGTCGAATGAAGTCGACATGGTGATATTGGATTTGATGCTTCCCGACGGAAATGGCATAGATTGGATGAAGAGGCTTCGATCGAAGAAGGATGCGACTCCAATACTTGTCCTCACCGCACGCGATGCTGTACAGGATCGCGTCACAGGGCTTGATGCGGGAGCTGACGATTACTTAGTGAAGCCGTTCGCATGGGATGAACTCTTGGCGAGAATTCGTGTGATTCTGCGACGGGGACCTCATGAGGAATCTACGCAATTGTCTTTTGGTCCCATTCTCGTAGACCTCATTACTCGCCAAGCCCAGCGTGACGGTGTCATGCTCAATTTGCAGAACCGCCAACTAGAAATTCTGGTCTATCTGATGAAGCACGGTAACCAAGTGGTCACCCGAGAGATGATCGCTCGCGACGTCTGGTAAGAACCCACCACCACCTGGACGAATGTCATCCAGGTTCATATCAACCATTTGCGAAAGGAATTGGAGGCTAAGGATCAGGAGCCGATTCTCCATACGGTCCGTGGACAGGGATACGTGCTCGGAGACTTGCCATGTTGAAAATGCCGATTCGATGGCGATTGACGTTTTGGTATGCCTCCGCGTTGGCAATCATCCTGATTGTTTTCTGCGGCCTATTGATTCCGCTGAGCTATCGCCAACTTCTTGCGAGGATGGATGCTGAATTGCATGAGGAGCTTCAAGAGTTATTTCTAGAAGTCCAGATCGCCAATTCTACCGAAGAACTTGATTCCAGTTTGTGGGCGAGATTTCGCCAACATGAAACGTTCGACTTCATCGTATACGACCAGCAACAGGCAGTCCTCTTCGCAAGTGCCGATATCACTCCTAAAATTCAAGAAGAACTTGCAGAAACCGACACCGGCGCGGCGAGAGAGTCGTTCGAGACCTATGCCGTCGAGAGTGTTGCCTATTACCGTGTCGCTAGCCGTTCCGCTGATGGTCCTCGTGGAAAGCTAACAGTCAGGGTTTTGACCCCACTCGATCCGATCATTGCGGATATCGAAACACTCTTATTGTTGATGGCGGTATTATTGCCACTCAGCTTAGTGATCGCGCTTTTGGTCGGTTATTTTTTAGCCACCCGAGCTTTGGCACCCGTCGAACAAATCGTGGGAGTCGCGAATTCGATCTCCATTTCGCAGCTCAATCGACGAATCGAGGTTTCCAATCCCCACGACGAACTTGGGCATTTGGCTGGCACTCTGAATCGGCTTATCGCTCGATTGGAACATGCGGTCGATGAAATACGACGCTTTACAGCGGATGCGTCGCACGAGCTTAGGACTCCCTTGGCGATTCTTCGCTCGGAAGCTGAGTCCGCCCTTCGTAAGTCGCGCACCGAAGAAGAATATCAAGCAACACTTCGTGTGGTCATCGACGAGGCAACCCGTCTTGGCACGCTGGCTGACCAGTTACTGAATCTTAGTCGGCAGGACTCAGGTATCGATACGCATCGAGTCGATTCTGTGGAAATCGATCCAATCATGCTGGACGTGGTTGAGACGCTCAGGCCTCTCGCTGAGACTCGAAAAATAGAACTTCGGACGCGGTGCAAGTCGAACGCCGTCATCGCCGGCGAAGACATTCCACTCAGCCAAGCATTTTTCAACGTCTTGGACAATGCCGTCAAGTACTCTGTCAAAGGCTCGGTTGTTGAAATTGAATCGGTGAATCGCGGGAATCAAGTTCACGTAATTGTTCGGGATAATGGGGTGGGGATTTCTGCGGAACACTTGCCTCACGTTTTCAAACGTTTCTATCGTGTCGATGCCTCTAGAAACAGAGCGATTGGTGGCTTTGGACTTGGATTGGCTATCGCCAAGTCAGTCATCGCCTCTCATCGTGGAACCATTGAAATTCAAAGCAAAATCGGAACAGGTACCGAAGTAACCATTTGCTTCGAGATACTGATAAAGCAGAACAAACCGATTACCACTGGTGAGAATACCGGCGATCTTAATTCTTCTGAAATATCAAACTCACACGCACATGTCGGTGGCTCGTAGGGAAAAATATGGATCAAGAAGCAAATCCTCTTAGAAGTCGCGTTGTCCCGTTGGCATTGTTCATGGGACTACTCTTGGTGTCCGCTTGCAATCGTGACGTTTCCAAGAGCGACAAATCGTCGCACGCACCATCGAAGTCTACGCGTCCCGTATCTGAAACGGACTTAAACGTTGTTGAGCTTACGGAAGACGCAGTACGCCGTCTGGGTCTCGAAACGGAGGTCGTCCAAGAGCGAACAATGCTTCGTGTCCGACCCTACGGAGCGGATCTCGTACTTCCGTCGGATGCGTCTGTGATCGTTTCCGCCCCATTGGCCGGTACGCTTCAAAGCCCAAGCGATCAGACCAAGCTTGAAGTCGGAAAAAAAGTCGATCGCAGCCAATCCGTTCTCTCCATTCTTCCTCTGCTTTCGCCGGAGCGTTCAGTCCTGACGCCGGCCGAGCGGATTCGATTCGCGGAAGCGAAGAATACTTTGGCTCAATCACGCATTGATGCCGAAGGAGTTGTGCAACAGGCCGACGTGCAAGTCGAAGCTGCGAAGATCGCTTTAGAACGTGCTCAACGTTTGTTGGACGATATGGTCGGCACCGTCAGGGCTCTCGATGAAGCGAAAGCTCAACTGGAACTTGCCGAGAAAGGTCTTGCGGCAGCCAAACAGCGGCAGAAGCAGGTCGAAGGAGTCATCCTAGATGAAGAAGCCGGTACCCTCTCGGCGATCCCAATTCCCACACCGATCAATGGAATCTTGCGGAATGTCCAAGTTCAGCCGGGGGAAATGGTCGCCGCCGGGGCGCCGTTGTTCGAGGTAATGAACAACGACGTATTATGGGTGAAGGCTCCCGTTTACGTCGGCGACTTGCCTGAGATCGATTCCCAAAAGGAAGCTCGTATTTCGATGCTTGATGGCCGTCCTTCCGAGGAAGACTTGAATGTCAAGCCGATTGCTTCCCCACCGACAGCCGTGCCGACGGCTGCTGCGGTAGATCTCTATTATCATCTTCCGAATCCAGATGGCCGCTTTCAACCGGGGCAAAAGCTGGCACTGCATATCCCTCTAAAGGGCGAGGCAGTGCAGACTGCGGTACCGTGGGCAGCCGTGATCCATGACATCTATGGCGGTCAGTGGGTATACGAGCAAATCGAGCCACGGAAGTTCGTTCGCCGACGGGTTCAAGTTGCCTGGGTCGATGGTGAATGGGCCGCGGTGCGCCATGGTCCCGCGATAGGAGCCAAGGTCGTTACGGCTGGGGCGGCGGAATTGGCGGGAACCGAATTCGGATTCTCGAAGTAGGTAGAGTCCGACGAGATATTACACGCCGTCGCGCTTGAACGTTCGATACATACTAAAGGGTTATCATGAGCTGGCTGGTTGAATCTGCTCTGAAGTTGCGTGTCGCTGTCGTGGCACTTTCGATCCTATTGATCGTGGTCGGCATTCGACTAATTCCAGATCTGCCGCTGGATGTCTTTCCCGAGTTTTCTCCGCCGTACGTTGAAATCCAGACGGAAGCCCCCGGCCTTTCTGCTGAAGAGGTCGAAAACCTTGTCACATTTCCGCTTGAAAATGCCCTGGTCGGCACACCAGGACTGGAAACGATTCGGTCCAAATCGGTACTCGGTTTGTCGTCAATTCGTTTGTTGCTGAACTACAACGCGGATGTCTACCGCACGCGTCAACTCGTCCAGGAACGACTTGCCGCCGAGACTCCCAGACTGCCCGTGGTTGCCCGGGCACCAGTAATCCTGCAACCGCTCTCTTCACTCAGCCGAATGATGAAGATCGGAATCTGGTCGGACGAACTCAATCAACGCGAATTGACGGAATTGGCCGTATGGAGCATGCGGCCCCGATTGATGGCCATTCCCGGCGTCGCCAATGTCGCCATTTGGGGACAACGGGACAAGGAGTTTCAGGTATTGGTCGATCCCCAGAAGTTACGTGATCATCAGATCACGCTCGATGCGGTCATCAAGTCAGCTGGGGATGCTGTGGTCCTTGATGCAGGGGGCTTTGTCGATACGCCCAACCAAAGATTGGCGGTCCGGCAGTTGTCGCCAGTTCAGACCCCGGACGATCTGGCGCAAACAGTCGTTGCCTATCAAAGTGGCGCCGTGTTGCACCTCGGTGATGTTGCTGAAGTTAAAGTTGGATCGCCGCCACCTATCGGCGACGCAATCATCAATGATGTCCCGGGCCTGTTGCTGATTGTCGAAAAGCAGCCGGCCGCCAACATGTTGGAAGTCACTCGCCAGGTAGAAGAAGCCTTGGAAGTGATGAAGCCAGGTTTGAAAGGCGTGGAAATCGATTCGACGATCTTCCGACCGGCAACATTTATCGAACGGTCGATTAAGAATCTCACACATGCCTTGTTGACTGGCTGCGTACTTGTGGTGATTGTGCTGGTGCTGTTTCTCTTCGATTGGCGAACGGCCGTGATCAGCTTAACAGCAATTCCCCTTTCTTTGATGGCGACGGTTGTCGTGCTCTACTTCTGGGGCCTGACGATCAACACGATGATCATTGCTGGTTTGGTGATTGCCCTGGGGGAAGTCGTGGACGACGCGATTATCGATGTCGAGAACATTGTCCGGCGGTTGCGGCTCAACCGAGTCGAAGGACATCCCAAGTCGTCGTTTCGTGTCGTGCTGGAGGCTTCTCTGGAAGTGCGTAGCGCGGTCGTCTATGCCACGGCAATTATCATCCTGGTGTTCCTGCCAATCTTCTTTCTAGAAGGCCTGCCGGGAGCATTCTTTCGTCCCTTGGCACTTGGGTATGTGTTGGCCATTTCTGCCTCGCTGATGGTGGCCCTGCTAGTAACTCCGGCTTTATCGCTCTTGATTCTCCCATTCGGAAAAAAGGAAGCACACGAGCCACCATTAAGTCGCTGGCTACGCCGACCGTACCACGCGATTCTGCCTTGGTTCGCGCGTCGTCCGATCGGAGCAATCACGCTATTGGTAGTTTCGTTTTTGGGAACCTTCTGGCTGACTAATCAACTTGGGCAAGAGTTTCTGCCGAATTTCCAGGAAACCGATTTCCTGATGCACTTTGTCGAACGGCCTGGCACATCGATCGAGGCAATGGACCGAGTCACCATCGAGGCCAGCAAGGAATTGAGGGCGATCCCCGGCGTACGGAATTTCGGCAGTCATATTGGTCGTGCCGAAGCGGCCGACGAGGTGGTCGGTCCGAACTTTACAGAGCTATGGGTGAGCATTGATGAAGAGGCGGACTACGAGAAGACGCATGGAGAAATTGTCGAGGCAGTCGAAGGCTATCCCGGACTCTATCGAGACGTGCTTACGTACCTTCGCGAACGAGTTAAGGAAGTGCTAACCGGTTCGAGTTCTAGTATTGTGGTTCGCATCTACGGGCCTGACCTCGACGGTTTGCGCGAGAAAGCTAAGGAAGTGGCCGCTGCGATGGAAAACGTGGAGGGCGCTGCTCATCTTAAAGTCGAGCCGCAAGTTCTAGTGCCCCAGGTTGAGGTACGCCTGCGACCCGACGCGGCCGAACGGTTTGGGCTCACACCGGGCCAAATTCGTCGGGCGATCACCACGATCCTGCGGGGAACCAAGGTCGGGGAAGTCTATGAGAATCAAATGAAATACAGTGTGGTTGTTTGGGGGAATGAAGAAGCCCGTAGCGACCTGACCGCACTCCATGACCTACGGATTGACACACCGTCCGGAGGTCAGGTGCCGTTGCGAGACCTGGCGGATGTTTCGATTGTGCCTGCCCCCAACGAAGTCAAGCGAGAAGGAGGCTCACGGCGAATCGACGTAAGCTGCGATGCTGAAGGACGCGATCTTGGTTCCGTCGCAAGGGATGTCGAAGCGGCCGTTCTCGCGGTTCCTTTCGATCGCGGGTATCACCCGGAATTCCTCGGCGAGTACACCGCGCGGCAGCAGTCGCAGAACCAGCTATTTGCCCTGTCCGCGATCTCTTTGATTGGAATGATCCTCATCCTTTATATCGACTTTCAATCACTTCGGTTGACGATGATCGTCACTTTGACCATTCCCTTTGCATTGATCGGTGGCGTGGTTGCGGCCTGGATCGCAGGGGGCGTTCTCTCGTTGGGTTCTCTGATTGGGTTTGTGACGGTGCTTGG
Organism: Bremerella alba; assembly: GCF_013618625.1. NCBI lineage: Bacteria > Pseudomonadati > Planctomycetota > Planctomycetia > Pirellulales > Pirellulaceae > Bremerella > Bremerella alba. The sequence continues at coordinate 184,173 of NZ_JABRWO010000007.1, read as the reverse complement.
CATCGCCGCGCGAAATGGAATTATGCTGGTCAGCCACTACCGGCACTTACAAGCCGAAGAAGGAGAACCGTTCGGTTTGAACCTGGTCGTTCGAGGTGCCGAGGAACGCTTGCTTCCGATCTTGATGACGGTCCTCACGACTTCGCTAGCACTGCTTCCGTTGGCGATCTCCGGAAACAAGCCTGGACATGAGATCGAATACCCATTGGCCGTCGTGATCATAGGGGGGCTGGTCACATCAACGATTCTTAACCTCTTCATCTTGCCACCGTTGTATCTTTTGTTCGCAAAGCCGCATGATGTGCATGCCGACGAATAGCATTGCGGGGCGCAACCGGCACAATCGTCATAGTTTCAAAGCAAGAAGATTAACTCCGGTTTCCCACTACATTCGCTGCTACTGCTATGACCTGAACTCCGCCGAACTTAGCTCTAGTTGGCCGTAAAATGGCGTTTGACTAGCGATGGTAGTCACGCTTATCGGCCCTAAATCATGATGGCAAGCAAGCGGACTGAGACTATGAGCAAGTTAGGAACGATGATCGGGCTGGTACTTCTGGCGGTAGCAGGTTGCCGTTTGGGGACTGCTCCACCATCCTCTTTGACGGCAGCAGCCCCGGTTGTGTCACCTCCGGCGGACGCCATTACCACCAGACCGACCGAAGTCTACGAGAACGAGGTTTGTCCGGCCTCGGGAATTGAAAACGAATCATCCGTCATCACCCTGGCAGCCGCGCAATTCGAGCCAACGATTCCAGACGTGCCACAATCAACGACCGGCAGCAATCCGGTTGCTCTGCGTTACAATTTGATGGACTCGATTTCGCAGGCACTCGCCCAAAATCCGGATCTCGTGGCGCTTCGTCAGAACGAAAACATCGGGCTCGGAGTACTCGACGTCGCCCAGACCTATCCCTTCAATCCATTCGCGCAGGTTCGCGTGACTCCCTATCAGGACGCTGTCGGGGCTGGCGTGGGAACGACGTATCATTATGTCTTGTTGATGCAGCGAATTGAGTTGGCCCATCAGCAAAGATACCGTGAACAGAACGCCGCATCCAACTTGAACCAGATTCGCTGGTCGATTCATTCCGCTGAACTTCAGAACGTGGGGCAGTCGGCTCGACTATATTTCACGGCTCTTTATCAGCTAGAATTGCTGAATTTGGCGGAAACTGCTCACGACTATAATTTGCTATTGAAGGACACGCTTGAGAAACAACTCCAGGCAGGCCAGGCTTCGGGAGCCGACGTTGAAATCGCCCGCATCGATGCCCGAGCGACCGCCCAACAAGTTCGCTTAGCACAAGCTACTTTTCAGTCGTCGGTACGTGACTTGAAGCAGCAGTTGGGTTTTTCACCTGAGACTGATTTGCTGCTAAGCGATCGTTTAACAGAACTGAACTGGCGAATGCCAACGTTGATTGCCGATGGCGGCGGCCAGCCTTGCGAGATGAACGATCCGGCGTTACTTTCCAACTGGGCGGCATCACGACCTGACGTTCTGGCCGCTCTGGCCGACGTGGACGCGGCCCGGGCCAATCTTGATTTGGCTTCGGCTGCCAAGGTTCCAGATATGCAAATCGGTCCGTATTATCAACGAAGTCAGGATGAGTCGACTTTCCTTGGCCTCCAAGCCCAAATGGACATCCCGGTCTTCAACACGGGGGCACCGCTCGAAAGACAGCGAGTGGCGGAACTCAACCAACGGACGACCGCCTGGCGACAACTCTTTCGCCGCGCAAACCTGGAAGCGGAGGCAGCCTTGCAACGTTATCAATTGGCGTACGAAAGCCTGGAAGAGTCTGGCCTCGATGAGGCGATCGAAACTCCGCAGGCATTGGAAGGCTTAGAACGGCAATTCAGAGCAGGTGAAGTCGACATCATCCGCGTCACCCAGGCCCGCAACAGCATCCTGCAAAACCAACGAATCCGCATCGACCTCTACAACGAGTTAGCCCAAGCGGCTGCCGACTTGATTCAATCTGTAGGTTTACCGGTCGAAGAAGTCGTACATTGATCAAATAAGCAGCGTTAATTCACTGGAGTGGTTAATTTGTTCAATGATTTCTATTGTTTCGACATTGAAATATAGCCAAGGAGGGCGTGACCTGGGGTAGATGTGACACGAGGTCCGATGGCAATCAAGCCGAATGCTGTCGCGAGAGCAAAACTGAAGAATGATTAACCAGGATTTTGGTGGTTCAGTCGCCTAAGAACCTGCGTTACCCGTGACCGGCTGACGCCTAGATACCTGGCAAGAGCAGCCCGGCTTTCGACGATTCCATTGTCGAGAAGAGACTGGTAGAATCGGGCACGAGTCAGCGGATCGTGTTTAGCCTGAGGGGGTTTGGTAGGCTCCAACGCGGCTTTCAGGTCTCCCCAGGGCAGTAGATGGACGTTCCTTTCCTTTCTGGAAGTCGTTATCAGGCAAAGACCTAGCTCGACAAACGAGTTATTTGCCGAGTGGCCGATTCGGGGAGCCTTCGAGTTTTACGAAATTAGCCGAACGATGAGTTTACTGAAAACTCCCGCGTCGGCTCTTTTTTTGGGCTCGATCGTCTTGTGCAAAAAGTCAGAACACGAGTTGAAACCGGGACGTAATTCACAGAAGTCAACTAATCAAAGTCAAGGTAGGGCATGCCACGACGGGAATTCGCAACCGTAAATCAGTATTCGCCCAGTTGCGCAAGCATGAGCGCAGCAGGGCACGGCGGTTGGATGGGTTGGTCGTCAAAGGAGAAAGGGTGCACGAGCCACTTTCACGCCGCTTGGCGATGATAGTGTTTCAGCACACCACCGAGTCGTTCGTGGCATTTGACTGAATTGATCGATAGAATTTCAGCCTCAGGTTGGTCAACTGAAGTCAGCAGTTGGTTTTCTTTCCCCTGATGCGGTTGCTCTTCGTGATAGAAATCGACGAATTCGTGCACCAGATAATCCATGTGCTCCTGGCCAAACACGACAAAGTGATCCAGGCATTCCTGCTGCAGCGTTTGAATGAACCGTTCGACAAAGGCGTTGGTGTTGGGCGAGCGATAAGCTGACTTCACGACCCGGATGTCCATGGCTTGCAACGTGGCGTCGACCTTGGTGGTGAACGTCTTGTCCCGATCATGCATCAATGTCTGGACAGACAGTTCTTTTGACTTCGCATGCTCCAGAAACTTTTCGACTTGCAGCGTGGTCCATTCTTCGTTGGGATGGAATGTCGATGACGTGATGAAGACCTGACGCGAGTCGACGTGGAGAAACACGAGCACATACAGATCTCGCCAGCCTTTTAGGGTGAGAACTCGCTTAGAGTAGAAGTCGCATTGCCAGAGCGTCGCCGCGTGCATTTTCAGAAACTCATCCCATGTTCCCTCGCCGCGTTTAGGGCCCGGGTCGAGTCCGTTCTCCTTGAGGATGTTCTTCACGGTGTTTCGCGACGGTGGCTTGATCCCGAGCTTCTTGAGCTCGCCCATGATCCGCGTGTAACCCCAGTCGTTCTCACGTGCCATGCGAATGATCAGTTCGCGGATCTCTTCCTTGGTGCGAGGACGTCCTTTTCGTACCGGCTTGATCCCGCCTGGCTTCTTCGATTCGCGAATCCAGCGGAGTAGTGTGCTCGGTGCGACAATGGTGACGATCTCGTGGACCGCTTTTCCCAACTTGGCGCCGAACTTCACGAGCCGGTTCTTCTCCTGGGTCGTGACCGAGATCCGTTTGGGCAGTTTGGACCTAAGTACCTCGTTCTCAACCTTGAGGTAACGGATCTGTGCGGGCAGTTCTTTTTGGGTCGAACCGGCGATGAGTAGAAGCAATTTGTGGTAAATGTTCTTCATCGTGCTAAGATGCGGAAGTCGTTAATGACAATGGAGATATCTTCTTTTTTGCACCCCGCAGCGAGGGCTGAAAAGTCGCAAAATGGTTCCCGCGTTTAAATCTCCCAAACTCGCCGCCGGTCATAACAGATAGTCCAGTTGTGGCATATTTTCTCGGTTGCGGAGGGTTCCGTTCGGGGTCCGAAGCCAGCCCTCCGCAATTCAGTAAAGGGTTCGGTTCGCTCAGGGGTAGACCGAAAGAGACGCTGAATCGCTAAGTCCTTTTCCCCCAATCAGATAGCGCGAAAACCCAAACAGAGAACATTCACGAAGAGGGTTCTGCACGGGGAGAGGTGCTTCGCGGAGACAGCCACTGATGCTGGCGATTACGACCGCTGGCTACGATCGACTGAGTATCTGCTGGGAACAGCACGAATACGCTCGCCAGGTGCTGGAAGGCACGGTCGAGGACACGGCGTTCTTCCCCTACATTTCCGCAGCGGACGTTGAGGAGGATTGGAGCACGCCTGAGGTTTGGCAGAAGTCGAATCCGAGTATCGGTATTACGATCGACGCAGAACAGTTCGCTGAAGACTGCCGTGAGGCTCAGGAATCACCTGCCAAGGAAAACTCGTTCCGTCGGTATCGCTTGAACCAATGGACCCAGCAGGAATCGCGTTGGCTGAACATGGAAAAATGGGACGCATGTGATGATGCTCTCGCTGAACTGGATGGCCGCACATGCTTCGCTGGTCTCGACTTGTCTTCAACAACCGACATCTCAGCACTCGTTCTCGTATTCGAGGAAGACGATCAATACGACGTGCTGCCGTTCTTCTGGGTGCCAAAGGAAGGTGCCCGTAGGCGTGAGAAACGGGATCACGCTCCTTACGTGCCCTGGATCCAGCAACGGTATATCGAAGCCTCACCCGGGGAAGTCGTCGACTACGAACGCATCCGGGCGCGTATCAACGAGTTAGGCAAACGATTCAAGATCGAGCAAATCGCCATCGACCGGTGGAATGCGACTCAGTTGGCTACGCAATTGGATGACGATGGGTTCGAGATTGTATCGTTCAGGCAGGGCTACGCGAGTATGTCGGCGCCGACCAAGAAGCTGGAAGAGTTGGTGCTTTCACGAAAGCTACGCCACGCAGGTCACCCTGTGCTCCGCTGGATGGCTGGTAATGTGGCGATCGAACAGGACGCGGCCGATAACTGGAAGCCGTCGAAGAAGAAGAGTCAGGAGCGGATTGATGGGATCGTGGCGCTCGTGATGGCGGTGGATTTGGCGACTCGGCATGTGGAGTACGAGAGTATCTATTCGGAGCGGGGGATGTTGTTTTTGTAAATAGTCTCGAACCGTCGCTTGCCGTTACAGGCCTTGGCTTTCCGTCACTTTAGCACCAGATAAAGTTTACGAAGAGGGTTCCGCACGGGGAGGTGGTTCGCAAAACACAACCGGCGGATTTGCGCGTTCATTCGTATGATAATCTCTCAGACTATCGACGCCGACGATGTTTATCAGAATACTTGCACCTGCTGCTACATAATAAGGTGTCGCTCTAGCGGGTTGGTGAAGTCACATAAACGAAGAGCGGCGCAAAGTCAAACCAGTCACTGATCAGAATTATCTGACATAAATCGGCGAAGCCGTTCATTGATGAGGCGGTTTTTTCTTTCGATACGACTTAGGCTGCATTGCAGAGCGTTCGCGATTTCCCGCGTGGTCATGCCGGCGAGCCGCATTGACACAATTGTTTGCAGTTCGGACTCAAGCTGGGCAACTGCATCGTTCAATTCAATCTCGAGTTGCTGGTTCGTTGTTTCAATAACCAGCCCTTCAAATCTTGCAGTTTGATCATCACTGGCAAGGTTGCTGGCGTTTAATTCACGCCCTTCGCCTCGTTTCTGTGCGTGAATTCGTCGCCAATGACGCGATAGTCGGCGGCGGGCGATCGTCACCAACAACCGCCATAGCTCTTCAGTGGAGCCCGCTTCAAGTTCGGTATTTGAATCTAACTGCTTCCATAGGCTCACAAACGCACTCTGCATGATGTCGCTTGCCCCGATCTCGTTTTGCAACTTGGGGCTCAAACGATTCTCCACGAATTTACGCAAAGCAGGTTGAAACTGCCGACAAACCGTCTCGAACGATTTAGTCTGATCGTCGGCGACGGACTTAAGCCACCCATTGGCGTACTCAGCGAACTGCTCGTCTTCTTTCTCTGGTTCGCTCATGGCAGGAAGAATTCTGAAAATAAATGAAGGGTTCGCGAAACGGTTCGCCATAAAAGTCATGAAGACGCCTCGCTCCATCGGAAATCGCCGAAGCGTACGCCTTCATTTTACCTCTCGAAAACCCCTTAGAGTATTGCAAATGAAGTCATTTCACACGATCGCGCTATTGGGCCGATTCTCAATGATGGCCGTACTTACTACTTTTGCTGCCGCGGCCACAGGTTGCTCTGGTGGTCTCGACCGCGACCAAGTCACCGAGCTTATCCAGTCCAAGCCGGCGCATCAACTGCCCGTTTCGGATCGCCATATTAGCAACATCGAACTTGAACACCAACAAGGTAATCGCTGGAAGGTTGATTTTGATTGCACTGAATCTGCTGCTGCTGATTGGTTGACCGAACTAGATCCCGCCGCATTAAAGAAGGGACTTGCTGACTCCGTTGCGGCTTATGAAGCCGCCCTAAATCAGCATACGCAGGTGAGATGGCCTGAACGAGAACCGCTGGTCGCGATGAAAAAAGATATTGACGATTCACGACTGCCTCGATTGTTTCGCGCGGCAACGAAAGCTGGCGAAGAAATCAAATGGCGAGGAACAGCAATGATTACCGACGATGAGAGCGGTATGAAGATTTCGTCTGTTACAATAGTCAAACCTTTTCCTGTAGATTTCGATTCGCTTAGTACGAAGGGTGAAATGGGTGATGACGCCGCCGTTAGTGATGGCAGCTCTGCTGACCCCATTGTGAGGTTGCGAACACGTCATAGCGACTTTGTGAAACAGTTGAAGCAAGCAGAAGCAACTGTGAACTCTCGCCTGACTCATGAACGCACCGCTTTGAACAGCTTAGTGAATGGTGAGACTGTGGTTTCTGGACCGATGGTCGGAAGAACGAATTCTCCGTCGATGGTGACATTTCAATTTGAAATGAGTGATGAGGAAGGCGCCGTCAACGTGGTCGCCATCGACTCGCAAGATACCTTTTCGCGAGCCGTGTTCGATGGCATGTTGTCGCTTCCACCAACTCCAACAGCGAAACCACGTGTGAACGTAGAGCACGATGGATGGAAATTGAATCTGAACAACGCTGACTCTAGTCTGTCGCCACTTTCTCGCGTTGCCGCAGAAGGGCTCAACCTACATTTTGACCGCGCGAGCGGGCAGTACAATCTTGCCGATCAAACGCGATCTACGCCGCTAACTGCCAGTGAATCTACATCGGACGAACCGGTTTCAAAGCGATTAACTGACTTGCAGCAGGTGGGCGCGCAAACCAAGGGAACCGAAAGCATCTCTGGCTTTGCCGATCGGCAGCTTGCAATGACCGTAACGCAGTTCGATGAGCCAACAGGCAACCTGCGCGTGTTGTTTGAAGACAAGAGCTCACCGTTTACCTTTGCCGTGTTTGAGGGTAAGTATCGCACGCAGTCGCCACATCATTTGGGGCTGCCCATTCAACTGAAGCAAGTCACGTACGGCACCGCACATGACCGTTCCGCAGACGATTCCCAACTTTTCACGCGCGGCTCGAATTATACTCTCACTTTGTTGCCAACGGAAAAAGGGTTTATTGGCCGTTATCGAAAGGCGGAGTTGACGCTGGGCGAAACTACGGTGAACGAAAAGGTGATCGATGGCGCATCCCGCTGGAAGGACGTCGTCACAACAGGCTCAATCTGGCGAGGCACCAAGCAATGGCGATCTAAAGCCGTGGAGGAAGTTACACTTCGCGTTGCGGAAGTGCGAAACGAGGGCAAATACGTGCGGCTGTTGATGGAAAAGAAAGACAGGCCGCTTGATTTTGTTGTTTACGAAGGGTCATGGAACCAAACCCACGGTCGGATCGACGGATATAGTCTCACGACACTGCAAAAAGGCAAAAACACAACTACTGACAACGAGACTTTCGAAGTGTTTTTCAGCAGAACGGAAACGAATGACGCCAAGAAGTTTCGATTGTCACCTAGCGGCGAAACACTCTATGGGTTGAGCAAGGGTGGTGAAATTGCCACGTTGAAGCGAGACGATACAAGTGCACCTTCTGAAGCCTACACGACCGCAGCAATGATGAAGAAGTGGCCTGCTGTATTGCAGTCGGGTCGGGAATGGAATGGTCAGTATACTAATGTTAGAGTCAAAGAAACGACCAACATCAACATGAAAGTGTTGGAGTACGAACTTGAAGGAAAACGCGTGACGGTTGAAATTACCGCGGAGGCCGATCGCAGAGTAAAAGGTGTTTACCAAGGGAGCGTTAACCTTACGGACCCCGCAATAAACGGATTCACATTGGTGCTGGCTCGACAGAAAGATCACCTCAGCAAAATCACACTATTCAACAAAGATTGGGAAGAGAAGTTCGTACTGCGTTACGATGCAACCAATGAGCGGTTGATAGGCCGCAGCGGCGACTATCAAGGCTTGCTTTCGCACATGACCCTCAATTCCGAAACGAAGGAAGATTAGAATCGAAAAAATCGATAGGTGCCCTGATCGCCAACCCTATACCGCATCATGAATGACAACGAAATAACTAACCTGGAGTTGCTTGACGCAATTTCCGATCAGTTTGAATCGGAATGGTCATGCGATAGCCTGTCTCTCCTGGAATCATGCCTACAACAATGCACACCTGAAATAAGGGAATCGCTGTTTGGCGAGTTACTCAAGATTGATGTTGAACTTCGCACCGATCGCGGAAAGTCGTTGCGGCCAGAAGCGTATTTGGCGAAGTTTCCGGCGTATGATCGCCAAATACAAGAGATGCTGAAAGTCGAATCTTCGCCAGCGGAGACTGAGGCAATCGTGCTCGACAAGACAACGGGCATGAGCGGCGACGGCACTCAGAAAAGCGCCGAAAATTCGCCAGGAGATTGGCAGTTCGGCAGATTCAAAATAAAGCAAGAGTTGGGACGTGGAGCGTTTGGCATCGTTTTCCGCGCCCACGATCCGACTCTCGACCGCGAAGTTGCTCTTAAATTAGCCCGGTTTACTTCTGATGATCAGTTACTTGTCGATCGCTTTTTGTCCGAAGCACAAATCGCCGCCCAGATGCAGCATCCCCATATTGTCGCCGTCTGGGAGCGTGGCTGCGTCGATCAGCAGTACTATCTGTCTTCGTCCTTTGTGCGAGGGGTCACGTTAGAACAATCGCTCGCAGATTCTACTTCCGACCTCCTTCGGGATGTGGTGTGGGTTCGCAACCTCGCTGATGCACTCGATTATGCGCATCAAAAAAGTATCATTCATCGCGACATCAAACCTGCAAATGTGATGATCGATGAGCAAAACCAACCCATGATTATGGACTTCGGTTTGGCCAAGCGAACCGATCACGCCGTCGATCTCACAAGGGAAGGCGTAATCATGGGTACGCCGGCCTACATGTCGCCAGAGCAAGCACGCGGCGTGGCGAGCGAAATCGGAGCGCAAACCGACCAGTACTCGCTGGGGGTTTTGTTCTATCAGATGTTGACTGGCTCCGTCCCTTGGAGTGGATCAACAATGGAAATCGTTACTCATTTGCAAGGCTATCCTTCCCCGCCGAGCTTCGCGAATACAGCCAACGAAATTCCAGCCGATTTGCAAGCGATCTGCCAGCACATGCTTGAACCTCGTGCGGCGGATCGCTATTCCCGATGCCAAGGTATTGTTGACGACTTGAATCGATTCCTTGAGAACCGCCCCGTTTCGGTTAGACCGATCTCAGCGCTCGAAAGTGTAATTCGGTGGAGCAGGCGGAACCAGATCGTAAGTAGTTCGATTGGCGCAGTCGTCTTGACACTGCTACTTAGTTTACTGCTAGTAAGCGGTGCATGGGTCAATGCACAATTCGCCTGGAAGGAGGCAAACGCGAACCTTATCGTTGCCGATAACCAAAAGAAGAAAGCGAAAGCGGAAGAACGAAAAGCAAAACGACAGGAGCAACAAGCCAAAGCTGAACGCGCAATCGCTGAAGAACAAACAGATAAGGCGATTGAGGCGGGTATCGCGCAGCGAAAAGAAGCGTCGCGAGTTTCCATTCTGTTAGCGGGTCAAAGGGTTCAGCTTGGTCGCTTTTACGAAGCGGAAATATTGTTGAAAGGCGTAGCCCAAGAGGATCGCAATTGGGTGTGGCGTATCCAAAACAATCGGATTCCCAAAGCGGTTTGCAGAATCGATATCGGCTTTAACGAGGAGGTAAGCCCGAAGGTCATCTTCGATGGAACTGATTCCAGAGTGGTTATTGCGCTTCCCACAAGACTTCACAGCCTAATTCACAAAACCCACATCTTTGATGCAAAAACGGGAGCATTAATTGACAAAGTCGCCAGCGAAAGCCCTGATGTTACTCCTTTGGGCGGCGGTTTTACCAAAGGTGGGCGGTACCTGATAGTACAAACCGACTACAACAACAAGACGCTTTTGCGGAAGGTGTCCGCGTACGACACGAAGCTGAAAAAGCTCATTGGCAATCAGGTCGATGTGCAATCGTTTACTCCTTTGACGGATCGCAAAGACGAGGTATTGCTCGTCAAACCTTCTGACAGCGAATCAGAGTACTTCTTGTGGAACTTTATTACTGATGAATTGAAGAGTTTGGGCAAAGATTTAAAACAATGTCGAGTTTATAACTACAGCGTAAATGCCGAACGTACCGAATTGACTCTGCGAGATCGCCAAGGCATTACCATTGTGCAGGTCGCTGATGGCGAACGCGTTTCTAAGCCGATTTTAGAGCGACTTGACGCCACTGATTTCAACATGTCGCTCGACCGAAAGCTGGTTGTCGGTCGACTTCAAGAAGATTGGCCCTGGAACGCTCGTGGACGATACGTTGATAGCGGCAATGTTGCTGTGGTTGCTTTACCCCGAACGATGACTGCCAAATTGGAATCGACGCCAACGCATCAACCGCTTGAGGGTTCAGGGGGAGCTCGTGGCTACATTATTTCAAACAATAATCGGTATGTATGCCTTGATCAGGTGCATCACGGAGGATTTGCCTCAATTACCCGTCCCATTACATGGTGGCGGCGCGACACTGGTGAGTGGCTCGGGCATACGCAGGGAATTGCAATTTCGCCTAGCGGCGGGCTATACGCCACCAATGAAGAAAACGCTGTGGTGGTTCGACCAGCTCCTACGCTGTTTCGACGATTTGCATCTTCTCAAATCGAAGAAAAACTCGCTGATTTGCGTCCGGTCACACCGACCTGGCAATCTAGGCCAATGGTCTTCTACGACCAAGAGAAACCATGGCTATTTATTGCTCATAGCAATGGAAGAGATGTGGTCGAAGTAGATACGAGAATCATCAGTTTGAAACCGAAAAGTCCGGAATATAGGTTCAAGCCTCGTCGCGCGGTGGTGCATCATGACACCCACCGCGTGGCCTTCATGAATGGTGAACAAACAGTCGACATTCACTCTCTGAAAACTGGAGAACGAACGCATCAACTACCTTGTGATTCGAGCCCAAATACATCTTCGCTTGCGTTTCACCCCAATGGAGAACTGTTTGTAGCCGGACACTCTGGAGGATTGGTGGTATGGTCAATAGCGGAACAAAAGATCGTGAAACATTTGCCCAAAGTAAAAAGCTGGGGAGGGCAGCATGGTCGATTGAGTTTTAGCGCCGACGGCAAACTTCTCGCCGTCGGCGGAACTAATGGGCTGGCTATGGTGAATACTGCTGACTGGTCGTTGCGGTGGCGGACGTGGGTAGGGAAGATGGCATGGAAGGCGTCCATTTCGCATGATTCACGCTACGTTTGCGTCAACGGGAACTATGGCGAAATCGCGATTCATAACGCTGCCGATGGATCGCTTGCGAAATCTATAAAAACGGACTCGCGAATGGTCCATCCAGTCTTTCATCCCACTCTTCCGCTGCTACTGGCAGGTCGCAATGATGGTCAGCTTGTAATATACGAAACCCGCAGTTGGCGACCGGTGTTCGACGAATTCGTTGGCTACGGCAGAATTGACGAATTCAATTTCAGCCAATCCGGTGACTCCGTGGCCATCGGCATGGAGTGCGGCTACAATCGGCGATGGTTTGAATTACGTGGCGGTGTAGAAAGTCTGGTGGGGCTACCCGAAGAGTAACGACCTAATCGCACGGCTTGCCGTGATTTGAAACCCGGCATTGTCATGCGCCACTACATTCGACTTCCGTTTCGATGGCGCCGCTGTGTGCTTCAATGAGTTTTTTTGCAATGGCTATCGTCCTGTGCAAAAAATAAATTCGCGGTAGTTGCTTGGTTTTGAGAATTCCCAAGATCATCTCCTCAATGGCAAGAGACGGATGTACTGACGAGAATTTTCAGCCGTGGATTAATGTTTCGACTGCTTTCTGAGGCAGGATCGCAGCAGGGCACAGCACGAAGTGCTGGTTGATTGTCGAAGAGGATGAATCGTCTCCAACGACTCTACGCTGCTTTCGTCGAGATTCCATGGCCGGTCACAACAGATAGTCCAGCTGTGGCATATGTTCTCGGTTCGCAAAGGGTTCCTTTCGGGGTCCGAGCCGAACCCTCTGCAATTCAGAAAAGGGTTCGGTTCGCTCAGGGGTAGACCGAAAGGGACGCTGAATCGCTAAGTCCGTTCCCCGGAATCAGATAGTGCGAAAACCCAAACAGAGAACATTCACGAAGAGGGTTCTGCACGGGGAGCCTTCGAGCTTTACGAAATTAGCCGACCGTCGAGTTTACTCCAAACTCCCGCGTCGGCTCTTTTTTTGGGCTCGATGTATCCGCAATTCGGCCAAAGATTTACGTCGACGAGAGTTTGCCGTTTCAAGTGTGAGAGCGCGTCAAACGTTCGGTTAGCAGGCTACCTGCCACCACTCGCGATATAGTTCTCTCGCTCTCCGTTTGCAGATCGCGTTCGGTTAACAGCCAGAGCTGGTATCCATGCCCTTGGGTAAATTATCGAACTCTCGCCCGGTTTTGAGCGGTTCCACTGAGGTATCTCTCTCGAACCAAGTCTATCATAGAATCCCAGCGTTTTCAAAAAAAGCAAAGAGCAAGCCGTGGCTCCTTGGAACGATGATCTGGAAGATCAAATTAGATCGACCTGAGCCTAACTATGCGAGAGGTCATGACACGCGAGTCGTCTACATGAATTCGGTGTGCCATCTACACTCGTCAGTCGCGAAGTTCAAATAGCGACTTTTCTTCCTGCCAGGCGCAATTCGAGGTTTGCCGAGAGTTCATCCAGTCGCAGGAGAGCATGGGCTGGACGTTCGATGGATTGCATTATGAAGACGAAGGCGAGTCAGGTGAGAGTCTCGATCGGCCAGGACTGAGGCGGTTGCTGGACGATGCGGAAAGCGGTCGGTTCGATCGGATTGTCGTGCATTGCCTTGACCGACTTTCCCGGCGGGTAGTCGATTGTGCATCTTTGCTCGCACAGTCTTGGGAAAAAAGTAATCTTCTTCGTGTACTCCCAGGCGGCAAAGTGCGCAAGTGGCACTATTGCCCGAAGTCGTCGAGGATGAGTCGACTCGGATCCGAATGCTATTAGGCACCTGTTGAAGACTTCTGGCTCGATAGGCAGAGTATAACCCATTGCCGAAAAGGGGCACTCAAGTCCCTGTCTTAAGCAGTGCTAATCAGTTGACCTATCATCCTTTCTGCCGCCCGAGGCAGTAAAATGCAATCGAAAGACTCCATGACATAGGCACGCTGCAACTCACCGAGGCCAATAATCGGTCGGGGCCGTGTGGTTCTAGGCTTGTCGACTTCTACGCTGATCTGCCAAAATCCATAGTTCACCTCGCTTTGCTGCTCAACATCTAGTTCCCTTGATGTGGCAATGTGGGATACTTTCGGGACGACCTCTTGCCGCGACATCTTTCCCATGCTGTTTCGTCTTAGTGCCTTAATTCTCTTAGCTGTTGCTATACCTTTAGTTGCCATGCTCGTGGGACCATCACTGAGGACTCGGCTAGACTCTGATGAGCTCTACTCGAAGATCGACTCGTATAGTCCTTCGGAATTGCCCTTCAAGTACCAGCCCACTCAGACGGACGTGGCGGGCCTTCCCCAAATCACAAATATTCAAATCGTTGACTTCAATAGAGATGGAAAGAACGATTTGCTGGTCTGTGATGCCCTCGGAAGTCGGGTCCTTCTGGTTGAACGTGATACCGACGGCAACTGGATTGAATCGACCCTGGTAGCCGATGTCGCCGCGCCGGCCCACGCGACGGTCGTCGATATCGATCAAGATAACGACAATGACATAATTGTCTCGGTTTTAGGTAATATCATGCCTGACGATCATGTCATTGGCCGGGTCGAATTGTTTGAGAACATTGACGGGGAATTCCGCCGGCATGTGATCCTCGACGATGTGCGGCGTGTTGCCGACGTGCAGTATGGAGACTTCGATGGAGACGACGATCTCGATCTTGTGGTTGCCGTGTTCGGGTACTCTCGCGGAAATGTGCTCTGGCTGGAAAATCAGGGAGATTTCAGGTTTCGCGATCACGAACTTCTGAGTGGGCCTGGCACCATTCACGTTCCGGTTGGCGACTACGATCAGGATGGCGATCTCGACATTGCCGCGATTGTGACCCAAGATGAAGAAGAGCTATGGGGCCTAGAGAACCTCGGAGGGGGTAAGTTTAAGAAACGACGACTGTGGATGACAATCAATCCTGACCTGGGAAGTGCCGGGCTGGTTCAATGCGACCTGGATCAGGATGGCGACTTGGATCTAGTTTTGCCGGCAGGAGACAACCTGGAAGACTTCGATGCCTACCCACAGCCATACCATGGTTGCTATTGGTTTGAAAACCATGGTAATTGGCAGTTTGAAATTCATCGCATATCCGAGTTAGGGGGCACTTACGCCGCTGCTGTGACTGATCTTAACGACGACGGAAACGAGGATATTGTGTTGGTGAGCTTAACCAACAACTGGCTCGAGCCGAATAATGCCAGTATTGTCTGGTTGGAAAATGATGGGCAGCAAAACTTCAAGACTTGGCAAATTTCCGCAGACCCACTGCACTTGGTGACCGTTGCTGCGGGGGACCTGGACGGTGATGGACTGCCCGACATTGCTGCTGGCAGTTTCAATGTTCGGCGCCCTCATCGAAAGTTAGGGAGAATCAGCACCTGGCTCAATCGCTTTGAGGCTAAGCCATGAGAATTACTTTCACAATTCTTGTTACCGTCGTGTTGGTCGAACTAGTGGCAGCAGGCATCTACTTACAGCAAGAGGCAGCCATTACCATTCCTCTCTTGCCCAGAGAGCATCTTACCGATCCTTCGATCATCCCACAGCTTGAAGTTCTCGCGGCTGCTGCGGAGTCTGGCAGCGTTGATCAATGGTATCGCTTGGGTGAAGGTTTGCTGGGAAAGGGATTTTACTCCCATGCCGAGTTGGCCTTTCGGCAATCGCTTCGAGAAGATCCTTCCCATCTAAAGTCGCAATTCGGTTTCGCGTTTTGCCTCGATCGGACTGGCCGTATGGAGGAAAGCAACGTCGCCTATGGCAAGGTCGTGCAAGGGGCAACGCTGACTTCTGAAGATCAAGCGATGCAGGTCTATGCTTTGTATGCCATGGGGCGCAACGCGATTCGTATGGAGGATGCGGAACAAGCCCACCGGCTTTTTCAGCAGAATTCGGGCTATCCGGCAGCCGATTATCAGCTGGCGAAGCTATGGGTTCGCTCCGGAGATACCGAAAAGGCGCTGCCATTGATTCGCAAAAATCTGGCAAACATTCCGTTTTCCCTGGGGTTTCACTTTCTCGACCAGCGCGCCCAAGATGCCCTGGGCGATCGACGAGCCGCTTTTATGGCCAAGTCAATGGTGGACCGCTCTGCCTATCTCGTTTCGCTGAACTTCAATACAGACTACGTCGCTCCGCTGAACGCTCAGACCGGAATCAATTCTCGGGTAACCGATCTGACAGTAGCTCGCGAAGATGAAGACTGGGACCGGGTTGAGGTCATTGGTAATGAAGTGTTTTCCCTGATTGGCGATTCGAGCGTGTTCGCTGCCAAACCGTTTGTCGATGCCATGTTACAAGCATCGCTCCATAAGCAGCATCCGCAAGAGGTGCTCGACCTCGTGGCGAAATTGAAATCCGAAGGCCGAATTGACGCGATTACCTTAGAGGCTGCTGGCGATGCCTACCTCTTGTTGAACGACCCAACCCAGGCCATCGCATACTGGCAACGTGCGTTGAGGCTGAATCCAAGTATTTCGCTACACGAGAAACTTGCCGATCACGGAAATGTTGGGGAACGCTTTCATCGCAGTCAGGTGGCGCTCAAACAAGGTCTGGAGCACTATCGTCGAAACCGACTCCGCTCAGCCATTCCCAAGTTTCAACAAGCGATCGATATCAATCCTGACTCTGCCGTTGCATGGTACTACCTCGGCGAGATGTATTTTCATTTAGATCAACTTGATGAGGCCGCGAAAGCATATCAGAAATGCTCTGAGCTCGATCCACAGCGTGGGAAAGCGTTCGATAAGATCGATTACCTAAGACAAAGAGAATAGCAAATCTCGCATATGACTTACCATGTGCGATTAGTCCTGATTTGCCGGAGGTAAGGCGGTTTTTCCATGTTTTCTATACTTTACAGGTAATTCCGATTGAAGTACTATGATATCGTCCGACCGTACCCTTCTAGCGGTCTAAGGTTGTTTTTCCTGCCGTTATGAGACCCACTCCATGCAGAAGTCAGCAGTTTTTTTCCTTTGGGTTCTATTTGCGCTGACGTTCAACGAAGGGTGCGCCAGTCGAGATGACAGCCTGCCTAACCTGGGAGAAGTAAGCGGAACCGTCACCCTGAATGAAAAGCCGCTAGCAAATGTTTCCGTTTCCTTTGAATCGGAAGGTGGGCAAGTATCGTTCGCCAAGACGGACGAACAAGGGCACTACGAGCTCAAGTACCGTGACGGAGTGATGGGTGCCGAAGTTGGTACCAACAAAGTTCGAATCGAAACTGTTATGGATGCACCTCCGGCGCCGGGATACCGCGATCCGATTCCTCCGAAATACAACCGTGACACGACTTTGACCGTCGATGTAACGGAGGGGGAAAACACCCACGATTTTAATCTCGTCTCCAAATAGCACGTGGGTTACGACCGTGAGACAAATGCTCACTGGCTGAAAGATGGGCCTGATTGTCTCGCTCGATACATCACTTCATTTTGTTTACTCCCAACCTGCATCCTGTCTTTCCATAGGTCATCCTTATGAACGTCCGAATACAACGTATTCCGTCTGGGAAGTTTGGCTTCACCTTGGTGGAGCTTCTAGTCGTCATTGCCATTATTGGTGTGCTGATCGCTTTGCTCCTACCTGCCGTTCAGCAGGCAAGAGAAGCCGCACGTCGAATGAGCTGTACGAACAATCTAAAACAGATTGGTTTGGCAATACACAACTATCACGATACGTTCAACATTCTGCCGCCTGCGTTTGTTGACACAAATCCAGATATGAATACCGACGTTGATTCGGTAAATAATCGAAACGGGCTTGCTTGGAACGTGCTAATCCTGCCTTTCATTGAGCAGAGTGCTTTGCACGATCAGATTGGAACGGAAACGGGCGGATTTGCTTTCAACTGGTACGACAAGAATCACGACGACACCCTGAGCGACCCGATCGACTCGTCGAAAGTCGGATTGGAGGCATACAAGTTGTCCCTCAGATGCAATGCCGCTGCTGAATAGCCGCCGCGGAGGTTTTGGTAAATCAAACTACAAAACCAACGCCGGTATCAACGCGGCCCGCGACAAAAAAGGGGTAATGTGGGCGGATTCCAAACTAGGACTCCGTGACATCACCGATGGGACGTCCAATACAATGTTGGTCGGTGAGGCGTGCGCCACCGAGCAAACGGGGGTCACGAACTGTGGAGGTGAGGTCTGCAAATTTTCCGGTGGTCTTTGGATTGGGGCCCGTAAGGCAAACAGCGCCGAAACATGGCATCCCGGCGTAACGTCTCACGACATTGTCAGCTTTGGGGGGTCGGGCGCAAATATGCTTATCAATCGATCTGGTGCCAATTGGGGGGACGACTGGATCGGCAGTAGCACGCATCCCGGAGGGATGATGTCGGTCCAGTGCGACGGAGCGGTTCGGTTTCTACAAGAGACGATTGAACTGGCAACCTATAGTCACTTACGCGAACGAAGCGATGGCAAGGTATTAGGCGAGTATTAACCGCAATGCAAGAGGAAGTCTTGCCGTCAGTTGAACTATCTTCTTAAGTCAAAACGCCGAGAGTGAAAGCTCTGGGCGTTTTTTCGTTTGCGGTTATCTCGTATGAACTTGCGTCTTGTTGGGTTCTCGCGGAAAGTTCTCTGCCGATCGCACGCGTGCATTTGTTAATGACAAGCTGCCACTCTCGACGGAGAAACTCTCTCGCTCTCTCTTTTATCGCCGCCTTGGGTTAACAGCCTGCTTGGGAAAAGCTCGCGGATCGAATCGGTTGAAAGAGCACGTTCGGCCAGAGTCTCAGGCAATCTACTATCCCCTCAGCAGACCCCGTCCTGAGTGTGTTAGAATACCACCAATCTGGTACCCTTCGTAGACTCATCTGCGACTCACACGACGTTGAAACCTAGTTCTCGATAGACATCTATGGCCAAGAAATCGACCACCAAAACTGCAACCACCCCCAAAACTCCCAAGGCCCAGAAGAAAGAATCCAAATCGAAGAAGTCTTTTGAGCAAACCCTGTGGGATACCGCCGATAAGCTCCGTGGCAGCGTTGAATCCTCGGAGTACAAACACGTCGTCCTCTCGCTGATCTTCCTAAAATTCGTTAGCGACCGGTTTGAGAAGCGCCGGGCTGAGTTGGTCACCCAGGGCAAAGCCAACTATGTCGACATGGTTGAGTTTTACACCATGCAGAACGTCTTCTACCTGCCGGAGGACTCGCGCTGGTCGACCATCGTCAAACAGGCCAAGCAGGACGACATTGCCGTCCGCATCGATAGCGCCCTGCATGCGGTCGAAAAGAACAATCCATCCCTCAAAGGAGCCCTGCCCGACAACTATTTCTCGCGGATGGGGATCGACGTTGCCAAGCTTGCTGCCCTGATCGACAGCATCAACAACATCGATACGGTTGCCGACGAGCAGGGGGAATCGGAACAAGACATCGTCGGGCGGGTCTACGAGTACTTTCTGGGCAAGTTCGCGGCCACTGAAGGAAAAGGGGGCGGCGAGTTCTATACGCCCAAGTGCGTCGTCAATCTGCTGGCCGAAATGATCGAGCCGTACAGCGGCAAGATCTATGACCCTTGCTGCGGCAGTGGCGGCATGTTTGTCCAGTCGGTGAAGTTCATCACCAGCCACAGCGGCAACCAGAAAGACATCTCGATCTACGGGCAGGAACAAACCAGCACGACCTACAAGCTGGCCAAAATGAACCTGGCCATTCGCGGCATCTCGACCAACCTAGGGGAAGTCCCGGCCGATACCTTTTTTAAGGACCAGCACCCCGACCTGAAGGCCGACTACATCCTGGCCAATCCGCCGTTCAACTTGAAAGCGTGGCGTGGCGCCGACGAACTAACCGACGATCCGCGCTGGAGCGGTTACGACGTGCCCCCGGCAGGCAACGCCAACTACGGCTGGATCCTGCACATGATCAGCAAGCTATCCGAAAACGGCGTGGCCGGTTTTGTGCTGGCCAACGGTTCGATGTCGACCAGCACCAGCGGCGAAGGGGCCATTCGGCAGAAGATCATCGAGAATGACTTAGTCGATTGCATGATCGCCCTGCCGGGGCAGTTGTTCTACACAACGCAGATCCCAGTCTGTCTCTGGTTTCTGACCAAGAGAAAGAAGGCCCGCCAAGTGAAAGGGCATAGCGAGTTGAACCAGCGAGACCGAGTTGGCGAAACGCTGTTCATCGACGCGCGGAACCACGGCACCATGGTCGACCGGACGCATAAAGAGTTGACCGAAGCCGACATCTCGGAGATTGCTCGGACGTATCACGCCTGGCGAGGCGAATCGAAAGATGGCGAGTATGAGGATAAGCCCGGTTTCTGCAAAAGCGCGACCTTGGCCGACATCCAGGCCAACGACTACGTCCTGACGCCTGGTCGTTATGTCGGCGCGGCCGCGATCGAAGACGACGGTATCCCGTTTGAAACCAAGATGAATGACCTAACGGCGACATTGTATCAGCAGATGGAAGAGACGCAGAAGCTTGACCAAACGATCCGGAAGAATCTGGAGGCGTTGGGCTATGGAAAGTGAGTGGCAACGACTCAAATTGTCTGATGTCGGGGTTTCATTGATTGACTGCGTACATAAGACACCCGCAGACGCTGGGGAGGGAATTCCATATATCGGAATTCCGCAAATGAAGGATGGGCGAATCGACTTTGACGCGGACCCGAGGCTGATTTCAGAAGCCGACTATGTGGAATGGACAAAGAAAGCAAATCCGCAAGCAAACGATGTTGTCCTCTCGCGACGGTGCAACCCAGGTGAAACGGCAGTTGTCAAAGCTGGTGAGAAGTTTGCACTCGGTCAAAATTTGGTTTTGCTGCGTGCGAAAACAAATGCGGTTTTTCCTGGCTACCTCCGCTGGGTCACGAAGGGTCCCGAATGGTGGGCGCAAGTCGGAAAGTTCCTAAATGTGGGAGCTGTTTTCGACAGCTTGAAGTGTGGAGACATTCCCAACTTCGAACTTACAATACCACCGCATTCCGACCAAAAAGCAATCGCTCACATCCTTGGCACGCTTGACGACAAGATCGAGTTGAACCGTCGGATGAACGATACGCTGGAGTCGATGGCTCAGGCGTTGTTCAAGAGCTGGTTTGTTGATTTTGATCCGGTGATCGACAATGCCTTGGCCGCCGGCAACCCCATCCCCGAGCCGCTGCGAGCCCGAGCCGAAACGCGTCGTGCTTTAGGGTCTCAGCGTAAACCGCTTCCTGATGAGATTCAGAAACTGCTTCCTGATGCGTTTGTATTTGACAACAGAATGGGTTGGATTCCGGATACTTGGACTGCTGGTACGCTAGAAGATATGGTCATTCTTCAAAGGGGATTCGATTTGCCACAACGGCTGCGGATTGATGGCGAAGTGCCATTGATGGTTGCGAGTGGTCAAGATGGAACACACAACATACCGAAAGTGAACGGACCTGGAATTACGACTGGAAGGAGTGGCAAGCTGGGTGTTGTAAATCTTGTGCTGCGAGACTTTTGGCCCCTGAACACGACCCTTTGGGTAAAGGAATACAAGAACTCCTCGCCTTACCACGCACTGTTCTTGCTTCAGTCGCTTAATCTGGAGAATTTCAATTCTGGATCGGCAGTCCCTACGCTGAATCGAAATCACGTTCACAATCTCTCGTTGCCTGTGCCTCCAAAGCCGATCGTTAAGGCGCACGCTAGGATTGTCGAGGGACTATATGAAAAAATCCTATTCAATAGCGAACAAAGTGCGTTTCTCGCTAAACTCCGCGACACCCTCCTCCCCAAACTCCTTTCCGGCGAACTTCGCATTCCCGACGCCGAAATGCTGGTGGCAGATAGCTTATGAGCACGACGCAACTATTCACCGAAGCCAAGCTCGAAGAGGCGATCATCCAGCTGTTGGCCGATCAAAGCTACTCGTACACGCTTGGCAGTGACCTTGCGCGTGATCCCAGTGATGTTCTGATTCGTGCTGACTTGCGGGCCTTTCTGGCCAAGCGATATTCGGCCGACAAAATCACCGATGGCGAGATCGACTCGATCATCCGCAAGCTCGACGCTCTGAACGCCGCCGACCTGTACGACTCCAATAAAACGCTCTGCAAATGGGTTTCCGACGGCTTTCTGCTCAAACGCGAAGACCGCAGCCAGAAAGACCTTTACATCCAACTGATCGACTACGAGGCGGTAGACCCAGCCAGCGACACCAACATCTACAAGGTGGTCAATCAACTAGAGATCGAAGGGCGCGAGAAACGGATTCCTGACCTTATCTTGTACATCAACGGGTTGCCGCTGGTTGTGTTTGAGTTCAAGAGTGCCATTCGCGAGATCGCGACGCTGCACGATGCCTACAAGCAGCTGATCCTTCGCTATGCCCGTGACGTGCCTGAGCTGATGAAGTACAACGCGCTGTGCGTGATCAGCGATGGGGTGAACAACAAAATGGGCTCGCTGTTTGCCCCCTACGAGTTCTTTTACACGTGGCAAAAGATCACCGGCGACGAGGTCGTTACCAAAGACGGTATCAACTCGCTGCATGCCATGCTACAGGGCCTGTTCGACCAGCAGCGACTACGGCAGGTGATCCAGAACTTCATCCACTTCCCCGACGTTTCCAAAGCCCAGGTGAAGATCGTCTGCCGCTACCCACAGTTCTACGCGGCCCAGAAGCTGTATAAGCACATTTTGGAGCATCGCAAACCAGGCGGCGACGGTAAGGGGGGCACCTACTTCGGCGCGACCGGCTGCGGCAAAAGCTATACGATGCTATTTCTGACGCGGCTGCTGATGAAGAGCCTCGAGTTTGAGAGCCCCACGATTCTGCTGATCACCGACCGCACCGACTTGGACGACCAGCTCTCGAAACAGTTCACCGATGCCAAGAACTTCATCGGGGACCAGACGGTTATCAGTGTGGAAAGTCGAGAGCATCTGCGTGAGCTTTTGGAAGGCCGCAAGAGCGGGGGCGTGTTTCTCACGACGATCCACAAGTTCACCGAAGATACGCAGCTGCTAACCGACCGTACGAACGTGATCTGCATTTCCGACGAGGCTCATCGCAGCCAGATTAACCTGGACCAGAAGGTGAAGGTGACCGAGTCAGGCGTCAAGAAGACGTTCGGGTTCGCCAAGTACCTGCACGATTCCTTGCCCAATGCGACTTATGTCGGTTTCACGGGAACCCCGATCGACGCGACGCTGGATGTCTTCGGCGAAGTGGTCGACAGCTACACGATGACCGAATCGGTGCGGGACGAAATCACGGTGCGGATCGTCTATGAGGGACGCGCCGCCAAGGTGCTGCTGGATAATCAGAAGCTGGAAGAGATTGAAGCGTACTACCAGAGGTGCGAGGACGAAGGCGCCAGCGACTACCAGATTGAAGAGAGCAAGAAAGCATCGGCCCAGATGAACGCGATTCTGGGAGACCCCCAGCGCATTCAGGCCTTGGCCGCGGACTTTGTGGCCCACTATGAAAAACGCGTCGCAGAGGGTGCTACGGTCGTGGGCAAGGCGATGTTCGTCTGCAGCAAGCGTGAAATTGCCTGGGCGTTCTTTAAAGAAGTGATTGCCCTACGCCCCGAGTGGACTGAAGTCCGCGAGTGTGCCGAGGGGGCCAAACTGACCGAGGCCGAGCGGAAGAAGATCAAGCCGATGGAGCGGATCAAGATGATCATGACGCGCGGCAAGGATGACGAGAAGGAGCTTTACGATCTGCTGGGAGGTAAGGATTACCGCAAGGAGCTGGACCGCCAGTTCAAGAACTTGAAATCGAATTTCAAGATCGCGATTGTTGTCGATATGTGGCTGACCGGATTCGACGTGCCAGCCTTGGACAGCATCTACATCGACAAACCGATTCAGCGCCATAACTTGATCCAGACCATTTCACGCGTGAACCGGAAGTTTGAGTCGAAGCAGAAAGGCCTGGTGATCGACTACATCGGGATCAAGACGCAGATGAATCTGGCGATGGCGCATTACAACAAGGCCGACCAGCAGAACATCGAGGAGATCGCCCAGTCGGTCGTCGTGGTGAAGGATCATTTGGATCTGCTTCGCCAGGTGTTCCAGAAATTCGACGCGACCGATTACTTCCAAGGCAACTCGGTAGAGCAGTTGAACTGCCTGAACCGAGCGGCCGAGTACGTTCAGCTAACCGAGAAGATCGAAAAGCGATTCATGACGCTGGTCAAGCGGATGAAAGCCGCCTACGACATCTGTTGCGGCAGCGAAGCACTGAGCGAGCCGCAGCGCGATCAGATCCATTTTTACCTGGCGGTACGTTCGATTGTCTTCAAGTTGACTAAGGGGAACGCGCCCGACGCAGCCCAGATGAATGCCCGGGTGCGTGAGATGATTGCCGAAGCGCTGAAAAGCGATGGCGTCGAAGAGATCTTCAAGCTGGGCAACGTCGACGGAATCGACATCTTTGACGAGGACTACCTGGCCAAGATCGAGAAGATCAAGCTTCCCAACACCAAGATCAAACTGCTACAGCAGATGCTGGCGAAAGCGATCGAGGATTTCAAAAAGACGAACCGGATCAAGGGAATCGAGTTTGCCAAGAAGTTCAGGGAGTTGGTCGACCGATACAACGAGCGAAGCGAGGAAGATGTCTTGAGAAGCGAGGTATTGGAGGACTTATCGAGCGAGATCGTCGATATGTTCCGAGCCCTAAAAGACGAACGTGATTCCTTCGGCGACCTGGGCATCGACTTGGAAGACAAGGCGTTCTACGACATTCTGAAAAGCCTGGCCGTCAAATACGACTTCACCTACCCGGAAGACAAGCTGATCGAACTGTCCAAGGCTGTGAAGCTGGTCGTCGACGACAAAGTGAAGTACACCGACTGGAGCAAACGAGATGACATCAAAGCGGAGTTGAAGGTCCACCTGATCCTGGTGCTGGCAGATCATGGCTATCCGCCGGTGGACCGGGATGAGGTTTACAAAGAGATTTATGCTCAGGCTGAGAATTATAAGAAGAACAGGATGTGATCGTACTGAAAAAATTGGTCCGCCAGAATTAGCCCGCCACCAAGATCCCACCGGGCGGCTGCCTGGACTGCGATGTCATACGAGGTAAACGCGTGAAGCCCAAAAAGCCCATCCCCACGTATCCCGCCACTCAATCAAGCAAACAGCCGGTGCCGATCTCCCCAGCAAGCCAGCCGGCTGCGCAACGACTGCCCACTGGGCCTGGCACCAAGAGAAGGCCTCCCCTTACCCTATTGATGATGTGGAGGATCCTCCTCCCATTCTTAATGAGTGGCCCGAAGACTCGAGCGAGCAAAAGTCACCGCCACGGAAGTATTTCATGCGGGGTGACGAGATGATCTACCTAGACCAGCGTCGAAGACTTCCTCGTCTCAGTCCCAAGGCCCAGCACTTAGAAGGCATTGTTGCTGGAATTGCCGATGCCGTGGGTGGCGACCACACCACCGATCTCTCGCGTCTCATGCGGCTCCCAGGCACATTCAATCGCAAGGACCAGCGTAACGGCCAAGAGCCGATCCCGACCGAATTGATTCAGTGCGACTCGTCACGGCGTTACTCGTTGTCCACGTTTGAACCACTTAAGAAGAAAACAGCGGCAGTCGAACGGGCTGAAAAAATTGCCTCCATGCCGCTATCTCGCCCACGCAAGGTTTCAGCATCAAAAGCTGACAAGCTGGATGATCTCATTGCCGCCAGCGGTCTTGCAGAGCCTGGTCTTCGCTCGGAAGCCGACTTTGCTGTTTGCTGCTTTGCCGTACGAAACGGCGTCGACAAAAATGAATTGTGGCGGCAGGTCGAATCGGTTGGAAAGTTTGCCGAAGGTGGAAGCAGGTATTTCGATACGACATGGGAGAACGCGGAGGATCATGTCCGAACCCAGAAATACGAGAAACTGAATGGAAAGGTCAGCCAGAAGACCTCATTCGATGAACGTTCCAGATGGTTTTCCTGAAGACGATACCAATCCGACGATTCGAATCGATCCTGAGATAACTCCCGTTGCCATCACGATGGGGCAAATCACCGATCGTATTCTTAAAGTCGGTGGCTGCTATGTTCGCGTCGATCAGTTGACGGTGATCCGCGGTGGCGAGATTATGCCCATTCTGTCGTCCGCCGAGTTATCTGGCTTTCTAAATCACCACGTTGAATTCCTGTGGGTCGATGACAAGCGGTCCCAATACAAGCCATTGTCCACATCGTATGGCAACACCTGGCTATATCACCCAGGGGAGCGAGAACGGCTACCGGCGATTGAGCAGGACGTGGCCGATAACTGGAAGCCATCGAAGAAGAAGAGTCAGGAACGCATTGACGGGATCGTGGCGCTCGTGATGGCAGTCGATTTGGCGACTCGGCATGTGGAGTATGTGAGTCCGTATAGCGAGAGAGGAATGCTGTTCTTGTAATAAACGCCATCTTTGCGGATCTTTCGATGAAGGTTCGAGTCCTGTGCGGGGAGACCGCAATTTAATGATTGTTGGAAACCGTCTCCTGACCCTGCGATATAACGGTTGTCAGACGTCGTGTATCCAGCGTACGTGTAATTCTGAAGATACCTGCGGGGCCATTGGGGTGACCGCTGTAGATGAAAATGTGTTGGACGCCTTTCTTCTCATCGATCACGGCACCTGCGGGATGAAATCCATCGGCGGTTTGATAAAACTTGCCTTCGCATCCCAACAATCGACATTCTCGGGTCCACTGCCCCGTTTCCCAATCTTTGGGATCGATACTCCATAGCCACAGTTCCATGTGGTAACGTTCGCTTCGTACGATTTCGAATCGTTTGGTGACAGGGTTAAAACTAAAATCAACGGTGTCGACATAGCGTGGATTCTTGAGGTTCGTGTCGATGACGATCGGATTTCCTTCTTTGTTCCATGCCATTTGTTTGTGGGAACGAACCTTGGTTTGGTCTCGCGTGACGAATAGCACTTCGTCGTTGAATAATAATGCGGCAGGTTCATATTGAGGAAATCCCGCCGGGCGGTCGTCGGTCGTCCAGGTCTCCCCGCCATCCTGCGAACTGAGGATGACGAGCGAGTTTTGTAAGGTGTGAGCCGTGTTGACTTCGCCAAACCAATTTCCGAAGGCGAGCAATCCGCGCTGCGGATGGTCGATGATTCGGGGGCCTAAGTTGACCATTTCGTGGGGAAACGTGTCCTCACGCAGGGCCTTGGGAAAGTGTTTCCAGGTTCGGCCTGCATCCTCCGAGCGGAAGACGCCATGATTGTTGATGGCGACGATCGCGCCATCACGCGTGGTACCAATCGAATGCAGGTGAATCTTGTAGCCCTCGGGGGACATGTTTTTCGGATCGAATTTTGCTCGATGAGAAAGGGGGACGAGTCCTCCGCGCGTACGATTTTCGGGAGACATGCAATCGCGAAGGTCGTAAGGCGAAGACCATGTTTGGCCGCCATCTTCACTCCGCAAGACAATCCCATAAGACATCGTATCGTCAGGGGCTCCTGCTCCCTTGCGGTTGTGGCCTGGGATACGCCGGTGCATGACCACAATGGTGTCGCCGACAGTGGTGGCGATAGGCCAGCCAAAATGATTGCAATCTGAATTGTCTTGCTGCGGTAGATTGACCGGGGCGATATCGAGGAGACCCGCCGTTTTCGCACGATTCACTTGGGCCACAGAATTGGTGGTCAGGGGAAGAAACGACGAATAGGGAGCGACGGAGCCAGCCTTTGCCTGAAGATCTATCATGGCGGCGGCATAGCGTTTTCCGAACGTTCGAAGCGAAGGCGTATCAAAGTGAACAGAGTCTCCTTGATCGGATAGGCCTACGGACTCCACGACCGCCACCGAAGTATTCCTCTGGGGCAAGTCGGCAATTTGACGATTGACCATTTTCCAGTGGTTGGTCTTCCCTTTTCGCATGTCGGGGGCAAAGTCGCCGACTTGGCCTGCGACGAAGGGGAGTTTGGGCATCGACAGATCGGTTCGAAGATCTTCGATCATCGTCGAAAGCCGTTCTCCATAGCTCGACGCCAAATCAGGGTCCAACGCGTCGGTCTCGCCTTGGTGCCAGACGATACCCTTGAGCTTTCCGGCTGGCATGGCTGCCTGGATACGTTTCAGGGTTCGCTCGTATAATTCGCCCCCCTTTTGCCAGCGCGAAAGGGGTGTTCCACCCACGGCGCAGGGCACAATTCCAATTGTGGCCATGGGTTTGGCCTCTGCCATCTCCTTCGCGAACGATGCGCCCAGTCCGGCTCCTGCCAGATGCGGATTGTCGTTATGAAGAGGTTCGATCGCCGGTTCCCATTGGTTCTCGAACGTCAACATCTGCACCCGCGGGTGGATCGGTTCCGGCGTATCTTCCAATTCGCCGCGACCTGCCATGTTGGATTGTCCCATCAATACGTAAAGCTCAAGATTCTTTTGAGAAGCTTGTTTCGTTTGAGCTTTGGCCGATGTCGCGAGGACGAGGAGAATCAGTGTGAAATGGAGGATACGTAGAAACATAGCAGCACCAGTTATCGATAAAAGAAAGGCGTTCGTTAAGAGACAAGCGACGGGCGTTTTGTGGGCATGTTGGGTGGCCGGGATAGCTCGTCTATCCTGGCGGACGAAGTCCGTGGGAAATAGCAGAGAAGAGGTGAGAAGTTCCAACCCAGTTTCGCTAGAAACTAAGTTTGCAGTACCCACTTCTTGCTACGAATTCCCAACGGCTGCGCCGACCAGGATAGACGAGCTATCCTGAACATCCCTGATGTTTTGCTAAAAAGGTACGGCAGGAGTGTTGGCCGTCATCCTATCGATCTACTCGTAAAATTGATCGATCTTATAGATCCTTTGCGTGATCTCCGAATCCCGTTTCCACTTGGCGGAACGCGTGTAGTACGTAATCAAGGCCTCGTCATCCACGAAGGTTACGGAAGGATACGCGGCGTCAAAGTTCTTGCGGTTGTCGATATCTTTGACATGCTTCCAAGTTTTAGCTTCATCGTCGGAAATCGCGACGCTGAGAGGCGTTCTAGGCCAATTCGATTTGGAACTGACGTTGTTCCATAACACCAGCAGGTCGCCTGTGGTGGGGATTCGTTTCAAAATGGCCGGCGACTCAGGCGAGGTCAGCACAGTGGGTTCCGGCTGGGACCACCTTTCGCCGCCATCGCTGGAGGTGCTGAAATACTGCCTTTGATTGGTATTACGCAGCAAGCAGTAAAGACGGCCGTCTTTTAGCTCGACAATCGTTGGTTCGTGGCACCCTCGTCCCTCGGCGGTCATGCTGTTGCTGCTCGTTTTCCACGTTTGAAATCCATCGTCTGAATAGTAGACGAAGGAATGCAGGTCGCCCCCTTTGTAGCTTGTGCCCCCGATGTAACTTTCGTCGAAGGGACCATGCGCCGGCAAGATCACGCGTCCGGTACTCAGGCGAAGGGCCCGATCGGCGTTGTTGCAATACCAACCTAGTTTTGAGACCTGAACCTGATCTCCCCAGGTAGCTCCATTGTCGACGGAGCGACGCATGAAGATATTGCGGTTGGTAGGCGAGTCCCAGCCAACATAGAAGAACAGGATTTCGTCGCTGGTTAGCCGCACGAGATTAGGATGCTTGACGTTATGTTTCCACTGATTGGGTTGAAGTACGCGTCGATCGCTCCATGTCCGTCCCTGGTCGGTTGATGTCATGGCCGAAATCTGACACGAGACTTCATCGGTGGCTCCCGCCTTACCGATTTGTTTCGAAGGGTTTTTGGCTTTCGAGTAGTACTCGGACCAGACTAGCATGAGACGGTCTTGATCGAGTGGAAAGATTAACTGATGATCGTGACGCGGGTATCGGGGAGTCCATTCACAGACAACCTGATCGGAGACCGGAGACATCAATGAACGATCGGTACCATAGGATTCTGCCCTTGCCATGTGGGGCATTGTGGGAAGCATGACTGCCCCTGTCCCCATCGCGGTAGCTTTTAAGAGATCTCGACGGTTTAGATTCATGGGAACGATCTTTCTAGAACGATGGGGGGATGCGCGAGGAACTCCCAGCAGTACTCCCCCGAGGCTTGGGTGCCGCGGAGGAGTTCTGTTGGATCGCACTTTTAATTCGGAAGGGCAACAGATCGATAAAATGGTGATGGTGGCGGCTATTCCTGCTTTCGGTCTATCGATTGCAATTTCAGGAACCGAGTTAGTTGGCTTCTGAATTGTCCATGGGTAGAGAGAAATCCATTTCATCCGTTGAATCAGGAAGCGTTACGGTCGTTTCAACGGAAGAGAATAATGGATTCGGGGGAGCATCGGGATTGCTGGGATTGGCAATTCCATCGAATCCAGAAATTCGAACCATGCTAACCCCTCCGAGATGTCCACGGCCATCTTCAGCGGTGTCATATTCTCCGTCGCGAATGGGCGCAAACCCGCCTCCAATGCCGTTCCCCGAGGGTTCGAAAGAGATCATTCCCACGGGAACCGGTTTGCCTTGGAAGGTCACCTTACCGGATAGATGATGTCGTTCAATTTCGTTCGAACTTCCACAGCCTGTAAGACTAACAAGCGACATAATAGCCAAGGCTGTTAGGCTCAATTTGAGTTGATATTTCATGACAATTCGCCTTTTTCTTAATTAGAAGTTGCCTAAGGTATTGCCATCATTCGGCCGGAAAAGATTCTGCCAAACACGGTTGATCGCCGCAGGCGTGGATACGGCCTGATCTTCCATCCGAAAGAAGTTTGTGGAAGAACTGGTGGGGTAGCTTGTTATGCTATCCACGTTCTCGCTTACGAATCGGACCGATCCGTCGCAAAGAGAAATGTTGACGCCTCCGGGGTGCAAACTCGTATAGGCGGTCCGTGTGTTCAAGGGATCGGATGCCCCGGAAATACCATCAAATGTTCCGACATACGGAGTATTCGGCGGCCATGCTCCTCGACCTTGTACCTGGACTGCGCCGCCTGTGTTGCTGCGTCCGGCCCAGACCCCTCCCACACTTCGAAACGGCTTTTCACCCAGGAAACGTTCGCCGAACATGAGCGTATTGGTGAGCCCATCGGTGATCTGCGCCAGACGGCAAGGATCTTTGTAGGGACTATCGTTGTACTCGACCCAGAACACGCCTTGGCTGGGTAGATAGCTTGATTTGCCCAGATCGTTAAAGGCAAAGTTCACGTTGCCACCCGGATCTGAAGGGCACATGAACGCATCGATGGGGGTTGCCAATAGGGGCTCGGTAGCGACCGTTGGCAAACCGTTTCCTTGCGGATTTAACTGCTCGTGAAGGGCCGATTGCTCAACAAACGGCAGTAACAACGAAGTTGCCCCCCAGTGGGTCGTTCTTCCTGACTTCCAGATCTCGCAGGGGGGAATTACTTTGAACGTGTCGTGATAATTATGAACGGCCAGCGCGAGTTGTTTTAAGTTGTTAGTGCATTGCATGCGCCGGGCAGCTTCCCGAGCTTGTTGGACCGCCGGCAGCAAGAGGGCAATCAATACTCCGATGATTGCAATTACGACAAGCAATTCAACCAGGGTAAAGCCTGGTTGCGATTTCCCTAATATTTTGGCGTTCGCCTGGGGACATGTTTTGCTGAATCTGAAATACAATCGAGTTGTCATGGTGGGGAACCTCGAAAATAGATGGGAAAATAAGAACAGGAAAATAGAGCGTCTACTCAATTAACGCTGATCGGCAATTGATTCTTGCGAGCTAATCATGCCTTAATTGCTTCTCGAAGTACAATTCAGTTTTGCGAATACATCATTCAATTTTGCGTCATTGTTGGATTGCTAAAATGATCTTTGAGAATTAGGCTAGTCCTAGCGTAAGCGACCGCAGCGAATGATGTTGGCATGATGCGTTGGGTTCAGCTGTGGGCTTTTTCTCTTTCTTCTTCCCCCTTTGTTACCCATGACACCACGTGTTGCTCTGTTTGTAGAAACCTCTCGGGCCTATGGGCGAGGCGTTTTAAAAGGGATCTGGCAGCATGTCCAAGAACATGACAAATGGTCCATTCTGTTTCGACCGCGAGGTCTTGAAGAACCAACGCCTGCGTGGATGGCATTCTGGCGCGGAGATGGCATCATCGCTCATGTGACGAATCGCAAAACCGCAGTGTTATTGAGGAGATCGGCCGCACCTTGTGTCGACGTGCTAGGCGATATTGACGAATGTGAATTTCCTTTTGTCGGAGGAGATCAGAATCTCATTGCCGAAATGGCCTCGCATCATTTGATTGATCTCGGTTTACAGAATTTTGCAATCTGTGGCTTACGGCGTGGAAGTCGGCCACGCTTAGACGAACGTTGCGATTCATTCCAAGAGCATATGGATGCCGCTGGTTTTCAGTGCCATGTGTTTCAGCCGCGAGGAGGAGGCAGCATGGGCCCTTCGTGGGCAAGTGAACAGAAGCAAATTGTCGAGTGGATCCGAACTCTTCCCAAGCCCGTTGGGATTTTTGCCTGTAATGATACGCGTGGCCGAGAAGTGCTGGATGCCTGCGAAACGGCTGGGATCTCGGTGCCGGAGCAAGTTGCCGTGATCGGGGTCGGCAATGACGACTTGTTGTGCGAACTGAGTGATCAACGTTTGACCAGCATCGACGTCAATCCGATTCGCGTTGGTTACCATGCAGCCGAGTTGCTTTGTCGGATGATGGAGGGCCGTTCGATTCCCCAGGTGATCCGTATCGCCCCTCGCCGGGTGATCGAACGGCAATCCACCGATATGCTGGCCGTAGAAGATCCCAATGTGGCGAATGCCGTTCAGTTCATTCGCCTCCACGCGTGTGATGCGATCGATGTCAACGATGTGGTTAAGACGGTTGGATTAGGCAGACGCGTGCTGGAACGGCGTTTCCGTTCTATGTTGGGGCGTTCACTCAAATCGGAAATCGTTCGTGTGCGATTGTCACGAGCGAAAGAATTGCTTGTCGAAACGTCTCTTTCGGCAACAGCTATCGCGGATCGATGTGGATTCAGTAGTCCCGCATACTTTATGGATCATTTTCATCAACGGGTGGGAGTGACCCCCATCGATTTTCGGGAGGCTAATCGCTTGAAGCAATTGGAACTTGAGTGAAATAGCCCCAGTTCTACTTGGATCGCCTGAAAATAAGTCTGTCTCGTTCAGAACGCTCTTGATTCGCCCTAGTTCCTAGTAATAGGGCGAATCCGCAAATATACTTCCGCTTCGGATTCTGTCCCATTTATTTAGGAAGTTGCTTTTGAATTGCTTGTGCGACGGCCTTCGCCAGTACTTCTGCACCGTTAGATTTGAAGTGAACTCCGTCTGAAAGAAGTGTTTCGGCCTGTGGTTTCACCAAATCATAAAGGTCGTCGAGTGCGACGCCGGTCTTTGGAAGTATCTCGAGAGCCGCAGCATTGTAGGCGACAACGTCCTGATCGCGGCGATATCCGCGTGCCTCCGTTTGCTTTCCAATCGGGGTGGTCGTAGCCCAAATCAGCGATGCGTCCGTCTCTTGCAAGCGAGTGATCAGCTTACGGAAGTTGACTTGGTATTCGCCTAAAGGAACTTGCCGACTTCCCTTGGGAGGGGCCGCGACTTTTCCTGCATCGTTAAGATGAGTCACGTCGTGAATGCCCCAGTTAAAGTGAATGACGTCCCAATGCTTGTCGCCTAAGTACGTTTCGATTTCTGCCAGTGATTGGCGAGTCGAACGACAGTTATCTGGGGCTCGGTAGACATTCGCTTGTCCCTGCAGAAGTTTCCGCACACCGACGGTGTACTGCATGGAAATAGAGTCGCCGATCAGCAATACGTTTGGCAGTGCCGGGTCTTCCTGGACGAACTTATATTCGGAGCGAGTCTGATATTTCTTCGGCACAACCTGTCGCCAAGATACCTCGTCATGATAGGGAGAATTGTCGTCTGCCTTGACCGATGCTAGGCAGGCCAGCAGAAAGAAGAAACTACACATGACGCGGAAAGAGGATTTCGTTTGATGAGATGACATGGCTCTCTCGGAATTTGGATATTAGATGTGGAAGCAAAACAACAGATCATAGACCGGCTTTCGAACGACACAGGTGCCTATTCTGAATCACAAAGAAGACACTTGCTATTCAAGTTTGCAGCTTCACTATTCAGTTTTGCGACAATCTGATACCGTACAAATTGTACTCGCGACCAAAAGGAAGCAGGACTGCTCTGTAGCGAACTCAGAACCTGCGTTCTTTATGTTGTTAATAGGCGATCCTGGAGCAGGCGAGGGTGACGAACGACTCGAAGGTTTGTACGGTTCTTTCTCGGCGGGTGCCGATTCTGCGGTATTGTTTTAGCCAGGCGATCGATCGCTCGAGGGGCCAGCGTAACTTGCCCAGCCCGGTCGCTCGGTCTTCACCCCACTGCGGAATCTGGGGCCGAATCTCACACCAAGCGAAGAGATGCAGTAAGTCTTTCGACGTGTAGCCCGTGTCGGCTCGCATCAGGTACGGGGTTTCCAGCGGGCGGCCCGGCACGCCGCCTACCTTTGGACAGCGTTGAAAGACCAGCGGCAGAATGAAGTTCACATCGTGCCGGTTGGCCGCAGAAACCTCGACCGCCAACGGAGTGCCGTGCGGGTTGGTCATCACGGTTAGTTTGCTGCAAGTTCGGCCTCGGTCCGTCGGGTTGGGGCCGCATTTTCACCGCCGCCGGGGGCTTTGATTAGCCCGACCTGTGCAAAAACTAAAACCACGATTTCGAACCGGCGTGAAATTGCCGTCTGACATTCGATTCGTATCAAAAGCATACTGCTACGACGTCAAGAATTTGAGCCGCGTGTCGGCTTTTTAGGCTCTCGCTCAGCGGCTAGCGCAGCATGGGACCGTGAATCTTGCAGCTTGCTCGAAGGGTAATGGGGTTGCGAATAACTACTTCACGCCGCGTGGCGATGATAGTGTTTCAGCAAACCACCAAGCCGTTCTCGGCATTTGACAGAATCAATCGAGACGGTTTCGGCTTGTGGTTCATTTTCTGAATTCAACCGCTCATTCTCCTTCCCCTGATGCGGTCGTTCCTCGTGGTAATGCTTTAAGAACTCCTTAACTAGCACGTCCATGTGCTGCTCGCCAAATACCACAAAATGATCTAAACACTCCAGCTGCAGGGTCTGGATGAAGCGTTCGGCGTAGGAGTTGGTGTTGGGTGAGCGATAGGCGGTTTTCCGGATTTCGACATTGGCTGACTCGAACTCCGTATCAACCGCTCGAGTAAATTTCGTATCCCGGTCGTGCATCACTTTCTTCACTCCCTGGCCTTGTGACTCGGCATGCTTCAGAAACGCCTGGGCCTGCTCGGTGACCCACTCTTCATTTGGGTGAAACGTCGACGGCGCAATGTAAACCTGGCGTGACTCCACATGCAAAAAGATCAGTAGATACAGATCGCGAAAGCCCCGGGCCGTCAGTACCCGCTTGGCGTAAAAGTCACACTGCCACAGCGTAGCCGCATGCATCTTCAGGAACTCGTCCCAGGTACCTTCACCTCGCTTGGGGCCCGGCTCCAGGCCATGTTCCTTGAGGATGTTCTTCACCGTGTTCCGTGACGGGGGTGTGATGCCCAGTTTCTTGAGTTCACCCATGATCCGGGTGTAGCCCCAGTCGTTCTCGCGGGCCATGCGAATGATGAGATCGCGGATAGGTTCTTTGGTCCGCGGACGTCCTCTTCGAACGGGCTGAATACCGCCTGGATCATTTCGTCGAGAATCGAAGGCCGGTCATAACAGATAGTCCAGTTGTGGCATATGTTCTCGGTTGCGGAGGGTTCCGTTCGGGGTCCGAGCCAAACCCTCCGCAATTCATTAAAGGGTTCGGTTCGCTCAAGGGTAAGACCGAAAGGGACGCTGAATCGCTAAGTCCTTTCCCCGGAATCAGATAGCGCGAAAACCCAAACAGAGAACATTCACTAAGAGGGTTCCGCACGGGGAGGTGTCGTGCATTTATCGGAAGAACGATTAAGATCGCTTGAGGCGTTAAAGTGTTAGATCGAAGTAGATCTGAGCAATTTCAAATCAAAGCTACACTCACATGGTGGAGCGAAAGCAGCGCTGACTTGAGGACATCTCAAGGAAAAACATTGTCCTCCCTTGGGCATTTGCTATCGGAAACGGATCGACGGCATCTCAAATAACTCGGTGAACGAAATTAAGCACCGGAAGAGCACCCGCAATATTGCTTTCATGGCTGAGAGCGGGCGCCTGCATCTAGTCGGACTTCGGCTGGTTCATCGGCTTGCTTAGGCTTGGCTAGTCCTTGATTCTGCAGGCAAGCCGCAAACTGGGAGTAGGTCGCATTGAGGACCGTACACAGATAGACAGGCAAGTCCTTTGTGGCAATGACAGACGCATCCATGCTGTAGTGTCGGCGATATGAGGCCGCAAAGACCGAATCAGGGTGGGCATGCATGAACCGAAACAACTGTTCTACCGACTGAGCATTCAAAGACTCAAGTTGATAAGTGGTTCGGCTTTCATATTCCAAACGCCAGGGGTTTGATTTCTGCGAATCGGTAAGATTGAGCGAATAGGTTTTCCAGTTAGAGATAACACTCGTTTGAGGATCGATTTCAAACGCTTGAAAGCCGGGATTGTTTCCAAAGATAGGGCTTATCGCAGGAGCAATTTTATGGAGTAAGACCGGCTTTGCGTCGAGTCGATCGATGCGAAAGTCGTCCATGTGGGTGTGCCCCGTGAATGAAATGTGCAGGACATCCGCGTATTCTTCCAGCAATGACAGATAACGCTGCATGAACTCTGGTTTCCACATCTCGGCTGCAAGACTGTGTCCGCCAGATTTTACTTCGATGTAACTATCTAATCCTGGCGGAACGTGCATCAGAAGCCAGACTCGCTTTTGTTGCTTGCGGGCAAGTTCAAGTTCGGACGCCAGCCAGTCCATCTGAGCGTGTCCCGGCTTTGTACCCTGGTTTTCACACTCGCAACAATTTTGATCCTTGGGGTCGAAATATGACGAACAATAGCTGCCTGACCAATAGACCGAATTCAAAACGATCAACCGATTCGACTCAATGCCCGGAAGATCGGCGCGGTAAGCCCCCGAAGAGCGAAACGACTTGCCAAACGCGTTAGCGTCGATCGTCTCGTAGAGCATCGGCTGCCAGCGGACCGCGAATTCTTTGAGAAACATTCCTTTCGGCTGGATCCAATAGTCACCGCAGAAGGAGTCATCGTTGCCCAGTGTTGCCAGAACCGGCACGTCGGGAAAACGCTTGCGGAACTCGTAGGAAACGACTTCGACGGCTTTCATCGTGAATGCTCGGTAAGCCGCCGGATCATCAGAGATTGATTGCGGGGCAAGTTTCTCGTACCGCTCTTGCCATTGATGGGCTAGGAAGTCGCCGGGGTAAAGAATGAAGAGAGGATTTGGTGTATGGGTTTTTGCGGCATCTAACGCCGAGGCCATCAACAAGTAGTTGGTGTCGCTGCCGATGGCTCCCAACGATTGATTCTTTGAGGTGAGAAACTCAGGCCACTGACTGGCCGGCATATTCGCGAGGCGTTGGAATTGCGCTTTGTCTAAGCCTGTGAAAGGCTGAAAGTGAATATCTGAAATCACCAGGAACTCGGCAGACTCCGCCGGAGAAGCCAGACATGCTGCCAGCGTGCAGACCAGTAAAAATACGAATCGATGGTTTCCGCTTCTCATGCTTGCCGTTTCAATCTAGACAGGTACTTTATTGACGCCGACGCTGACAATCCAACAGGGCCTCCCAACAAAAGCCCGTGAATTCGTAGCAAATCGGTTCGACGCAGTGTTGGATTCCGTACGCAGACACCAATAAATTCGTTCTGCGTTTTACGCCGAGATTACTTCCGGCTTAATAAGAAGATACACTATAGCGATGCCATTGCTCTCATGGTCGCTGGGCAAAAAGCTCGGCAGGCAAGAAAGAGATTCTTGCAACCCAGTAGAAAAGTGGCTAATTTTGAATCGATCCTACCAGCGACCTAGTCTCCCTCCCACCTAAAGGAATTGCTTCTATGAAACGATTGTTGCTGTCGATTACTACCCTTTTGTTAATTCAGCAGGCAGTCCTTGCTGAGACCAAGCAGCTAAAGGACGTCCCCTACGGCGAGCATCCGCGTCAAGTGCTTGATTTTTATCAAGCAGAATCAGATGAGCCTACGCCGGTTGTCTTCTACATCCATGGCGGTGGATGGCAAGGCGGGGACAAAAAGACCAACCCCAAGGCGTTTCTTGATAACGGCATCTCGGTGGTCGCTATCAATTACCGCTATGTCAAAAACGCAGTCAAACTTGGCGTGAAGCCGCCGGTTAAAGCTCCTCTGGGAGATGCGGCTCGGGCCTTGCAGTTTGTACGCTCGAAAGCCGATCAGTGGAACTTGGATAAAGAGCGAATTGGTGCGACCGGCGGATCTGCAGGGGCATGCTCTTCACTGTGGCTGGCCTTTCACGATGACATGGCAGACCCTCAGAGCGAGGACCCAATCGCCCGCGAATCGACACGACTGTACTGCGCAGCGGTCAATGGTGCTCAGGTTTCTCTCGACCCCAAGCAACTGCGAGAATGGATGCCCAATTATCGCTATGGCGCGCACGCGTTTGGCGAGCCGAACCTGGACGCTGTTATGGAGAAGCGTGAAGAATTGATGCCGTGGATCAAGGAGTATTCTCCGTTTTCGCACGTCAGCAAAGATGATCCTCCGATTGCCATGTTCTACGGAGGCGAGGTTCCTGAACTAGGTTCTTCCCCGAAAGATCCTACGCATTCCGGCGTGATGGGTTTGACCTTGGCCGAGCGCCTGAAAGAGGTGGGCGTCGATGTTTACTTAAAGCATTCTGGGGTAAAAGATCCTCAGTATGGCAATTCCTCAGCGTACTTGATCGAGAAGTTGAAGAAGTAAGCCGAGCACGCACCATCGGATACAAAAAAGCCTCGCACATGTTGCGAGGCTTTTTTATTCGATTGACTTTGAGCCATCTTGCTAATCACGCTCTGGCCACAGCGTTTCTTCTTCTGGTAGCGCGACGATCGGCCAGCCACTTGGGAATATGCGAACGATGCGTCCTGGTCGATACCCTTCAAGCAGCAGTGACGTTTGGACGCGTACCTGGATGCCGCTACTGCCTGGTTGCTTTTCGATAGGATCGACCGAAAGAATCGGGCCCCCTTTTTTATCATTTACCTGATCATAGATCTGCAGCGTTGGTTCCGACACGCAAACCTGGGCAGTTGATTTAGGCTTGAGGTCATCGAATAGGCCCGCATCGATCCCACCAAAAAGTGTCACGGTCAGAATACGCTTCTGGTTGTCGACGGCATCAATAATACCAGCCAGTCCTCGGTCTTTTTGGTGAAGCCGATGCTGTGCCAACTGCTGAGCCTGAGCGATCTGTCGGCTTTCTTCGTCAAGCCATAGGTCGGTACATCGCCCCACGCCATAGAGTGTCGCCCAGGTCAAGTTGAACAGGACCTTCTGACCGGGCTCAATATCTTTCAGCGAAGCGATCTGTTTCCCAAGATATACTCTCGTAGCTGGCGTCAGGTCGAGTGCGATGACGGTCGGTTTATCCTCCCCTTCGGCTTGGCCAACCAGTTGTAACTTCATCTCCTTCAAGTCGACATTCTCAACTTGCCACAGACGATTCTTCTCTTGGTAATAAGTAAAATCATCAACAAGTCGAAAGACCTTGGTAAAGTCGGCTTCGATGCTTTTGCGGTTGTAGAAGAGAGACTTTGTCTCTTCCCCTTCATCCTTCACATACCAGAGGCCATGTAAGTGGGTGCCGATGGGGATGTCTTTTAACGTCGCTGGCGAACCATGGTACGCAAGTGAACCATAGGGCAAGAGACGGAAGTCGATGGGTAAATCCCAGTGACTGCGACGCTGCTTGTCGGTGCGGGAGACTCGGATGGTTCCGGTGCGGTGAACGTGATCCTTGCCGACCAACTCGCCGGCGAAATAGTGTGCTGATCCCTCAGGCGGAAACTGTCCTGGTTCGGTTTGATACCAGGGAAGCTTTTCGTCCTCGCTGGTATCTGTACGAAAGGTTTCCTCTGCCAAAATAGACGGCGTCGCACATGCAATAAGAAGTAGCAAACAAGTGAAATGAATACGCACCGCCAATTACCCCATTAGTTCTGTCATTACACGGTGGCTATCGCCGAATTGATCGACCTTGACGTCCATACGTTGCATCATCGTCAGTAGCAAGTTACTCAAATGAGCATCACCATCGACCGGACGCGAGCAGACGTGATAGTGCTTCTTCGACTCTTCCATGTTGTACTGCCCAAGTGTAGGCAGGTTATAGTCGACGTGCGATCCGTGCTTCAGGCCCATCGAGGATCCGCCAGCGAGCACCATCGGTAGGTTGGCATTTCCGTGACTGTGACCATACGCCATGCCGCTACCAAAGAGAACCATCGTGCTGTCGAGCAGGGTTTGGTTCTCTTCCTGATACGATTTCAGCCGATTTAGGAAGTACGAGAATTGCTGAACGAGGAACGTATCGGTTTCCGTTAGGCGACGTAACTGTTCCGGATCGCCGTTGTGATGCGAGAGTTCATGCCGTGATTGAGCGACCCCGATTTCAGGAATCGCCAGCCCGTTGCTTTCGCTGCCGCTCATGCAAGTGATGACACGCGTCATATCGGTACGCAAAGCGAGCACCATCAAGTCGTAGATGGTCCGGTAAAGGTCGCCGGCTTCCGTGTTGGGGATGTTGCGGGTCAGCTTGGCTTTGGTCTCGGC
This sequence comes from Bremerella alba, assembly GCF_013618625.1. Lineage (NCBI taxonomy): Bacteria > Pseudomonadati > Planctomycetota > Planctomycetia > Pirellulales > Pirellulaceae > Bremerella > Bremerella alba. The sequence continues at coordinate 143,730 of NZ_JABRWO010000007.1, read as the reverse complement.
GGCTACCTCAGGCTTGGGAACTTCCAACCAGTCGTAGCTACGCTGCGTGCGAAGTTCGACATCGCGGACGGCATGCAGATATTCGTCGAGCTTGTTACGATCTTCAGTTCCAATCTTTCCTCGGAAACTGGTGGCGTCCTCGAGGATGGCATCGAGCACGCTGCCGCGGCGATTGAGCTTACGCTTGGCGACTTCCATGCCACCCTTTTCTACGCCAAACAGTCGATCAAAGATCGCGCGTGGTCGGCGTTCGGCAGGCAGGGGAATACCATCTCGGGACCAGCCCAACGTACCACCGGTTACGGCCAGTTCAAGCGAAGGGAATCGTGTGTGCTGGGAGGTAACTTCCGCCATCATCTGATCGGCAGAGATCGAGTTCCGGAAGGCACCCCCTTCTTGGCTGATCTTAGCGGAAGTAAGCCAGATTTTATCGCATTCATGAGCCTGGCCGATGCCATTGGGGTGATAGAGCCCGCTGATTGGAGTTATCTGCTGGCGATGCTCCTCAAGCGATTTCATCGGGCCGGTCAGCTCGTAGTCGGCTCCTGCTTTCTGGATTTGCCAGGTGAGTGTGTTAACGCCATTGGGCACATAGATGAAGACCGCACGCTTTGGTTGGGTTGGCCCTTGCTGGGAGGCCGACTTTTCCTCGGCCATTAGTTGGCCCGGAGCCATGCACTGCATTAGTGGCAAGGCCATACTGGCACCCATCCCCCGGAGCACGTGTCGCCGATTGATCTTCCATCGTCGTGAATTGAAGTTGGCCATGGGTCACCGTTTCTGAAAGAGGTCGGACAGGACGAACGTTTCAACTAAGTCACGCACCTGATACTGCTGGGCGCGGCTTTGGGCCGCAATGGCTGCGAGATCATCCCGATCATCGATAGTCATCGTGCGGCGAAGAGAATAGGTCGCGAGTTTTTTAATAAACGTGTTGTTGAAGTCATCGACGTTGGCCAACAGCAACTGACGAAACTCTTTCGGCCCAGCAAACTCACGTCCATCAGGCAGCACGCCGCTTGAATCGACTTTCGGGTTTGCGCCGGTGCCTGATTGAACGATCTCTTCGTCGCGCCATTGGCCGATCGCATTGAAGTTGTCAAACGCCAGGCCAAGGGGGTCGATCTTACGATGACAGGCAGCACAATTGGGATCGTGTTTATGGGCTTCCAACTTCATGCGGATGGTCGCCTTGGGAGAATCAACTGGGTTCGGTTCGATCGGTTCGACATTGGCTGGTGGGGGTGGGGGTGACTTGCCGAAGATCGATTCCATGACCCACACACCACGATGAACGGGACGGTGTCGCGTGCCGTCCGAGGTGAGCGAAAGAATTGCGGCCTGAGTCAACAAACCACCTCGGTGGTCTTCCTTCGCGAGCTTAACGCGTTGAAAATCGTCGCTTTCAATCCCGTCCATTTCATAGTGCATGGCCAGACGCGGATTCACCATAGTCCAGTCAGAATCGAGGAATTCACGAAGGCTGAGATTTCGGTCCAGCACTTCCTGGAAGAAGGCCGTCGTTTCACCTCGCATACTTCGTTCCAGATGAGGATCGTATTCCGGGTAAAGCTTTTGATCGGGAGGGAATACGCCGAGATTGTGCATCTGAAGCCACTGACGTGGAAACTCGACACTAAACTTGGCCGCACGCGGATCGGCCAGCATACGCTCTAATTGCTGCTTAAGAGTCGCTTTGTCCCGAAGTTTTCCGTCGTGGGCCAGCGACATAAGTTCGTCATTTGGCATTGTGCTCCAGAGCATGTACGAAAGTCGGTTGGCAATCTCAAAATCGTTCAGGTTGTCAGTTGGCTTCTCGGAGTTCCCTTCGACCAGAAACAGAAAGTCCTTCGAGCACATCACCGCCAGCATGGCCGTCTTGACGGCATCTTGTAGCTTTGCCCCAGACTCGAGTTCCTGGGCCGCGATGGCCACGTAACGCTGGGTTTCCACAGCGGAAACCGGACGACGGAACGCATCTTCGCAGAATCGTGTGATACTTTGGCGAACCTGATCAAGATTACCATCTTCGGTCGGCATGTACTTGGCTCGGTTGGCCTGGACTTCCTCGGTAACGATAGGCCCTTCCCATTCGATCCAGTCGACGATCAAAAACGGATAGAGGGGGATGCCCTCTTCGTCGGTCAGCTTAATTTGCCAAGGAATACGGCCTTGCTTAAGACTGAAAAACGGAACAGCTCCAGAGCGACCTGACCGCGGCAAATTCGAGGGGCCAGGGACATCGTTCGTCACTGCAAAGCTTGTGGCACCAGGTGGCAGATGGCATGTGAACTGGACGATCGTGGGTTCCTCTTCAGGAGCGAGAATGTCTTGCTCGAACAACAGGCGATCGATCTTCTCGGCATAGAATGTCAGGTGAGGTGCGCGACCTCCAGGCGGTTTCATGCCACTGACTTGCATACGAACTTTGAAGTAGCCACCGTTTTTGACCATCGCACTGCCAGGGCCAGGCCGACCGCCACGCAGTTGATGCCCTGGCCACATGTCGACGCGTACTTTATCGGCTAGGCCTTGCTCTTCGAGTTGTTTGCGTTTCTCAGAACTTGGTCCACCGCGAAGATCGAGAGCCGTCTTTCGCACAATTGTCGTTTCGATCGGTTTATCGGGATAGGCTTCGTCCAGAATCGCTTCGGCGGCTGCGTAGTACTTTTCGACATGGGAAGCGGAAAGCGAGAGAACCGAGCCGATGCGCTCGAAGCCGTGGTACTCGGCGTCCTCATTCAGTCCGCCTGGATCCGCCACGCCATACCGAACACCTAACAGATCTTCGACCGTATTGGCATATTCGACGCGGCTCAGGCGGTGAAACGAAACAGGTTCCCGCTTGGCCAATCGAGCCGAGCGGCCTTCGTCAATGCGGGCAGCCAACCACTCGACGACCACGGCACCTTGTTCCGCGGTAGGGCGATCGGGCTCGTCTTCCGGAGGCATCTCGCCATTGTTGATTTTTTCGATGACTTCCCGCCAACGCTTCGCCGAGCCTGCCGCACCGACATCTTCCGACAAGGTATCGACTCGGAAGTCTCCGTCTTGTGTCTCAGGGCCATGGCACCGGACGCAATGCTTCTGCACGAACGGCCCAATTTCTTCAGAGAATGGCCGATGTGCCGGTTCGGCGAGTCCTAAAGTAGGTATGCACAAACCAAGAAGCAGGGTCGAGGGAATAAGATGAGCTAGCAGTCGGGGCATCATCGCTTGGCTGGGTGAGGTCAGAAGGTAGGTCAGGGGGGCACGAGCCTTATTTGGGCGGGATGTCTTATATTAGATCGGCTTTTACGGATAGGTCAATTGAAAAAGATGCCAGAGAGCCGTTTTTACCTTGCAGATGACATTAATGCGCAAACTCAGAAATTTGACGTGATCATCAAGAATGGTCAGAATAGGGCTCACCTGCATTGAACATGCTTGCGAGCGTGTCCTTCCCACACAATTCTCATCTTCCTAATACGGAGCTTGCCATGACGTTGGTCAATCGTCGAACCTTTCTGCAGTCGAGTGCCGCCGGAGCGGGTCTCATTCTTACCGGAACGGCTGCCTCAGGGGCCGTTCAGGGAGCGAACGATCGAGTACGAATCGCCGTCGCCGGGTTGAACGGTCGTGGCAAGAGTCACATCGACGGATGGTTCGGCCAAGATAATGTCGAAATCGCTTATCTCATCGATCCTGATGAAAAAGTCCTTGCCCGCACGGTGAAAGCCGTTCAAGAGAGAGCCAACGGCAAGTTCAAAGTGAAAGGTGTTCGCGATGTCCGCGAAGCACTCGACGATCCGAACTTGGACGCCATTTCTGTCGCGACGCCCAACCACTGGCACTCGCTTATCACGATTTGGGCTGCCCAAGCTGGCAAGCACGTCTACGTGGAAAAGCCCATGAGCCACGATGTCGCGGAAGGTCGGGTCGCTGTCGAAGCCCAGAAGAAGTATGGCGTTGTGGTTCAGCACGGTACGCAGCGACGAAGTGATGCAGGAATAGCCGGATTGCACGAAGCCATTCAGGCAGGCAAGTGGGGCAAACTAAAGATTGCTTACGGTTACTGTTGCAAGCCACGTGGTGGAATTGGTTTCGACTCGGTATCGCAGCCTCCTGAAAACTTGGATTGGAATCTATGGCAGGGGCCTGCCGTCATCGAGGATTACCATGCCAACTATCATCCGTACGACTGGCACTGGTTCTGGAAGACTGGCAACGGCGACTTGAATAATCAGGGAACGCACCAGTTGGATGTTGCCCGGTGGGCCATCGATAAAGATCAGACGCACCCTGTTCGTGCGATGGCCATTGGCGGTCGTTTCAAATGGGATGACCAAGGCGAAACACCCAATACGATGTTTGCCATGGCCGAGTATCCCAACGGCCAGTACGTGTACTTCAATGTCCGCAATGTGAACTACGACAAGTATGAACGTCAGGTCGAAAACGAATACTACTTCGAGGACGGCGGACGTATCGTTCGTGGCCTTTACTATCCGAAGGGAAGTGACAAAGGCGAAAAAGTGAAGGTCGGTCGTGGCGATGTCACACCTGGCGGCAACTGGGGTAGCTTTATCTCCGCCGTTCGCGCCAACGACCCCAGCATGGCCAACGGAAACGTGGACGATGCCCACTATGCTTGCGTGCTTGGGCATTTGATGAACAATTCGTACCGCTTGGGCGAAGAAGTCCCCTTCAACGCTAAAGCAGGCAAGTTCGGCGATAACCAAGATGCTGCTGAACACTTCGGCCGACTGCATGAGGTCATGGACAAAGGGGTCGGCGTCAAAGACAGCGAGAAGTACACCGTTGGTCCAATGCTGACATTTGACCCAGAAACGGAACTCCACACCGGCGACCATGCTGAAGACGCCAACGAGCTTCTTAAGGATCCTAATCGCAAGGGATTCGAGATTCCCGAGGCCGCGAAGGTATAAGTCGGTTGAGGATCTCAATCAATTGAAAAGCATGAAACGCCGAAGTTAACCTTCGGCGTTTCTTTTTGTAGGTTGCTAGCCATTTCTCTCTGCGAAGGGTTGTCCTGGAATCGAAATCCTACCCAGGTGAGATATGCTGACATGTGATGGTCGGTGAACACAAAAAAAGTGCCTGCTGCGTATGGCACGCGGCAGGCACTTGATGGATCGAGTCATTGTCTTCGAAGCGATTACTTGTCTTGGAAGAGCTTGTCCTCTTCTTTGCCACCCGCCAGAACGAACGCAGCAAGATCGTAAATCTCTTCCTCGGTCAGCCAGTTCAACATACCGCCTGGCATAATCGTGGAAGCCGTGTTGGATCGCTCCTCGATATCTTCTTTCATGATCGTGACTGGCTTGTCAGGTTGTTCTGGATCCGTAATCAACACCAGGCGATCAGGGCGATCAGCGATCGCCATGCCGGAGATAACCTTACCGTCGATCGTCAGAATCGTTTGCATCTGGTATTTATCGTCGATCTTTTTAGCGGGATCAGCGATTGATTCCAGAATATGGGCGGCAGTTGCCTTATCCGTTCCTAGACGGGTCAGGTCAGGCCCGAAGTTGCCACCCTTGTCGTTGATCTGATGACACTGAGCACAGCCGAGGCGATTGAAGTAAACCTGGCCGACGACGAAGTTACGCTTGCTTGCGTCAACCTTTTTCGGATCCAGGTCTTCGTTCTTCCACTGTTTAACGAACTTGGGAACCCAGCTGTCGCCGGTAGATTCGATCGGCTTACGACCATCTTCCAGAGGATACTTAGCCATCAGGTCGTTGACGTGCCAGAAGTTGGCGTCACCGCGGTCAATCGCTCGGATCTTGGCGACTTGGGACGGAGTAATCGGTTTGGCACGATTCGACCAGGAATTGCGGACATAGGTCAGCACGGCCGCAACTTCCTCGTCATTCAAAAGCTGTCGGAAGCCAGTCATCGGTGGTAATGGAGGACTGCTGTAAGTCTTCCCTTTCACCTCGATGGTGCCGTGCATTCCATCCAGAGCCAGGGCGATCAGGCGATCTTCCGATCCGGTTGTCCAAAGGCTTCCGTCGATCGGAGGATAAAGATTCGGAAGGCCTTGGCCGTGCGGCTGATGGCAGGTAGAGCAGTGGCTCTCGCGTAGGAAAATCTCTTTTCCCATTGCCATCATTTTGGGATCGGCGGTTACAGGAATGCTGTTTCGCAGATCAACGAGTTGTCGATTGAGCGAACCACTGTTTGGGGCCACGCTCTTGGCGACAAGGGCTTCCCCGAGAGCAAGTACCTTGGCGTACTGCTTGGATTGTCGTTGGACTGGCGAGGCCTTGTCGGCTTGAATCAAAAGAGTAACCAACACTTTCGATTGATCTTCAGGCGAAAGTTTCTCGGCAACCGCACTAGGAGCAAAACTAGTCAATGCTTCTAAGCTGGCGGCCGTTAGCTCATCAGACTGCGATAGCTTGGCGAAGTCAGCAATCTTTTCGTCCTGGTGTCCTGGCCATGCCGTGATGGCTTGAATGGCGGCAACGCGAAGATCGGCTTGGCCCGCCGCACGAAGCGCGGAAGTGGGAATCACTTGCTTCTTGATGCCAGGAGCTTCCCACATCACCCGAAGCCCGTCCCCGCCACCATTGTCGAAGTAGGTCACGACAATCTCGTGAGGTCCGGCCGTCAGAGTGACCTTGCCACTTTTTTCGGACATACCGTGCAGACCGTCGTTGTTGATCAGCATTTTGCCGTTGATGTACAAACGCGAGCCGTCATCAGAGACAATGTAGAACTTGTAGTCGCCTGCCACAGGAGCAATGATCGAAGCCGTTTGCTTAGTAGCAAACGAATCTTTTCGTCCCTTGGAAACATACTTGTTAAAGTTGTCCATGCGGCCAGAGAACTTCGGCTTCTTCGCATTGAGCGTTTCAATGGCTACGTTCTTGGCCGGGTTGGGTTCGTAATAGTCGAATGCAACGGCAGGTCCGTCGCCGGCAATGGAGCCGCTTTCAGGTCGAAAAGACGCAGGCAACTCGAACATGAGCGGACGGATCTTGGCGTACAGCGGAGTTGCTTCAGCTGAGTTGCTGAGCGAGCGAGCTGTCTGTAACAGGTCTGCCATCTGGGCAGGCGACTGAGAGGCATGCTCCCAAGCTGCTTCGGCGGCCCCGCTTTGAATCCAGCTGGCATAAGCAGCCCGACGAACCACTGGCGATGTGGTTGTCGAGGCCAGTTTTTCTAGTAAGTCCTGTGACTTGATGAGGTCGGCCTGATTCGCTTTTGGAAGCATGTTTGCCAGGTCGAACAAACTAGGTAGATTTTTGCTTTCCGCGGTAGTAACCCACGCAACCAGCTCACCCATCGAGGAGCGATTGTTCTTGGCAGCCAAAACGGAAATCGCTTCTTCTCGATACTTAGCCCCAATTCCGCTGCGACTAAGAATCGCCCTGTAAACCTCGTCGGTGCGATCGAGTTTCAACAGTAGATCGGAGCTGGCTTTTTCCAAGGCATAGGTGGTCGCTGCTGGTGAAAGCTTATGACCCGAGCGGATCGCTTCGGCGATCATTTTATCGACGTCAATCTGGCTTTGGGCATACTGCAAGAGCCGCGATAGTTCCGGATCCATCTCTTGGGATGCAGCCAGGAAGACGGCTTCGGCAGCAGCTGGCCCGGTGAACGCGACAGCCGATTTGATCGCCTCGGCACGAACCAGCGGCGAAGGATCGCTCGCGGCGGCAACTAAGATGGGCTCCCAGCCATCGACGGAGTCGGACCAATGACCGAGCGTACGGATAGCAGCCGCACGAACACGCGGTTCATTGGCCTGAAATACCGTTTTAACCAGGTCGATGTTCGAGAATCCATGCCCTTCCAAAGTCCACAAACACTCAAGCATTGCTTGAGCGTCTTCTGGATCGTGAACGTCTTTTTCGGATACGAAGTTTTCAATGGCGGTTTGCACTTCTTCGGAATCGCGACCGCTCAGTTCGATGCGTGCACGATAGCGAGTCGCGTTTTCCTTCGCGTGAAATGCGGCAAGGACTTCCGGAAGTGGCTTGTCCTTGAGACGAACGGGTTCGATCAACGGGCGGTCCTTCGCCGTGACGCGAAAAATACGACCATGCTGATGATCACGGTTGGGGTCACGCATATTGTGCTGCATGTGACCAATCAAGGCGTTTGCCCAGTCGGCAACGTACAGAGCGCCATCGGAACCGATTTCCACGTCACTAGGGCGGAAGTTGGGGTCGGAAGACACGAGGATGGGATCGACTTCTGTTGCTCGAATATCGGCTCCGTTGTATTCAATCTTGTGATTTAAGACGCCCAGAAAACCGATGCAGTTACAGATAAGAAAGTTGCCCTGCATCTCCTCTGGAAAGTGACTGCTGCCCAGAATACCGGTAGCAGCGACGGGGCGTACGCGTTTGTCGAACCATTGCTTGTTGCTAATCCCCTTGCCAATATCGACGTAGGAACCGGTACCGGAGGTTCCGTCGTTTGCGAACTGATAACCCCATTGATCGATGACGTCACCGTGTGGATTCGGACCGATCGGGAAATGGAATTCCATCTCGAAGGTCCGCGGATTAAAGCGATGTACGCCGCTTTTGGTCGAACGATAGGTTTGCGTTGGCGTTTCCATGGTGGCGACATTGAAGATCCCTCGCGACCAATAGATCCAACCGTCAGGACCAAACACCATGGCATTGGCCGAGTGATGAGAGTCAGCACTGGAAAGACCCTGCAAGAGACGAACCTTAACGTCCGCTTTCATATCCCCGTCGGTATCCTTCAGGAACCACAACTCCGGTAGCGAGGCAACAATCATTCCGCCCCCCCAGAATTCAAAGCCGGTCACACTATTCAACCCATCGGCGAAGGTCACACAGCGATCTGCGACGCCATCTCCATTGTCATCTGGTAGGCAGAGGATACGGTCCCGGCGGGGCTCGGTTGGGTTCCAGTGGGGATAGCTCGGCCAGACCGACGCATACAAGTGGCCGTTAGGATCCACAGCTAGTTGAACCGGGTTGATCAATTCCGGGAACATCTCTTCGGATGCAAAGACGTTGGCTTGCAAGTCTTTGTGCATCTCCAGCTTCTTCAGGCCCTCTTCGGCGGTGTTATACGAAAAACGTCCGTCGGACAGGTCACCTTCGCGGTTCGATTTAACGACTAATTCTTCCGGAATATTGTCGTCCTTAACTTCCAGGTCACCCCCTTGGGCTACCGCCCACACGCGTTTATCGCGGTTGGCGGTCATCACGTCGAAGATCTCCATCTCGCGGAGCATGACGTCTGCATTCGATTGCCCAAACCAGGCCAGCTTGGAACGACCGCCGAACACGTTATATCCGTCGACAACACGATAACGACTAAACCAATAGTAATTCTTCTCAAGGATTGCTTCGCGTAGCTTAGCGATCTCGTCTGAGTTAGCATCCGGCACACCCTTGCCGAACAACTCGGTAGTGATCACCTCGGCAATCGCTCGGTTACCGTGATCCAGCAGGTGAATGCCGTTCATCGTGAGCGGCTTTTCTGCATTGGAGTACAGTTTTTGCGACGGGGTAAAGAGATCTACAAACAAAACTTCTTTGGCCTGACACACTTCACGCATGGCGTCGGTATAGAGCTTCAAGTTCGGATTGTTCTGCGAGCCATCGGGCAGATGTCGGCTATATAGGTTTTCGTGGGCGATCGGCGAGAACATGACGATCTTCGGGGCCGACTTGCCGTTGTATTTTTGGGAACGCATCCCATCAATGACTTCGGCCAGATCCTTCTTGAAGCCGTCTACTGATTGCGGGCCCTTGAGGGCCTCGTTGTAGCCGAAGAACGCGAACACGACATCCGTTTTGCTTTTCGCGAGCCACTCGTCTGGACTGCCAAAGTTGTCTTCACGCGGCCGAAGCTTCAACTCGTCGCCTGGGAAGGCCAAGTTACGAAACGTCAGGTTCAATTCCGGATGGGTCGCCTGAATGTAGGTTTCTAGCCAGCCGTGATGTTGCATGCGATCGGCTGTCGTGTTGCCGATGATGGAGATGCGATCTCCTTTTTCAAGTGGCAACGTCTGGGCATGACCTTGCCCCGACCAGCACAGGCCAAGACAAACTACAAGTGAAAGGATTGTTTTACGCATGGGATCCTAATTATCGAAGGCTTTGATTACGGTTCTGAGGGGGGAGGTTTCGAGTAGGTGGGATCAAGGGAAAAGCGCGAGTCTATACTAACTATAGGCTCTGGGCACGACTAGGTATTGCTAGATTTCGTGCATCGTTGTTTTCAGGAAATCTTGGGATGGTGAGCGAAACAGGTTTAATAACTATTGAAAGTTACTTCCGGCCTCGTAGGCTTCGCGAATCTCAGTGACTGAAAGGATACGACTAAACAAAGCAATTTCGTCGATACGGCCTCGCAGGTCACGGCTGTAAACGACCTGGCCCGAGCGATTGGTATGGCCCCAGGCCCCGATCGTACTAGGACCATAATGAATAGGAATAGTGGACGTCCACTTCTGTCGGCCTACTTCTTTTCCGTTGATGTAATATACGGACTGCTTTGCTTGTGAATCAATTTGGGCAGCAACATGCGTCCAATGATTTCGAGGAAGGGTTTGCTTGCTCGTGAGATCGTATTGGCTGGAAAGGCCCATCCGCAGAGACCCTCCCCGCGTCAGGTTCCAATGGTGCTGGCCAGGTACATAACCGATTGTGTTAAACACCGTCTGCAAAGCAAAGTCATAGCGATTGATTTGGACCCAGCCCATGATGGTAATCTGGTCATACTTTCCTGGTATGTTCAGGTCGATGCGGTCTCCGGTGTTCTCGAAGAGCATCGCTCCTTTTTCGGGCCAACGCCCCGTTGCCCAAATACCACTGGTGAGTTGCCCGTTGTCGACGATTCCGGTCGTAGCCCGATTGATGACTTCTGTGCTCTGGCGAGAGACGGTCTCGAAGTCGAAGTAGAACAACGCCGAGGGGTCTTGGCGGAGCTTCAAGCTATGGTCGAGCCACCGCTTGTAGCCAATCGACATGCTGGTCGCGAAAGCACGATCGTCAGGGGTGATCGAGTGGCGTTTGGTGTTAGTGGCCCAGGCAAGTGCGGAGTTTTCAGTGAGAAGCTCCGGTGGCAAGTTCTTCTCGTGAAGGCGTACCTCTCCGGCAAACACATGCAGTTCCTGGTTTTGCTCGTCGTTGACTACTACGCCGAATTCCGTTCCCAGATCTTCAACCACCATCGTGGATGTCTCGATTACGAACCCGTGCCCTGACTCAGGTACAATGGCACGAGCACGTCCATGATCGAGTTGCATCCGCATTGGGTCGATGATCGAGAAGTTGGCAGGGCTTTCAAGCGAGACAGCCACGCCGTTCTGAAAAATTAGCGTGACTTCTCCCTCGGTCAAACGATATTCACCTTTTGGGAACTCGCTCCCTTCAGGGGCAAAGCCGAGCTCAAAGCGATGATTATGTCCGACATCTAGTTGAGCGATTGTCGTAACCGAAACAGATGCCGGCAAAGGACTTGTATCCGTGGCAACCGGACCTGGTATTTGCTGAGGATTCGCCGGCCGATTGATGTAGCCTAAGAAGCCGACGAGTAATAGAGTGGCCGCAATAGCGAGAATCCATTTCGGCCAGGCATCTCCCTGCGACGAAGTCGATGCACTCGTTACCGGGGAGAACTCTGCACCGCTCGATTCAAATCGCAATTCCGCATCAATGAATGCGGCACCGCGAAAACGGTCGCGTACGCTGCGGTTTTCCTGTAACGCGCGAACGAGCGCTGTCTGCTCGGTTTCTGAGAGGGACTGTGGGTCGAGAAAGTATCGCTCGATCAACTCATCGGTTTGCTTGGACGGTTCGCTGCTCATGAAGTGGTTCCCAGTTGCATCCGAACACAGTCGTGCAATTTTGTACGTAGCCGTCCCAGTCGCTTGTATAAACTGTTGGCCGTTTTTCCGGCGGCTTCGGCCATTTCTTTGACTGCTTCTTCGCGTGTATAAGGGGCCAGCAGCAACTTTTGATGTTCTGGGGAGAATCTTCCCAAACATGCCCGGATTGCCGTTCGTTGCTCTTGGACGTAGTCGGAAGTCTCGTCCTTTGCTTCGATGGCGATGAGCGCTACCAAGTCATCGTCCAGCAATAAGCGGTCGCGGCTACAACTACGGCGGTACTTCAACACCTCGAACCGCAACACCATGCGAGCCCAGGGTATGAATTCGTCGTCGGCTTGAAGTTGATCGATCTTCCTCCACATCACCAGACTGGCTTCCTGCAGGACATCGTCCACGGCATTCCAATCCGGCAGTGACGCCCTGGCAATTGCTGCCAGTTCTCGTTCGTGCTTCAGGAATAGAGTGAGAAATCGATCTTTTTCCACGATGGAACCACATTCACGGTGTTTTCGCTCAACCTACATACTCCCTGGTGGAAGCATACCTGCCGGAAATTCTTTGAAAAAACGATTCTACGAAATTGCGCGGCAGGTTATTGGCAAATCGGGAGTATGATAGGCAGACCTACCATGATTTCCCATCAAATCCCAGGCAAGAAGCTCTATGTTCAGTTTACGGTATTTTGGGCGAAAGTTGATTGAATCTCTGGGATTACTCACCGTTCTGGTGATTTCCGGAATATGCCAAGCTGAAGAGAAGATCGATTTTCGCAGCCAAGTGCAACCGATCCTCTCGGACCGTTGCTTCCATTGCCATGGGCCAGACGCGAAGAACCAGGAGTCTGCGTTCCGTTTAGATAACCAAGAGAACCTGCTGGCAGACCTCGGGGGGTACGCGGCTGTTGTGCCTGGGGATTTAGAAGCCAGCGAACTACATGCACGAATTCAAAGCGATGATGAGTTCTCGAAAATGCCTCCGCCGGACAGTAATCGCACCCTGTCCGAAGAGGAGAAACGAATTCTGGATCTGTGGATTCAGCAAGGAGCCGAGTACCAGCGGCATTGGGCTTTCGAGATCCCACACCGCGCAGCAGTGCCAAACGAAGCCATCGAGTCGGCTCCTTGGCCTGAAGCAACCAAGGCTCACTGGTCGACCAATCCGATCGATGCGTTCATCGCGCGGCGACTCGTTGCTGAAGGGCTTTCGCCATCCCCTGAAGCAGACCCTGCGACACGCCTGCGTCGTGCATCGCTCACTCTGACAGGGCTGTTGCCGCCTAGTGAAGTTCAGGAAAAGTTTCTCGCCGATCCGAGCGATTCTGCCTATGCCGAAGCTATCGACACATTAACTGATTCGATGGCCTATGCCGAGCACCAATCGCTGCGTTGGTTGGACGCCGCACGGTATGCGGACACGGACGGGTATCAGAACGACAACGAACGGACCAACTGGCCATGGCGCGACTGGGTGATTCAGGCCATGCACCAGAACATGCCGTTCGACCAGTTCACGATCGAGCAGTTGGCTGGCGATATGTTGCCCAATGCTACCGACTCGCAGCGGCTGGCGACCGCTTTTAACCGTAATCACCGCCAGAATGCCGAAGGTGGCGCGTTGGCCGAAGAGTTTCTCGTAGAGAACGTCATCGATCGCGTCGAGACGACCTCCACCGTTTGGCTAGGGCTCACCATGGGATGTGCGCGTTGCCACGATCATAAGTACGATCCTTTAAGCCAACGCGAGTTCTATCAATTCTACGGATACTTCAACAACATCGGCGAACGCGGGATCGGGCGCGGGATTGCCGCTGACCCGACGATGAAAGCAAGCTCACCCTTGGCAAAAGTCACGCCGGCTACGCTTACCAGCTATGACGAAGCGAAGAAAGCAATGGAAACCGCCCAGGCCGGAATACCTGATCGTCTGCAGCGTTGGCTTCGCGATTACCAGGTTTCACCAGAGATTGACACCATTGCCTGGGTTCAAGCCACGCTTGAAGAGGCACAACTCGAAGGTGACGGGGACCTACGCATCGAAGAAGACAATACCGTTCGATACTCTAGCGGAAACAAGGCGTCCGAGATTACTTATCGCATCACGGTTCAGCCGCAGCAGAAGCAGCTTACCGCGTTGCAATTACGGGCACTTCCGGATGATGTATTCGCCAAGCCACGTCAACTCGCCCCCAGCGTGAATGGGAACTTCGTTCTGACGAGCTTGGCCGTGCTTCAGCATGGAGAACCGATTGCCTTGCAATCGGCGACGGCATCGTTTGAGCAAGATGGCTACCCGGTAAAGAATGTATTGGATAACAAGCCGAATACCGGTTGGGCGGTGTTCGGGCCTGACGTGAAACCAGAGTCGGTGACCGCCGACGTTCGATTTGCCGAGCCCATTGCCCTCAAGAGTGAAGAGAAGCTCATCATCGAATTGAAATTTGAGAGTCAGTTTTCCAATCACGCGATTGGAAAATCAATGCTCTCATTCTCTGACCATGCCAACGCGGGGAAGATCTCCCAGCCGGGGCTAACGGAGGAAGTGAAAGATGCCCTGACGAAATCCGCAAATGAGCGAAAACCAAAAGACTTAGATGTCATTGGTAAGTATTACGAATCAATTGATGAGCCCTTGGCGAAGGCACAGCTTCGGCTGAAAAAAGCAGAGCAGCAGTTTCGTCGCGAGGCGGGGCCCGAGGTTAGCGTCATGGTCATGCGTGAGCGGCAAGGAAAGGACGAGCCGATCTACTTGCTCAATCGTGGGCAATATAATGAACCGGTTAAAGAGGAAGCACTAAAACGAGCTGTGCCTGCCGAGCTAGTGACCGGCCAGTCTTCGTTTCAGCCAGCGAATCGATTGGAATTGGCCCGGTGGTTGGTTTCCCGCGATAACCCTTTGACCGCCCGGGTGATCGTGAATCGCTTGTGGCAAGATCACTTTGGTGTTGGCCTGGTAAAAACGGTCGACGATTTTGGGCTACAAGGAGAAGTACCCAGTCACCCCGAACTGCTCGATTGGTTGGCGGTCGAGTTCATGGACTCTGGCTGGGATATGAAAGCCATGCACCGCTTGATCGTAACCAGTGCCACCTATCGCCAATCTTCGGTTCATCGGGTTGAACTGAAGCAACGCGATCCGGAAAACCGCCTGGTCGCACGCGGACCTCGTTACCGTGCCGATGGTTACTCGATTCGTGATGTGGCTTTGCAGGCCAGCGGGCTGCTTACCTCGAAAGTCGGCGGGCCGTCTGTGAAACCGTACCAGCCAGCAGGACTCTGGTCGACCGTCGCTTCCAGTGCTGGTATCCGGTACAAGCAGGACGCAGGGGAAGGTCTGTATCGCAAGAGCATGTACACCTATTGGAAACGGGCCGTCAATCCGCCACGGCAAACGATCTTTGATGCGGGAAGCCGGGAAGTTTGCACCGTTCGTGCGACACGTACTAACACGCCGCTTCAGGCGTTGGTATTGATGAATGATAAGACGTTTCTCGAAAGTGCCCGGCATCTTGCGAAACGATCGCTACAAGAGGAAGCGGCAGATGACCGTGACCGAGTTGCCAGGATGTACCGCCTGGCGATCGCTCGTGCAGCGGACGAAGAAACGATTGGCATCCTGCTAGAGAACTTGCAGTTTTTCCGCAAGCACTTTGCTCAATCGCCGGAAGAGGCCAAGAGGTTACTGGCAGTCGGCCAATCGCCGGTTGACACTTCGTTTGACCATGTCGAACACGCCGCACTGACAGGCGTGGCGCACTTGATTTTGAACTTGGACGAATTCGTGACGATCGAATAGTTCTAAGTACCTCCTTAATTTCAACGTGACGAGTTCACGGAGTGATGAAATATGAATCCATTGAACGATGCAAACCAGCATCGGATGATGCTGACCCGCCGGCATTTTTTTGGCAGATCGGCCTCCGGTATCGGGGTGGCGGCTCTTGCTTCGATGTTGGGTAAGGATGCCTTTGGCGAGCCGGCTACGTCCGCAGATGCTGCCCCTCGTGGTGCGCTAAAATCGTTTCATAAACCACCCAAAGCGAAGCGTGTCATCTACTTGTTTCAAAGTGGGGCACCGTCGCAGCAAGAGCTTTTCGATCCGAAACCAGCTTTGCGAGAAAACGAAGGCAAAGAACTAGCTGACTTTGTCGAGATGACACAGCGGGTCACGGGTATGACGGCGGGGCAGAAGTCGTTCCCGCTGGCCGGATCGCGGTATAAATTTACCAAGAACGGCAAGTCCGGCATCGAGATCGGGAGCGAGCTAATCCCTCATATCGCTTCACTGGCAGACGATATGTGTCTAATTCGCTCGATGCAAACCGAAGCGATCAACCATGATCCGGCAATGACCTTCTTTCAGTCGGGGCATCAATTGCCTGGCCGCCCGAGTTTTGGGTCGTGGCTCCATTATGGCCTGGGGGCGATGAACCAGAACTTGCCCACATTTATCACCATGGTCTCTCGCGGCACCGGTCGGCCGAACTGTCAGCCACTTTACGATCGCCTGTGGGGAAGCGGATTTCTGCCATCGACCTACAGTGGCGTGAAGCTGATGAGTGTGGGAGACCCCGTCCTTTACCTAAGCAATCCAGATGGTTTCGATCCTACGGCTCGCCGCCGAATGTTGGACGACCTGGCCAAGCTGAATCAGAAGAAGCTGGAAGAGTTCGGCGATCCTGAGATTCATACGCGAATCCAGCAGTATGAACTGGCTTACCGGATGCAAACATCGGTGCCTGACTTGACCGATTTCTCAGACGAACCCCAGCACGTGCTCGATGCCTACGGGCCAGATGTCACCAAGCGTGGGACGTATGCCTATAACTGTCTGTTGGCCCGTCGTCTGGCCGAGCGAGACGTTCGCTTCGTTCAATTGTTTCACATGGGCTGGGACCAGCACTTCACGCTTCCCAAGCAGTTGCCGGGGCAATGTCTTGATACGGATCAGCCAACCAAAGCCCTGGTCAACGACCTGAAGCAACGGGGCATGTTGGACGATACGCTGGTTGTCTGGGGAGGTGAATTCGGTCGAACTTCTTACTGCCAGGGAACGCTGAACGCTCAAACCTACGGGCGAGATCATCATCCCCGCTGTTTTTCGCTGTGGATGACCGGGGCTGGTATCAAACGCGGGTTCACCTACGGGAAAACAGACGACGTGTGCTATAACGTCGTCGAGAACCCCATGCATGTGCACGATCTTCATGCCACGATGCTGCATCTGTTGGGGATCGATCACGAAAAGCTGACCTATCGTTTCCAAGGTCGCTACTTTCGTCTGACCGACGTACATGGTCACGTCGTGAACGACATCTTGGCCTAGCAGTGGTTTGCCAAGTCGAATTCGCTCGCTTCCGCGTTTTTCTCTGACGAAGAATTGATTATTTGGAAGAAACGCCCTTCACGAGGATTGCGCGATAGTCAACAATTCCTAGTGGCGCCCCATTCGCTTTCTGTAGGAATACTGTGTGACAACGAAGCCTGAACAGGTCGATAATTCACTGCAAAACAACGAGCAACAAGCATTTGTTGGGGTTTTCGATTTGTTCAAAATCGGAATCGGTCCCTCTAGTTCACATAGTGTTGGTCCGATGCGCGCGGCCGAGATGTTTCTGGCTGCCCTGGCCAGTAGCGGCTTGTTAGAAACAGTAGGGCGAGTTGAGATCGATTTGTATGGCTCTTTGGCGCTCACCGGAATTGGGCACGCCACCGATATTGCCATTTTAATGGGGTTACAGGGAGAAGTCCCTGATCAGATTGATCCTGAAACCGTCGCTAGTAAATTAGAACAGATTCGCAGCGAAAAAGAGCTGAACTTGGCTGGCAGGCGAACGATTCCGTTCGATGAAAAGAAAGACCTGCTCTTTCAGCGAAAGACCTTCCTGGAAGGTCACCCCAATGCCCTTCGTTTTCGCGCGTTTGCCTCGCGTGAAAGTGAGGAGCCGTTGGCTTCCGAGACTTACTATTCCATTGGTGGTGGATTTGTCGTGAAGGAAGGGGATGAGGGGAAAGGGATTGCATGCCCGATGTCAGCAGTGCCATTCCCATTCACTTCGGCCGCGGAACTTCTGAAAATGGCAGAGGAGCAGGGCTGTACAGTCAGCCAGATTGCCTTGGAAAACGAAAAGGCATTTCGTTCTGAGACCGATATTCGCGAAGGAATTCAAAAAATCTGGGCAGTGATGCAGGCCTGCGTTGACCGAGGATGCCGAAACGAAGGGATTTTACCCGGCGGACTGAACGTGCGTCGTCGGGCGCCGAGTCTTTACCAAACACTTTCCACCCGACCGGAAGAGAACCTGCGCGATCCGCTCAATATTCTCGACTGGGTCGACCTCTACGCGATTGCCGTCAACGAAGAAAACGCCGCTGGCGGTCGAGTGGTGACCGCGCCAACCAACGGAGCGGCCGGGATTATTCCTGCGGTGCTGTGCTACTTCGACCGTTTCTGCCCGGAGTCCGCACCGGAGAAGATCGAGCAATTCTTGCTCACTGCTGCGGCGATCGGAGCCCTGTATAAGAAGAACGCTTCGATTTCGGGGGCAGAAGTCGGTTGCCAGGGGGAAGTCGGGGTCGCGTGCAGTATGGCGGCCGGAGCCCTAACCGAAGTGCGAGGCGGGTCACCACGGCAGGTCGAAGAAGCAGCGGAGATTGGCATGGAGCATAACTTGGGGCTGACCTGCGATCCCATTAAAGGTCTCGTTCAAGTTCCTTGTATCGAACGCAACGCCATGGGCGCAGTCAAGGCAATCAACGCTTGTCGTCTGGCCCTGCGTGGCGACGGAAGCCATTTTGTCTCGCTCGACCGAGTTATTCGCGTGATGAAGCGTACCGGCGCGGATATGTCTTCTCGTTATAAAGAAACCTCACGTGGCGGTCTGGCCGTTAATATCAGCGAGTGCTAAGGACTGACTCGCGATATCAGCCATCTGGAATAACGCAATCAACGTTTCGAGCAAAATTTGACGTAACCTTTTCTCGGGGCTCGTCATAGGTGAGAAAACGATCCAATCTGCTGACAAAAAAACGTCAGGAAATTGCCTTTTCACCGTTATACTTCAACTATGAAGAATCTTCACCTTTTCGCATCCGGCCTGCTGGGGCTGTCTGCTCTCGCATTTCACGCGAACTTTGCCGTTGCGGCTGATAATGCCCAAGTGCGCGCGATGTTCAAAACCCATTGTGTCGAGTGCCACGGCGCCGACACCCAGGAAGCGAGCTTGCGTTTCGACACGCTCGAGTTTCCTTCAGCGGGTCTCGACAACGCTCATGTGTGGTCGCGCGTCGTGCATGCCGTAGAGCGAGGAGAGATGCCGCCTGATTACCAGGAGCAACCCACTGACGAGGAAAGAAGCCAACTGATTCGGCAGATTGTCGAGACCGTTTCGCACGCCGTTGAGCGACCGATTTCACTGCGCCGACTCAATCGCCAAGAGTATGAAAATACGGTACACGACCTGCTTGGAATTGATGTTCCCCTGGTCGATCTTCTACCGGAAGATGGCAAGGTTCAGGGATTCGACAAAGGGATCGACGGGCTCAGCTTTTCTTCGGTGCTGTTGGAAGAGTATTTGAATGCAGCCAACGTTGCGTTCGATGCGACTATTCGTCGGATTGAACCTCTTTCGCCTGAAACCCGCCGTGCCGAACTGATGCAGATCAAAGAGAACATTGATTCGGTGAAAAAGAAAAAGGGGGGCGTCATCGAGGTCGACGGTTCGTTGGTTAAGTTCACACCAGGCTGGCCGCCGGCCCGGATCGACGACGCGCACCCCATTGAAGATGGCGTGTACCGATGCCGTGTAGCGATTTGGCCGCACGAGCCTAGCGATCGCACGATTTCGGTGGCATTGTATGTCGGCGCGCTCTTTGGCCCCGACACGCAAGACTTCATGGGCATCTTCGACGCAACCGGCACGCCGCAAGATCCACGAATTGTCGAGTTTACTTGTCGGATGAAAGCAGGGGATACGATCCACCTGGTGCCGCGCGTGTGGCCAGAGCATGTCACTTGGCGAGACAAACACGAGAAACGGCCAGGCGTCGGCATTGCCTGGGTAGAAACCTACGGCCCTATCGATCAGGCGTTTCCTTCCGAGGCGACAAAAAAACTGTTTGGCGACGTCAAGAGTATCTCGATGAAAGAACAGTGGCCGGTCTGGATGAGACATCGCAAGAACGTCAAAAGTCATATTGTCGAGTCTTCACAGCCCAGCGAAGATTTACAGCGGATGCTGAGAGACTTCATTCCACGTGCCTTTCGCCGACCGGTCTCCCCTGAGGAGATGCAGCCGTTTATTGACCTCGCCGTCGATCGTTTAGAGAGTGGACGTACTTTCGAGCAGGCTGCCCGCACCGGCGTTACGGCTGTGCTGTGTTCGCCGCAGTTCCTCCTTATCAACCGCGAGCCAGTCGTCGACGATTACGCGATTGCTTCGCGGATGTCGTACTTCCTCTGGTCGACCATGCCGGATGAGGAACTCTTAAAGCTTGCTGCCGAGGGTAAGCTGAGCGAGCCAGAGGTTCGCCGGGATCAAGTCAGTCGCATGATCGTGGACCCGAAAATTGAGAATCTGGTGAACGACTTCACCGCGCAGTGGCTCGACCTGCGTGACATTGAATTTACCACGCCAGATAAGAAGCTGTATCCCGAGTACGACCCGCTGCTTGTGGATGGGATGCTCGGCGAAACCCGCGAATTCTTCGAGCATGTTCTTAAAGAAGATTTAAGCGTGATGAACTTCGTCGACTCAGACTGGACGTTCCTCAATCGACGCATGGCCGGACACTACGGCCTGCCGGAAGTCGATAGCCACGAACATTTTCAGAAAGTGACGCTACCACAAGATAGTATTCGCGGCGGCGTGCTGACGCATGCCAGTGTGCTCAAGGTTACTGCCAACGGCACGACGACTTCTCCGGTGATTCGCGGCGTGTGGGTGCTCGATAAGATGCTCGGTCGCCCGTCTCCGCCGCCACCTCCTGGCGTGCCAGCGGTCGAGCCTGATATTCGTGGGGCGACCACCATTCGCGAACAACTTGATAAGCATCGTAATACTGCGGCTTGTGCGAGTTGTCATAAGCGAATCGATCCGCCAGGATTCGCACTTGAAGAATTTGACGCCATCGGCGGGCATCGCGATTTTTATCGATCGATTGGCGAGGGAGAGAAGATTCCCGGACGCAAGTCGTACCGTAAAGGGCCGGATGTAGAGTCTGCTTTCCAGATGGCCGACGGACGTGAATTCGATAGCTTCGTTCAATTTCGACAGCAAATGGTCGACGACGAACCATTGGTGGCTCGGGCGATTGCCGAGAAATTATTGGTCTACGCAACCGGTCGTAGGATGGGACTTGCCCAGCGGGATGCCGTCGACAATATCGAGGCCGCATCAGGCAAGAACGACCATGGTCTTAAGACGATGATTCAAGCCGTGGTGGAAAGTGATCTGTTCCTCGCTCCCTAAAAAGCTTTGCTCCTTGAGCATCTGAAGGATTCGCTATGTCGAACCAACTTAGTCGTCGAACGTTCTTGCGTGCCACTGGGATTGCGATGGGCCTCCCGCTACTTAGCAGCATGGGGGCGACTCGATTACTGGCCAAAGATCAGTCCGGCGAAGCGAGTGACGTCCGTCGCATGCTGGCCATCTGCGCGCCGCTGGGTATTCACACGCCCAATCTTTTCCCAGAAAAGTCGGGAAAGGACTATGAATTGACCCCCTATCTCAAGCCCATGGAAAGCTTGCGCAATAAGTTCTCGGTCATCTCGGGGATGATGCATCCGGACGTAGATGGTGGTCACGCGGCGGAGAAAAGCTTCCTGACCGGGGCCGCTCATCCTGGTCAGCCCAGTTTTCAAAACACGATTTCAGTCGATCAACTAGCGGCCGAGCAGCTTGGGTACAAAACGCGTTTGGGGTCGCTGACTTTGGCCGTCGATCACAGCAGTCTTTCCTACACACGTAGCGGCGTGCAAATTCCGGCCGAGAACCGTCCGTCGAAGCTCTTTGCGAAGCTCTTTCTCGAAGGAACGAAGCAGGAAAAAGAAGAACAGATGCGGCGGATCGAAGATGGCCAAAGCATCATGGATCTAGTGCAGGACCAAACGAAGAAAGTGACCAAGAAGGTAGGTCGCAAAGATAATCAAACACTTGACCAGTACTTCACTAGCGTCCGCGAATTGGAGCAACGACTTGTCCAGGCAGAGGCCTGGGCCACACGGCCGAAGCCAGAAGTCGACCGTAAACAGCCTGAAGATATTACAGATCGAGCCGAGTTGACCCAGCGTCTGCGGCTTATGTACGAGATGATCTTTCTGGCGATCCAAACCGATTCGACACGATTCATTTCGCTCGTCGCACCTGGCGGCAACGAAGTCGTGTCGCTCGATGGCGTGGACGACGGTTGGCATAACTTAAGCCATCACGGTCGCGACCCTGACAAGATCGAGATGCTCACGATTATCGAACTGGAAGAGATGCGGCTGCTGGCCGAACTTATGCAAAAGCTGGAAGACTCCCGAGAGGGAAATCGTTCGCTATTAGACCAAACGGCGATCCTATTCGGTTCTAGTCTCGGCAACGCGTCGAGTCACAATAACACCAATTTGCCAATCATCGCCGCTGGTGGCCATTTCCGGCACGGGCAACACATCGCCTATCAAGAAGACAAGGCCCCGCCTCTTTGCAATTTGCTGGTGAGCTACTTGCAGCATGTAGGACTTGAAACCGATCAGTTCTCGTCAGGCCGTAGCACGTTGACCGAATTGTCATCCGTTTAACGCGGTTTCAGCAGTTCGATATCAATACCGTGGACCGATTCTGGACGCACGTGCCACCAGGGGAATTGAAACTTCTCTTGGCACTTGCGACAGGTAACACGTTGTCCTAGGAACTTGGCCCCACCCTCACTTTCTAAACCGCATCCGGGGCAAGTCGCGAGCCACTCGGCTTTCTCGATATCGATTGTTTTTCCCTTAAGCGGGTCAAAAACTTCGAGCGGGATGTCTTCGCTTGTGAAGTCGATGAGAGCTTCTCGCGTGATGGTTCCTTCTGGTAGGGCGGCAAGACGTTCCGAATGCAGGCCTACAGCTCGCTCGAAAACGTTTCGGACGAATCGGGCATTGCCGAAGCGTTCGTCGCGCCCCTGATAGGCGGTCGTAAATAGAATGCTGGCGATCGCCCTGGCATCAGTCGTTAACTCGTACTGGGCATCGGTACAGAACTTCTCGAAAATCCGGCAGAGATCCGCGACAGCGAAGTCATCGAAATCAATGTATCGCGTGAATCGGCTTTCCAGGCCTGGGTTGGTTTCGATGAATTGCTGCATGAGACGTGGGTAACCGGCCACGATCACCACCAACTGGTCGCGGTTATCTTCCATTCGCTTGAGAAGCGTGTTGATCGCTTCCTGTCCGAAGTCATGTTGCCCACTTGGATTGGAAAGAGCGTAGGCCTCGTCAATAAAAAGCACCCCATCCAGGGCCGAATCGACGAGTTCGTCGGTTTTCAATGCCGTTTGTCCCACATAACCGCTCACCAAAGCGGCCCGGTCTCCTTCGACCAGTTTGGGTGTCTTCAAGATCTGAAAACCATACAGAATCTTACCGATGATGCGAGCGACGGTTGTCTTGCCGGTTCCGGGGTTGCCTTTAAAGACGAAGTGCAACGTTTGAGAAGATTGCTTCAGGCCATGCTCACGACGCTGCTTCTGAATTTTAAGGTAAGCCATGAGCCGATTAACTTCGGTCTTTACTGAATTCAAACCGATCAAACTATCGAGCTCTTCTCGGGCCTCTTTCAAGACCTGGTCTGGAGGCCCGTATTCTTCGATTGCTTCCTTCTTGAGTGGTTCTGGATCTCTCCGCTTTAATACGTCTAATGGTGAGGGGTTCTTTTTAAAGCGGCTCACGGTTCGAGATGTATAGGAACTTCTACCCAGACACGCTGCAAACATACGATCAAGTTTGTCGACCAGGTCGCGCTCGACGTCGGTCGATGGCCCCCACTCGAACACCGCGCCAACGATGGTGCGAATCATTCGTTCATAGATAGGCAGCAGATTTGTATCGCGGCCCAAATGGTGCACGATCAAGCAGAGCACCAGGCTCAAGTTGCGAGTCTCTTGGCAGTTTCCGCCAAACCACTCGCGATCGTTCATGAACGCGTTGAGAAAAACATCCCACTGGTTGCGATCGAGGGTGCCATATCGTCGAAAGCGAGAGAGTGTACAAAGACTACTGGCTAGCGGCATCGCCATCGAGAACGATATATCGAACTCGTGCTCTTCAATGCGATGATCGGCCAGAATAGCCATCCCCAAGTGATGAAGACAATCGCTTGCCAGTGCCATCCGCACAAGCGATTCCGGATAATTCCCTTTCTTGCGATAGGTTTCGGAAATCTCGTCCCAAGGGATCTCGCTAAATTCGTTGAATTCTCCGCGGAAATCGATCTGAAAACGGGAACCGTCAAGCTCTCGGCTGAGAGCCAAAAAAAGGTTGTTGAAGTCGTCTTCGATTTGGGGCCACAATTCTGCCACTAAGAGATTCCCTTGGTTTGCTGGCTAACGTTTGTCTGGCGATGATTTTATTCGCCGATGTGCTTCCGTTCTACAGCGAGGGATTCACTCAAGTCGCAAAAAATAGGTTCGATACAAGATTCATGTCGCAAAACAGACATCAAATGGGACGTTACGGCACCGTTTGGATAATTCCGAGAGAAATTTTGGCAGGATGAAGGTTTGACAGGTAGTATGAACCTGAGCCTTACTGACGCTTCGTTCAGGTTGGCATTCCCCCCGTACCCCTTCTTTTTCGATCCTCATATTCCCCATCTGATACAGCATGATTCGCACTCTTTTGTTGGCAATTGCGCTCGTCGTTTCTTGTGTTACGTTCTCCCAGGCCAATCCGCTCGTCTACGAGGGCGAGTCCGGTATTGGCAAAGGGAAACATATCGTGTTCCTTGCCGGTGATCACGAATACCGCTCCGAGGAATCGCTTCCGGCGTTGGCTCGAATTCTCGCCAAGCACCATGGTTTTAAATGCACCGTGCTGTTTTCGATCGACAAAAAGTCAGGCGAGATCCTCCCTGGTTCCAGCTATATGCCTGGGACCGAGGCCTTGAAAACGGCCGATCTGATGGTGATCTTCCTGCGTTTTCAAGACTTTCCTCCAGAGCAAATGCAGCCGATTGTCGACTACCTAGAGCGGGGCGGTCCTGTCGTTGGTATGCGAACGTCGACCCATGCGTTCAAAATCCCTGAAAACTCCGAGTTCGCTCGCTTCAGCTACAACTACAAAGGTAAGGACTACCCGCTAGGATTCGGGCGCCAGGTTTTAGGAGAAACGTGGGCTGGCCACTACGGCAAGAACCATGTGATGAGTACACGCCTGGATATAGTACCCCAACGAAAAGAACACGCCGTACTTCGCGGCGTGAAGAACCCCTGGGTTCAAGCCGGTGGCTATTGGACCGAACCGATGGAAGACAGCACGGTCTTGGCCATGGCTCAGCCACTTCAAACCATGGAAGCCGGCTCGCCTGCGGCCGAAGGTAAAATGCCTTGCCCTGGGGTTTGGGTGCGAAATTACCAATCTAAAAGCGGAAAGCAAGGTCGCGTCTTTACCACCACTTACGGAGCTTCCGAGGATCTGCTGAACGATGGCTTTCGTCGAATGATGGTTAACGGTTGTCTCTGGGCGGCGGGTATGGAGCAGCAGATCAAGCCTGACTTAAACATCGACTTTGTCGGACCTTATCAACCGGTCACATTTCGTTTCGGAGGCCACCGCAAAGGAGTAACACCAGCCGAGCTTCAAGGCTGGGATGTCCCCATCCTGCCAGACCATTCACAGGGTAGTAAAAAAAAAGTAACGGCAATGAA
The DNA here is from genome assembly GCF_013618625.1 of Bremerella alba. Lineage (NCBI taxonomy): Bacteria > Pseudomonadati > Planctomycetota > Planctomycetia > Pirellulales > Pirellulaceae > Bremerella > Bremerella alba. Next base: position 118,005 of record NZ_JABRWO010000007.1, on the reverse strand, counting down.
AGCTCCGCCTCGTGAGCAGAGACGCAATGCCAGAAAGCGAACGGTAAAAGATGCCAAAAACTCCCGGATCGAGAACCCGCCAGAGGTAACCGACGCTGACTTTTCCGCGTTTGCCATTTATGAAAAGACGGCTCCTCGGCCCAAATCCGCTGATCCTGTTCCCACGTCGCTTCCGCTGAAGTTGAAAAAGGGGGACCACGTCGCTCTCATCGGGAACACGCTGTTCGAGCGATCGCAAGATTTCGGTCATTTTGAAGCGATGCTGCAGAAGAAGTTTCCGCAGCATCAATTGGTGGTTCGTCACTTGGCATGGTCGGCCGATGCGATCGACGTTCAGCCGCGTCCAGACAACTTTGCCGACACTCAGCAGCATTTAGTACACGAGAACGCGGACGTCATCCTGGCAGCTTTCGGTTTCAACGAATCGTTCGCAGGGCCAGCCGGCCTGGCTGATTTTCGACAAGCACTGACGAAGTATCTTTCCGACCTCAAATCGAAATCGTTCAACGGCAAGTCGGCCGCGCGAATTGTTTTAGTTTCTCCGATCGCCAACGAGAACATCGATAACGTCCCTGCCGCATCACTGAATAATGCCAACATTCAGCTCTATATCGATGTCATGCAGGAGGTCGCCGCTGAACAAGAGGTAGCGTTCGTGAATGTCTTTCCGGCAACCGCTGCCGAGATGGACAGCCCTGGTACCGATCTGACAATCAACGGCGTGCATTTAAATCAGTCAGGCGATCAGGTCTTCTCGGCGGCACTCTTTCAGCAGCTATTTCAGGAAGAACCACCGGCAGTTAGCGAGTTGCTTCTCGACACGATTGTGGACAAGAACACTCAGTTCTTCCGCCGCTTTCGCCCGTTGAACACATTCTATTACACCGGGGGCCGCAACAAGGATTACGGCTATCTCGACTTTCTGCCAGCGATGCGAAACTTCGACATGATGGTCGCCAATCGTGATGAGCGAATCTGGGATATCGCTCAGGGGAAAGATGTACCAGCGAAGGTTGACGACTCGAACGTCCCGTCGTTGCCGATGACCAAACAGAGTCGGGGGGCAAATGAATGGATGTCTGCCGAGGATGAAAAAAAGGCGTTTGACGTCGACCCGCGTTTCGAGGTCAATCTATTCGCCGGCGAAGAAGAGTTTCCGGATATTGTCAATCCAATTCAAATGCGGTGGGATTCAAAGGCCCGTTTGTGGGTCAGTTGCTCGACCACTTATCCGCACGTTTATCCCGGTAACGAGCCAGACGATAAGCTGGTCATCCTGGAAGACACCGATGGCGACGGCAAAGCCGATAAATCGACGGTTTTCGCCGATAACCTGCACATTCCGCTTTCGTTCGAGTTTGGGGACGGCGGGGTTTATGTTTCCGAGCAACCTCACCTGTCATTTTTGAAGGACAACGACGGAGACGACAAAGCCGATGTTCATAAGGTTGTCTTGCGTGGCTTTGGCACCGAGGATTCTCATCACTCGCTACATGACTTTACCTGGACACCGGACGGCGATTTGATCTTCCGTGAATCAATCTTTCATCATTCCCAAGTCGAGACACCTTACGGCCCAGTCCGGCAGCAAAATAGCGGTTGGTTCCGCTTCGATCCGAAGGCCCAGCGTTTGATTAGTTTTGGCACGTACCACAGTACCAACCCCTGGGGCGTAACGTTCGACCATTGGGGCCAGCACATGGCAAGCCATCCCGTCTACGCGGAAGCACATCATGCGGTCGATCCGCCATTTCCGCTGCAGAACGATCGTCCCAAAGGATTACAGGCTTACTCTGGGGTCTGCGGTCACCATTTCGTGGACTGGTCGACCTTTCCTAGCGAGCTTCAAGGAACCTTTATCAAGGTGCGTTACAAGCCCACCAATCGCGTAGAGATATTGAACTGGAAAGAGGGACCTTTCGGCTATACCGAGGAGTACGTGGGGGACCTGCTGTTTTCCAGGAATCTCAGTTTCATCCCGGTCGATCTGCAATGGGGGCCTCGTGGGGCACTGTATGTCTGCGATTGGTACAACCCGATCAAAGGGCACGCACAATATTCCTTACGCGACGAACGTCGCGATCGCCATTCCGGACGCATCTGGCGCATCACGGCCAAAGGCATGCCGCTGCAAGATCTACCCAAGATTGCGGATGCTTCCAATGAAGAATTAATCGAGCTCCTTAAACGGCCTGAGTACGCCGTACGGTTTATGGCCAAGCGAGAGCTCGGTGACCGTGACCAGGCCCAAGTGAAACGCCTGCTCGATGCTTGGCTAAAGACACTTGATCCGAGTGATCCCGAGTACCGTCATCATCAGATGGAAGGGATCTGGACCTATCGTTGGATCGACGCGGTCGACATGGTTCCGACCGGGGAAGGGACTCCTGAAAGAGACCTCCCGGTTGCTGTCGGAGTTCTCGAAGATCTATTAGCGTGCGATAATCAACATGCCAGAGCAGCGGCAACCAAGCAGCTTCGCTATTGGTATCCGTATGTGCCCCAGTGGGAACAGCGATTAAAGACCGCTGCCAACGATAAGAACGCGATTGTTCGCATGCAGGCAGCGATCGCCGCCACATACATCGGCAGCAAACCGGCGTTTACAGCCATGCTCGATGTGCTTAAGCATCCTCGTGACGGGCACGTCGCGTATGCGATCACGAGCGCCCTGATGTCTAAGCCGATGCGGACCCACTGGGAAGGGAATCCACGCTATGGCATTGCTCGTATTCTCAAGCAGTCCGCTAAAGACTCGGAGATCAAAGAGCCCAAGCCAACGGTGGCCCAGGCAAAGTTCGATGCGCAGAAAGATCTACGTGAGGTCAAGATTACCTGCCTGGACGAGCGAATGCTTTTCGATGTGAAGCACTTCATGGTCAAGCCTGGTCAGCCCCTTAAGATCGTCTTTACCAATCCTGATGCAACGGACCATAACTTTGTCATTGTGCAGCCAGATGCTTTGGCCGAAGTTGGCATGGCGGCGAATGAAATGGCGAAAGACCCGACCAACGCAGACTCTGACTTCATCCCTCGCGAGAAAATGGATTTGATCATCGAGAACACGCCGATGATCGGGCCGACCAGGGCCGCCCAAATCGCTGTCCTTCGCTTTAACGCCCCAAAAGAGGAAGGCATCTATCCCTACGTTTGCACTTTCCCAGGGCACTGGGTCGTGATGAATGGCGTGATGGTCGTCGCTCAGGATGACGCGAGTGCTCAAGCACTCATGGATGCCAGCGTCCCTCAGGTGATCAAAGAATGGAAGATGACCGACTTCGCCGATTTTGCGGACCATCCGCGTCAGAAAGACGATGCGACACTCGTTCGCGGAATGACTGCGTTCGTGAAAGCACGCTGCAACCAGTGTCACGTCGTGGCCGGACATGGTACCAATCTCGGTCCTGATCTGACCGAGTCAGTGAAGAAGCTGAAAGGGAAAGAACTCTTGCAGCAAATGGTCGATCCATCGAGTCAGGTCAACGAGAAATTTCAGAACGTTCAATTTCTCACTATCGGCGGACGAGTGATTACTGGGGTCGTTGTCAAAGAGGATAAGGAAGCATTTCATGTCGCGACCAACCTTCTGACCCCCAATAGTTTGACGACCATTCCAAAAGATGATGTTGAACAGATGGCCCAGTCGAAGATTTCTCCGATGCCTGGAGGCTTGCTGAATACTTTGACCAAGCAGGAGATTTACGACCTTCATTCCTATCTGGAAGCAGGCGGTTATGAGATGCCAGAGCATCTGAAACATCTGCATAATCACGGCACTCACGGCGAAGGCAACTAGAAACCAAAAAGCCCTGCCAGGCGTAGCGAAGTCTTGCTGCTTACCTTCGCATCGGCCTGACAGGGTTGAGCGATCAACGCTGCCCTCGCTTACTAGTCCCACTCAGCGAACACGGCATCTACGTAATCTGGTTCGCTGACAAGCTGGCCAATCACGCTGCCGAACATGGCCGCCGAGTCATAGTTCTCGGCCGTGATGATTCGGCCATCGACGATCACGTCATCTTCCACCGTGGTGGGATCACCGACGGCGCCTGACTGAACCATCGTGCCACCATTGAGCTCAATATTCTGACGTGTCGAATTGATCGGTTGATCGGAATTCGGAGCCGCTCCAGCCCACGCAGAAACCGTTTTGCCTTCTAACAAGCTCACGCCATCGACCCGAGCATAGGCCAGGACTGAAACGCCATGGCAGATGGCGGCGACGTATTTGTCTTGGGCGACGAAATCGTTGATTAGGTCGTTGACTGCAACTTTCAAAGCCTCGGTGCTGTTGTAAGCATTTTGGTTGTAGGTCCCCTCAAAACCATACTGGTAGCTAGAAGATCCCCATCCACCGATAAAGACGATCGCAGAGTAGTTCTCGGCCTCGGCTTCCATAAGAGCCAGATCAGGCGTAACCAGTCCACCGTCCGCCCCTTGGCCCGAATTCCAGTGAGGGCTTGCCACTTCTGTGGTCGTCGCTGCAACAACAACTTCCAGACCAGCAGCTTCTAACGACTGTCTCGTGTCGCCGTATTCCTGGTAGTAGAAGTCTTGGTTAGCGATCACCATCAGAACGGGAAGGGGCTCGTTGGCTGTCGGATCTTCTGGTGGATCAATTTCCGGAAGCGACTCGGCGACAGCAACCATTACAGTTTGGCTTGCGTTATGCGTTCCATCGGTTGCACCGATTTCAACCTGAAAGCTACCGGTGTAGTCGACATCCGGCGTGATAACGAGAACGTCCCCTTCGACATGAACGCTGGCATCAATCGTTTCGGGCTCGGCGATCAGGTCAGGGTCGTCGTAGTGGGTCGAATCAAAATCGGCCAGCAGCGTGCTATTGCCGAAGGAGCCTTGCCACTGATAGAACTCGCCGGACGGCATCACATAGAACCAGCCTCCATTGGCCGAGCGAATCCAACGTTCGTTATTGCCTAGGCAGTTGGTGTGATAGTCATCTGACTCGACCAGATCGTACTGGGCATCCAGTTGCTGCTCGATGGTAGATACAATGGAAGCCGAAAAGATCAACGCTTCCGTTTCCACTTCGCCGCTGACGGTTAGTATCGTTTCTAGGGATTCGCCGCTGGTGGCTTCTAAATCAACGATTGGGTCGAGCGTCCATTCCGTTTCGACGACCGGGTCGAGTGTCGATGTTTCGACAAACTCAGACTCCAACGGCATCAATTCGGCGGTCGCTACGTCGCCGGCCATCATGCGACGATCTTCCAGGCTCTGCAGATGGCGGCTCAGTCGACGGCGATTACGATGGGACGAAGCCGTTTGACGTGGCTTTTTGGGGGTGAAAAGGGTTGGTCGTGGCATTGTGTTTCTCCAAGTCTGTTCCCGAAATGATGGTTGCGTTTCCGCTGGCTTACCGAATAAATGGCAAGCCGGCGAAAAACCTTTCACATAGGACCAAAAAAAAGAAAGAAACGTGGCCAACTGCCCAAGAGGGCGGTGAGATATCAGTTCGAAACAGGCCGCAGACGCACCTGGTGAAAGGTCGTGTCGCTGTCGTAAGCCCCTAGACCCAAAGAGTTTGCGGGCAGTCTCCAGAGATCCAGCAGGGTTAGATCCGAGCCGTCTCCTTCGTAGGTCGACAGCAACTGGCCATCCAGAAAAGCTTGCACCTGGTTTCGACGAACACGGACTTCGGCCCTGTAGCGGCGTCCGTTCTCCAGGACAACGTTATCCACTCGGGTCGCGTTGGTGCGGATATCCGCGCCGTCGATATTCTGAATTCCGCCCAGATTCTCGCTCCATCCATCAATGTCGAAGGATGCAATGCCCTCTCCATCAATGAAATGCAACGCGATCGATTGTGAGCCGCTATTGCGCGTAAACTGAACATCGAGGTCATATTCGCGCGGTGGTTGAAACGGCAACATGATTCGTGCACCCGGACCCTCGTCGACGTGCAGTTGCCCGTCAGGAGTGACTTGCCAATTTCCCGCAACGGCGTTTGCAGGAAGGTCTACCCTGGAGATCAGATCCACCCACTCCTGAGCGTTTGCAGGTAGCGGCGATGGATGCTGTTCAGGAAATGGAATTGAACCGACATCGAATGGAGTACGCGGGTTGTCATTACCAAAGTTGCTCAGTAATAGAATCGCAACGATGGCCCCCACGATAGCGCCGCCACCTCCGATCAGATATCGATTCTTTCTTACCCACCGGGAAAAGGGACTGACCTGCGGACGAGGTTTTGACTTGGAGCGCTGCGTTGGTGTGAGCTTGTTTGGCTCGGTTTTAGGTGCCGAAAGCATGGGATTTGATATGCTTGGCCGAGTGGTAGTCGTGTCGCTGGCATAGAGGGAGTTAGGGTGCCCGAATGGTTTGAGATGCTCGACAACTTCGCCTGGGGTTTGGTAGCGGTCATCTGGTGACTTGGCCATCATCTTTTCGACGATGGCAATGACTTCAGGTGGGATGTCATCACGAATCTCAGATAGAGGCCGCGGCTGGCGTTCGCAATGGCCGATAACTTTCTCGAACGCCGTACCCTCGGGAAAAGGAGCATGTCCGGCGAGCAGAAAATAGAGCGTGCACCCAAGGCTATAGAGGTCTGCTCGAATGTCTGCACGCTTGGAATCGCGAGCTTGTTCTGGGGCCATGTAGTCAGGCGTGCCGAGCGCAGTAAAGTCGGCCGTCAGTCCAGGGTCGTCTGGCGATTGCTCTGACTGGGTGGCAAAGCGTGCTAAGCCAAAGTCCAGAATCTTGATCGTTCCGCGTGTGGTTCGCATCAAGTTGTGGGGCTTAATGTCTCGGTGAACCGTACCCCGCTCGAAGGCATGTTGCAAGCCTTGCGCGGCCTGAGTCACGTAGTTGCACGCATGCAATACGGGTATCGGCTTTCGTCGGGCCACCAGTTGATCAAGACTGATTCCGTCGATGTATTCCATGACCAGAAAGTGCATTTCGCCTGCTTGTTCTGCATCGTAAGCAGTAACAATATTGCGATGCGAAAGCTTGGCCGCCGCTTTAACTTCCTGGTGAAATCGTTCGACTGCAAGTTCGTTCTTCATGAGCCGCGAACTGATTACTTTCAGGGCGACCACGCGTTCCATCAGTTTGTGCTCGGCTTGATAAACAATTCCCATCCCACCTTGGCCAAGTTGACGAATGATGCGGTATCGTGGGTGGTCGAGCAAAGCGGTGGGAATCGTTCCGGCGTCTTCCTCTTGGAAAACCGGGGTGGGGCTACCAACCGGCGTCAGTCCATCGTCGATGCTGCTGGTCGCGGCGTGAATTCGTTCAACGAGTGGGTCGTGTGGAATCGTGCGCAAGACATCACAACAGGTATCGCACTGGCCGATGTGGTCTTCGATACGCTGGCGATCTGACTCGGCAAGGGTGCCATGAAAGAACGATTCGAGCTCATCTGGCGTTGGGTGCATCACGCTAGTCTCGTTCATGAGCCGATCGTCGATAGTGTTGATTTCTAATCAATGAGTCCCAGTCCTCGTTGACGCAATCGAGAAAGCACTCGCGACTTGGCCACAAAGACCGCATTCACTGAGATTCCTAGCTCTTGGCTCACATCGTCCGCGCTAAGGCCATCCAGAGCAAAACGCTGAAACGCAGACCAGGTCTTCTCGGTGAATGCGGGGCGTACTTCCTGCAACAGGTATTGTATCACGTGGCGATCGTGCTCTCGATTCCATTGAGCACTCAAGCCGCTCTCGGGATCTTGAAGCTGGGCTACGACCTGACCAAAGTCGCTGCCGCCAATGCCCGGGGGCTGTTTGTTCTTCTTACGCCAATGGTCTCTCAGGCAATTCGCCGCAATGGTTCGCAGCCAGGCGCGAAACGCTCCGGGACGGGGTTCACGCCGAAATTCAGGAAAGCGACGAAATACGACCGTTAGCACTTCCTGGGTGATGTCTTCCATGTCGTCCAGCGATGCCCCATACCGCTTGAGCCAACCCCGAATCAGCGGAGAGTACATTCCCACCAATCGCCCCCATGCCTCTTCATCGGAGGTATATTGCAGCGAGTCGAGAAAGCTGACCGAGGTGTCCATTTGGGCATATTTGCTTTGTGGAAGTACAAGTCAAAGGAATTTGTCCTTATCGTACACTTCTTACGCAGGCCCTGCCCCTGCGTATGCTTTAATTTTTGAAGAGACAAAATATCTCGCACAAAACGTGTTCTTCTTGGAAATCCGATCGGGACCGAATATCTTGGACGGTGCCCCCTGCTTTTCTTTTCTATGCCTGAGGTTTCGTCATGCGATTGCTTCTCTCGCTTTCAGTTATTGTTGCGGCATGTTTTCAGATTGGTGCTGTGTATGCTGCGGAAATTAGTGGTCAACCGATGGCATGGCATAAGCTCACGCTGACCGTCAATGGACCGCAAGCGAGTGAAACGGATACGAAACCCAATCCGTTTACCGACTATCGAATGACAGTCACGTTTGCCCATGAAAGTGGTGAACCGAAATACGTTGTCCCTGGTTACTTTGCCGCCGATGGTCAGGCCGCAGAAACATCTGCCGCGGCAGGGAATAAGTGGCGTGCTCACGTCTCGCCGGATAAGCCTGGTAAATGGACATACCAGGTTTCATTTGTGCAAGGAAATGGCATTGCCGTCGACGGCAAGCAGGAAGGTAAACCGGTAGCAGGTGCCAACGGAGACGCTGGCGCATTCACCGTTGAGCCGAGCGATAAGTCGGAACGTGACTTCCGCGCCGAAGGCAGACTTACCTACGTGGGTAAGCACTATCTACAGTTTGCCGGCAGCAAACGATATTTTCTCAAAGCGGGCCCCGATGCCCCCGAGACGCTGCTGGCCTATGAAGATTTCGATGGGACACGGGCCAATAAGAAGAATGTCCCACTGAAGACATGGCAACCTCACGTCCAGGACTGGCGGGAAGGGGACCCTACCTGGCAAGCCGGCAAAGGCAAAGGACTGATCGGCGCTATCAATTATCTGTCTGCCAAAGGGTGCAATTCGTTTTCGTTTCTGCCTTACAACGCCGGAGGAGATGGCGACAACGTGTGGCCTTTTGTCAGTCGCAACGACAAGTTTCACTACGACTGCTCGAAACTTGACCAGTGGCAAGTGGTTTTTGATCATGCCCAGGCCCAAGGTTTGTATCTTCATTTCAAGTTGCAGGAAACCGAGAACGATGATAACAACCATAAGGGGAAGGGGACGGTTCCCACGGCGTTGGACGATGGAGATCTCGGGCCTGAGAGAAAGCTCTATTGCCGAGAGATGGTTGCCCGTTTTGGTTACGAGTTGGCACTCAATTGGAACCTGGGGGAAGAGAACACGCAGTCTTCGCAACAACAGCGTGACATGGTCGCCTATCTGAAAGAGGTCGATCCGTACGACCACCTGATTGTCGTTCATACGTATCCTAATCAGCAAGATAAGGTCTACCCGGAGCTACTGGGCAATCGGTCCGAGGTAACCGGGGCGTCGCTGCAAAATCCCTGGAATCAAGCCCATGAAAGGACATTGAAGTGGGTTACCCAGTCGCGCCAGGCAGGACGTCCCTGGGTGGTTGCCAACGACGAGCAAAACCCGGCCGGCCTGGGTGTGCCTCCGGATGCTGGGTATCAAGATTTCGACGGTAAGGCGGGCGATGGCGACAAGGCTTATGATCGTCACGATATTCGTCAGCAAACGTTATGGGGAACGCTACTGGCAGGTGGGGCTGGCGTCGAATACTACTTCGGTTATAAGCTGCCGCAGAATGACCTCATTTGCGAAGACTTCCGGAGTCGTGATCGAGCCTGGGATGATTGCCGCATCGCGATCGACTTCTTCTCTTCGCACGGGATTCCCTTCTGGGAGATGAACAACGTCGATTCGCTCGTTGAGGGAGTTGCCCGGGATCGGACGTATGGGTTTGCCAAACCGAATGATTTGTACCTGATCTATGCCCCATCTGGTGGTGATGTTCAGCTTAACTTAAAAGACGTGAAGGGATCGTTTGCTGTCCAATGGTTCAACCCTCGCGAAGGAGGTGAGCTTCGGCGAGGAAGTATAACTTCTGTCGAAGGCGGCAGTTTGGTCTCACTGGGTCAGGCACCTAGTCAACGAGATCAAGACTGGCTGATTATGGTTCGCAAATAGGCACGCCATTCGCGGGTTGCTCTGGTTGATCGGGGATTTTTAACCAACCGATGAATAAGGAGTTGTGCCATGGCTGAGTGGACGGCAAAAGACGAACGGCAATACGATAAAATCCGCGAAAGCAATCTTGATCGTGGAATGAAACAAGAGCGAGCCAAAGAAGTGGCTGCTCGAACCGTTAACAAACAGCGGCGAAAGGATGGGAAGACGCCCAGTAGAACAACACAGGGTACCGGCAATCCTAATACGTCCTTGGAGGAGCGAACCAAGGACGAGCTTTACAACATCGCCCAAGAGATGGACATCAATGGTCGAAGCAAGATGTCCAAGCCGCAGTTAGTGAAGGCCATTCGCGAGCGTCGTTAGCGAATGACGTCTGCCTCAACGCTTAGGAGCTGCGAATTGGGAGCCGAGTTGCCGAAGACGTCGAATTGGTCGAATTGCCAAACGACCTTCTTGGTCTTCGGATCGACCTCGACCAGCAGCGGGTTATCAGGGCCGGCGTGGCAGTTGCCGATAACATAATGGCCGTTGGGTAAGACTTCGAGCGTCGTGACCCATGCTAGCGTGATGCCGGGCAAATCGTTCTGACCGATCTTCCAGACGATTTCCTTTTCAGGTGTCACTTCGATCACGCTATGTCCATTGCCGGTGGCAATGAGTGTGTGTCCATTTTTCAAACGAACAGCCGCGAAGGCCTTGTTGCCAAAAGCTTCCGGGCCGTGGCCTCCTCGCGGTTTTTGGTCGAACATAGGGACTTCATAATCCCAAACTACCTTGCCCGACTCGCCGTCATATTCGCGGATGTGGCCGTCATTTTCGTGGGCTACCAGGTAATTGCCGTTGTCTAGCTTACGTACTAGTCGTGTATCAGAGTGGGGGTGCGGGTTGTCCAACTTCAGCGGAACTTCTTTCAGTAGCTTGCCATCGCGGTTGACTTCAATAAGTCGCCCGGCACCTGACTCGGCAATCATCACGTTGCCGTTTGCCAAAGGCTGAAACGCGTGGACTTCGATGCGTTTCCCTTCGTTGCCGTTTCTCTTGGCAGAGTCGTACGACCACACGACGTTCTTGGTTTGGGGATCGATTTCAGCAATCTTTGCCGCTCCCTGCTGAACCATGATATGGCCATTGCTCAGCACGTGAATGTCATGAATCCCACCCCACGGCATTTCCCACTCGATGTCTCCCTGATGGTCGACGATGGCCAACTTGTTATTGCCTTGGATTACCAGGCGAAATGGGCCTGCTTCCAGAATCGAAGAGGAAATCGAGAGACTAGCGGCAACCAGGGTAGCGAGAAGCGACATTCGCAACATGAGATTCTCCTTGACGGGCATAAGACGGGGGAGGGCAGGGGCAGAAGTACTGTTTTGAGTATAGACTTGCTGGCAGCGATCCGAAGTAGATCTGCCAACGGTCTCATTAAAAAGAAGTGTCTTTCTCGCAGAAAAACGCCTCTTTAGTAGTCAAATTGAGAGTCCTTACGCTTACGGCAGTTGCGCGACGTCGCTGCTCCTTCAGATGCCCATGCTTCCGAGTTTCCCCAGTCTGACCGTATCGTTAGGAAAACTGCGATAGATCGATGAAACTAACTGGCAATCTTGCAAGCAGTTGCGTCGTTTGTAACAATAGCCAAATCAGGATCTGAGAATCTGAATCGGGGGATTTACGCTCAGTCTGTGTCCTACCATCTTGGCTTGAAATCTGACGCTTCTTCCCCGGCTTTCCTTAGAACGAACGACCACTTGCGTTCGACCACTGGAATCTTATGGCACATGCAGAATCGACCGGAGAACCGGATAGCGGTCGAAGTTCCGGCAAATCTCGACAACCGCTTTCCATTGTCGGAATTGGCGCGTCATCTGGAGGGCTAGAGTCCCTTAAAAAGTTCTTTGCTGCTCTGACTCAATACCAGGGAATGGCCTTTGTGGTCGTACAGCACTTGATGCCGGACCACGAGAGTCTTCTTCCGGATATCCTTTCTAAGCATACCAACCTGAATGTCGTATCCGTCGAGCAAGGACAAGTCATTCAGAACGGCTATGTCTATGTTGCTCCACCGGGACAGGATGTGGCAGTCCAATCAGGCGAGTTCCAGGTAACCCCTTCGGCCGAATCGCGGGGCTGGAGGCATCCGATCGACTATTTCTTTCGTAGCCTGGCACGGGATCAGCGTCAGGATGCGGTCGCTATCATCCTGTCTGGCAATGGTAGCGACGGGACGCTTGGTATCCGAGAGATTAAAGAGTGCGGCGGCATGGTGATGGTACAGCATCCGCACGAAGCGGGGTACGATTCGATGCCGCTCAATGCGATGGAAACGGGGCAAGCCGATTACGTTCAGCCGATCGCTAAATTGGCTAAGTCGCTAGAGAGCTATGTCGATCACAACTCCATCTTCAATGATTCGACGATCGACCCTGCGCAGTTTTTGGCCGAACTGGAAGAGATCCAACATTTGCTGCATTTTCACGCAGAGTACGACTTTCGAAATTACAAACACACAACGTTACTAAGACGTGTTCAGCGCCGGATGGGTTTAGCAGGCGTCGCTGATATCCGCGAATATGTCCATCGGCTGAAAGATCGCCCTCAAGAAGTAGAAGCACTTGCCCAAGATCTCCTGATCTGCGTAACACAATTTTTGCGGAATCCTGAGGTCTGGGAAAAACTGTCCGAGTTTGTGTTTCCGAGACTCATTGAAAATAGTAGTGCAGACGACCCTATTCGTGTGTGGATTCCCGGTTGCGCAACCGGCGAAGAAGCCTACACAATGGCGATGATGCTTTCGGATGCGCTCGCCGAAAAGCGTCACCATCGCATTCAGATTTTCGCGACCGATATCAGCAATCATGCTCTGAAGAGAGCGCGAGCGGCCATTTATCCAGAAACAATTGCCGCCGATATCAAGCCTGAATGGGCCCGGAAATATTTCACGCGAGAAGGAGATATCTATCGTGTTTCCAAAGCAATTCGCGAGAAGGTTGTCTTCGCGTCCCATGACCTTAAAGGCGATCCCTCATTTTTCCGACTCGATCTGATCAGTTGCCGTAATTTGCTGATATATCTCGAGCCGGAAGCTCAGGCAAGCATTCTGCGAAAATTTCATTTTGCGTTAAATCCCGAAGGCTTTCTACTCTTAGGCAATTCCGAAACTTCTGGACGATTTGATCAAGGGTTTGAACCCGTCGATACGCATGCCCGTATCTTTCGGCGTGCAGCCAATAGCGCAACAAACGACTTTATTCGTCCGGCTTCCCAAACTCCGACGCGCGTCATGCCGCAGCGACCAAGTTTCCGTCGGCCCCAGCCGCCAACTTTGCGAGAACTGGCCGCCGAGATGTTCTGGAAGTCGACTGGTGCCGTCGTCTTGATCCTCAACGAAAAGCTTCAGCCGATGTTCGTGGGGGGAAGTAGCGATCGCTTCTTGAAGATCCCTGAAGGAGAACAACGCTACACGGTGTACGAACTTGTCCGACCCGGTTTGCATTTAAAACTGCGTGCCGCGATTGGCCGACTTGAATCCACAGCCGAAGCCTCCTTCGATCGGGCCAAGCTGAGTCAAGCTGACGGCTCGACGATTGTTGTCCGAGGGTACGTTCGTAAGATAACCGATCCGGAAAGCCAGCGGCAGCTCATTTTCATTCAGTTGGAAGAGGAAGTGGCTGCGAAATCTTCTGGGCTGTTGAATAATTCGAATCCGTCGAATGACCATGTTGCTCTCGCTCCGGTGGATTCTCAGGAAGAACTGGTTAAGACGCTTGAGCGGGAACTCATGGAAGCCCGCGAAGAACTAAGCCACACGATTGAACAACTCGAAGAAGCCAACGAAGAACTGCGTGCATCGCACGAAGAAGCGATGAGTGTCAACGAAGAACTGCAATCCGGAACCGAGGAGCTAGAAGCCTCGCGGGAAGAACTGCAATCGCTCAATGAGGAACTGACGACCCTCAATGTTCAGTTGGAAGACAAGCTGTCCGAGCTAGAATCAACCAACAACGATCTAGACAACTTGATTTCGAGTACCAGAATCGCCGTGGTGTTCTTGGATACGGAATTCCGAGTTCGCAATTTTACGCCAGAAGCGATCGACTTGTTCAGTTTGATTCGGACCGATATCGGGCGACCCATCAGCGACCTGGCTCACAAATTTATCGACGGATCTTTTCTGGAGGATGCTCGCAAGGTCCTCAAGTCATTGGTCATCGTCGAGCGAGAGGTAATCGCTGAGAAAGGTCAAGTGTTTGTGCGTCGCTTGTTGCCTTATCGGACGCACGACAATCGGATTGAAGGAGTTGTGGCAACTTTTCAGGACATCACGCAGCTCAAAGAGACACAAGAACAACTGGATCTTCAGCGAACGCAGCTCTCTTTAGTCGCCGACGCTATGCCGGTCTTGTTGGCATATGTCGATACCGATCAGCGATACCAGTTTGCCAATGCCAGCTACGAGGAATGGTTTGGCATTTCCGTGGATGAAGTGATTGGCAAACCGGTCTGGGAAGTCATCGGCGAGAAAGCGTTTGAAGTGACTCGCGACAATGTCGAGGCCGTACTTTCGGGAGAACGTATCGCCTGGGATGGTGAACTTCCTTATCACCACGGATCTCCGCGATTCGTCCATTTAGAGTACATTCCGCACTTCGACACGCAAGGTCAGGTTGTGGGTTACTATGCCTTGATTCAGGATATCTCGAAACGCTACGAGGCCGAAAAGCTGCTTCATGAAAGCGAATCGCGGTTCCGTGATCTTGCCGACAATATTGATCAGTTGGCGTGGACTTGTGAGACACTGGGGGTAGTGACCTGGTACAGCCGCCGCTGGTACGAATTTACAGGGCAAACGTTTGAAGAGGCCAAGCATCTCGGCTGGTCCAACGTGCACCATCCCGACCACATTCAACGGGTGAACGAGAAGATCGCAATATGTGCGGAAAAGGAATGCGTTTGGGAAGACACTTTTCCTCTTCGCCGACACGATGGTGTCTACCGGTGGTTCCTCTCTCGCGCGGTTCCTATTCGTGATGAAGCTGGCCAAGTTATTCGCTGGTTCGGCACTAATACCGATATCACCGAGCAAATGGAATTGGAGCATGCTCTGAAGGAAGCGGACCGCCGCAAAGACGAATTCCTAGCCATGTTGGCTCATGAACTGCGAAATCCGCTTGCCCCGATCCGCAGCGGCATCGATTTATTGATGATGGACCCACGCAGTCCGCAAGAGCCCTTAGAAGTCATGGAAGAGCAGGTTCGGCATTTGGTTCGTTTGGTGGACGATTTGCTCGACGTCTCTCGGATCACTCGCGGTAGAGTGGAATTGCGGAAGGAGAACATCCAACTTCAAAAGGTTATTCACAAGGCCCTCAACTCGATTGAACCGTATGGCGAGAAAAAGGGAATTACTTTTTCGAAGCAAATACTCGAAGATCCCATCTGGCTCAAAGCGGACCCGGTTCGGCTCGCCCAGGTGTTCGAGAACCTGTTGATCAATGGAGTGAAGTATACGGAAAACGGCGGACATATCTCCGTTGGCGTGGTTCGCAATGGAAACAAGGTTCAGGTTTCCTGCAAAGACAACGGGATTGGTATCGACCAAGAGCTTATGCCTCGCGTGTTTGAGTTGTTTACTCAATCGTCACGTTCCTTCGATCGCTCGCCTGGCGGTCTGGGGATCGGGCTCACAATTGTAAAAAGCCTGGTAGAGCTCCATCGAGGAAGTGTGGAAGTCAAAAGCGAAGGTAAGGGACATGGAAGTGAGTTTATCGTTCAGTTGCCAATTCTTAAGCAGGCACCCAATGCACCTGCCGAAGCGAAAGAATTCCAAGACGCAGGCACCCAAAAGATCCTAATCGTAGATGACAACAAAAGTGCCCGGCATTTGCTATCTCGGCTGCTTGCGGCTTTAGCCAACCACGAAATTAAATCTGCGGCCACTGGTCGAGAAGCTCTCGACAAGATAAGTGAATTCAAGCCGACTGTCGTCATGTTGGACATTGGCCTTCCAGAAATGGATGGCTACGAAGTGGCACGGCGAATCCGTGGTATCGATCCTGATAATCGAATCTTGCTGGTAGCGGTCACTGGCTACGGTCAAAGCGAAGACCGAATTCTATCGGAAGCGGCTGGCTTCGATATGCATCTGGTCAAACCGGTCGGCATCGATGAGCTGCGTACGTTGCTGGCCCATCCAAAGCTTTGCAAAGAAGAGTAACGGACGCCACGTCACGAAAACGTGACGCCCGCTCTTGGATTCTTAAATTCGGCGGATAAGTAAACTAGCAGGAACGGCTCCGGCGGGAGTTGCGGTAGGCCATTGATGTGCCCGATGAGGCCGTCTCGACCAAGCACAAAGGGAGGGGAGGGAAACGAGGCCTACGCTCTGATGTCGTGACCGTCGTTTGGGGGACGAAGCTTTGCTGGACTTTTATCGTCGCAGCGAAGCCACGAATTCGTTGGCAGAGTCGTCCGGTACAGTTACCTGTGTCCGCAAGACAACGCGATCATCTTTCTTTCGCACCAACTCAGCGATTGAGTCAATGACCATGTCCGGTTGGTAGGGATGCTTGGGGATATCCTCTAGACGGGTGCCGCCGGTAAGCACCAGGATCGTCTGGTAGCCCATCTGTACGCCACCGAGAATATCGGTTTCCATCGTATCCCCGATCATCACGGTCTCGGAGGTTTCCAGGCCTATCTCCTTGCGAGCCATACGCATCATCAATGGGCTCGGTTTGCCGATGCTTAGCGCCTTGCGGCCGGTCGCTTTTTCGAGAAAGGCGATCGTCGCCCCAGCACCGGGACGCGTACCGCGCCAGGTGGGGCAATTCGGATCGTCATTGGTCGCAATCAGTTTGGCCCCGTCCAGTATCATTTGGGTTGCCGTTTCGACCATGTCCCAGTTCAGCGTGCGGCCTTCACCCACAACCACAAAGTCTGGATCTTGGTCGACGACCGAGTATCCATTTTGGTGAAGCGCGTTCAGCAGCCCACCTTCGCCCAGGACATACGCGGTGCCGTTAGGCTTCTGCCCGGCGAGAAAACGAGCGGTCGCCATCGCACAGGTAAAGACCTGTTGCTCTTCCACATCGATTCCCATGCGGGACAATTTGGTTACGACGTCGCGTCGCGTTCGCTGACTATTATTGGTCAAGAATAGAAACGGGGTTCCATCATCTCGAAGCTGTCGAATAAATGTATCGGCGCCAGGGATCATCTGGCCCCCGCGATACATGACGCCATCCATGTCGATCAAAAATCCCTTACTCATCAGTTACCTCTTACGGGTAAAAGTTGCGGTTCGACGAACTTACCTCCGGGCCAGTTTCAAGCGAACCTAAAACCTCTTTTCAATTCCACTCGATGAATTGGCAAGAGTCATGCCAAGTTTTCGGTAAGGGAAGAGTCTTTTGTGACCACTTGAAGAGTATGCGGGGAAACGACATCACAGTTTTAATTAGTGGGGGAGTATCTCACTTACGCAAAAAAGTACGTTTTGCGTAATTACCTGGTTGGTCGTTATGCCAATGCAATGTGCGATAAGCGTGCTGAAGGAGGCAGCAATGCGTGAACGCAACGAAACCACTCGGCCCCAGAGCGAGGTGCTAGCGAGAATTTCCTCAAAAACCGAGACCTAAAAACGACACGAATAATAAAGAAGTCATAACAGAATAGTACGCACTGCATGATCACTTGTTGGATGAAGTGCGTAGGCACGGGCGATTGCGTTTCCTTCTCCGTTAGTCTTATTTCTCAGGAAAGATCACTTCCAGGTCTGGAAACTTCTCGGCCATGAACTGCAGTGCCATCCAAGTATGACAATGGCGAACGTCAGGATTCTTCTTGGTCGGGCAACTACAGCCGAGGTAAACGTCTTCGTTGAAAGCCAATTCCGCCAGGTTATCGAACTCGGATCGATCGTCATTCCAACGGGCAGTTAGAAGTTCCCGATACGATGCCTGAAACGTGGAAAACCCCGTTTCATTAGGATCGGCTAGATAGGCTACTACCATCATCTGCGTCGGGCGGACGATATGCTTGGTGCGATGGCGGGTGTCTTGCCGGATCCCTTGCGGTAACGGGGACGCATCCGGCGGACGTCGTCGGTAGATGGTGTAACGAGAAATCAATTGTGCATTCCTGGGAAGAGTCGTGCGAAGAAAACCTCAATTACGGCAACTCACCATCTTTCCCACCGTACCTGCCCGATCGATGCAAGGCAATTCTCGCCCTTAATGCGGCCTCGGTCATTGTTTGAACAAGATCAGCCCGGTGGAAGTTGAACCCTGAAAAGCGGTTTGGCAGACAGTTGCTTGACCGTTTGGCTTTGCCGCTGGATGAATAAAGGAACCTGCGGCAGGTAAAGGAGTTCGCTGGGACTTCATTTGTCTGTGAATTGTTCGCTGAGAACCTGACCCCCGGCCTTTTGCTAAACGTCGATTTCCGCGACGATAGAGGACTTGGAATCCTAGGAAATCGCCCCTTTTGCCTACCCCTTGGGCTACTGACATTTATGCCGCTGATCACACTAAAAAACGTTCGCCATGCTTACCACGACCGGCCCCTGTTCACGGACGTATCGTTCGTCCTGGAGCCAGGGCAGCGGGTATGCCTGATGGGGCGAAACGGGGCTGGGAAATCAACCCTGATGAAGATCCTGGCTGGCGAGGTCATACCGGATGATGGCGAAATTGCCCTGGCAACGGGGCTGACGCGAGCCCAAATGGCTCAAACGGTGCCTACTGACGACCGTGGGACGGTCTACGATGTGGTGGCCGATGGCGTCGGTGGCATGGCCGAGATTCTACGCGAGTACCACGCGATTACCCATCAGTTGGCTGAGAATCTAACGGATGAGACGGCCAAACGCCTGGATGAGCTGCAACACGAAATCGACACCCAGGATGGCTGGAATTTACAGAATCAAATTGAGCAAACGCTGACAAAAACCGGCCTCGACGGAGAGTTAGTCTTTCAAAAGCTGTCTGCCGGGATGAAACGGCGGGTATTGCTGGCTCGAGCCTTGGTCAACGATCCAGACCTCTTACTGCTGGACGAACCGACCAACCACTTAGACATCGATTCGATCCTGTGGCTCGAAAAGCTATTAACGAATATCTCGTGCTCGATTGTTTTCGTAACGCACGACCGGGCATTTGCTCGGAAGCTGGCGACTCGCGTTATCGATGTGGATCGCGGCCGGGTGACAAGTTGGTCCTGCGGTTACGACGAATACCTAAAACGAAAGGCCGCTGCGCTCGAGGCCGAGGAAAAGGAACAAGCACTTTTCAATAAGAAACTGGCCCAGGAAGAAGTCTGGATTCGCCAAGGAATCAAGGCACGACGTACGCGAAACGAAGGTCGTGTTCGTGCACTGAAGGAAATGCGAAACCAATACAGCGACCGCCGCAAGCATGTCGGCAGCGTGAAAATGGAAGCCCACGTCGGCGATCGTTCCGGTCAGTTGGTCTTCAAGGCCGATCAGCTGGCGCATCGATTTGGCGACCTGCGAATTGTGAACGACTTTTCGACCGTGATTATGCGGGGTGATAAGGTCGGCATCATTGGACGCAACGGTATCGGCAAGTCGACGTTGCTACGAATCCTTCTGGGGCAAATGAAGCCTGACCAAGGTGGAGTTAAGATCGGGACGAACGTGCAGATCGCCTACTTCGACCAGCTTCAGGCTCGGCTCGATCCAGAGCAAACTCTGCGCGAGAACATTGGAGAGGGCAACGAGTTCGTCAAAATTAACGGGAATTCAAAGCACGTGGTGGGATACTTGCAAGAGTTCCTCTTTACCCCAGAACAAGCCAATCGTGCCATCAAGTATTTGAGCGGTGGCGAACGTAACCGGTTGCTGTTGGCCCAATTGTTTGCCAAGCCGTCGAACGTGTTAGTGCTGGACGAACCGACCAATGACCTCGATTCAGATACCATGGAGCTGCTGGAAGATCTGGTCGTAAATTACCCCGGCACCATTTTGGTAGTAAGCCACGATCGTGAGTTCCTCAACAACGTCGTGACCAGCACGATCTCATTCGAGGGGGACGGTGTTGTCCTGGAATACGCAGGCGGTTACGACGACTATCTGATTCAACATAAGAAAGACACAACTCCACCGTTCGAGCCTGCCAGCAATGAAGCAAAGCCTGGCGAGACGCCGAAGCCGACTGCCGAAAAGCAGGAGCCCACGAAACCCCGCGGTCGAAAGTTGAGCTACAAAGAGCAGCGAGAATTAGACGGCCTGCCTGAGAAGATCGAAAACCTGGAAGCGGAACAGGAAAAAATTCAGGCCCAGATGGCCGAGCCGAGTTTCTATCAAAAGCCGCAAGATGAAATCAAACAGGTCTCGCAGAGCCTGGAAGCAGTCGGCGAAAAACTGATGACTTGCATGGAACGGTGGGAAGAACTTGCCACGATTAAAGAAGCAAGCTAACGACCCAATAGAAACGTACCAAGCATGACGATCCAGACGACATCTAAGAAGTGCCAGTACAACGCACAGATGTCGACGCTCCAGTGTTTCTCATGGTCATAGGCATCGTGGCGAGCCCGAACCAGGACACCACTCAAAAAGGCGATGCCCCCGACGACATGTAAGGCGTGGATAAACACAAGGAAGAACATCAGGCCAAATTGCTTGGTGACGCCTTCATCAAGAGCTGCTCGATGCATATCTAAAAGCGAGTGCAGGCCCAGCGATTGAAAAATAAGGAAGACGACCGAAATCACTGCAGCTGTAATCAGCCATCGCCGGAAGCGTGCCTGCCGCTCGCGGCGTACATTGATCACGGCCTTATGCATAGCGAAGCTAACGCCCAGCATGCTGATCGTACTGGCGACCAGACTCAGCGGAAACGACCCAAGCGAGATAGCAGGCGCACCTGAAGTACCGCGAATAATTCCGTAAGCGGCGAGACTGGCGAGAAAAAACATCGTCAGCGAGGCGATGAAAAGGGCAAACCCAAACTTGGCCTGATATTCATCGCGCCGCATTGAAACCGCAGAGTAAGAATTCCTGAGCATAGTCGCTGTCAGGGCTCAACCGCTGACTCTCACCGGTTCGCATTTTGCTTATTGAGGGGCTGGTGGTTCCGTCACGGTAACGGTCGTCGTCGCCTCGTAGAATTCTTTGATTTGTGGTTGGTATTGTTCCGAGTCAAGCAAAGTAATGCCCAAGAACAATGCCACAAAGCCTAGGCTGAACAAAAACAACAAGACGTTAATTGGCTTGTCGTAGCGAAGATGCATAAAGTATGTCGCGACGAGTCCAGCTTTCAGAGTGGCGATTGCTAAAGCAATCCAAATATCGATTTCACCCAGATCCTGATCCGCGATAAAAACGGTCAGACCGGTGAAAAAAAGCAGTGTCACGAAGGTCCCAAACAGGATCGACAAAGGCATCACGTGGCCTAAGCCATGTTCGTGATCATCAGAATGGTTGGTCGAATGGTCAGACATATCAAGCATCCCGGGTGGGGTTAGGAACGAATGAGATAGAGCAGCGGGAACAGGTAGATCCAAATCAGGTCGACCAAGTGCCAATAGAGGCCCACGTAGTCGACAGGACCGAAATACTCTCTGTCAAAATCGCCGCGGATAGAGCGGAATAGTAACCATCCGATCGCGACCATGCCAAACAAAATATGGAAACCGTGAAGCCCGGTCATCATGTAATAAATGCCGAAGAAGATTTGCGTGTTTCGCGGAGCATCCAGGAACTGTTCAGGGCCACCATGGCCGTGCCCGTGAGAGTCACCTTGTCCGGAAGCGTGCTCGTCTGCATGCTGCTCAGGATGCGCGTCCTCGTGTTCGGCTTCAGCAACCGCGTGTTCTTCTTCTTCTTTGTGCTCAGCTTTTTCGTGCTTCTCGGCAGCGATTGCCGAATTGTAAAGCTCTTGGTTGTGTTCGCTTTCGTCGGGATGTTGAAGCTGGTACATCACATTTGCCTGACCGGTATACAAACCGATATCAAACTTGTGCGTGTATTCGAAGTACTTAACGACCAAAAACACGCCAGCTAATGCCAGGGTGGCACTAAGCATGAAGATCAGCAGTTTCTTCTGGCTAAGCTGAGCAGCACGAACAGCCCAAGCCATCGTCAAGCTGCTCACGATAAGCACGACCGTATTGATGGCGCCCATTGTCGTGTCGAGTTGCTTGTGAGCGTACAAGAACACTTCGGGGTGGTTATATCGGTAGATCAGGTAGGCACAAAAGAGCCCGCTGAACATCAGGATTTCCGTGAACAGAAAGAGCCAGATGCCAAGCTTACCTGCATCGAACTGCTGCTGCATCGTTTCGAAGTGGTGAGCCTGGAAAGGACTGTGACCGTGATGATCACCGTCCTCATGATGGGCCTGATCTTGGGGTTCGACGGCGGCGCTCATAGGGCAATTTCGTCTCTTATCGTCGTCACGTTAAGTAATAAGTAGTAACCGAGGCTCGCGTTTAGTGTTGATCCGGCGGGGTCGTCTTAGACGCGTTAGGATCTTTCACGTAGCCGCCGATTCGGGCGTCGTATTTCAGGTCGCTATAGTCGTAGGGGGAGCCTACGTGCGGTGCATGTGCAAAGTTGTAATAAGGAGGTGGGCTGGTGCAGGTCCATTCCAAAGTCGCCGCACCCCATGGATTGGCCGGAGCCTTGCGTCCGTTGAAGAGCGAAATGACTAGCACGGCAATCGCGCCCACCATCCCGATACCCAACGTCAACGCACCGATCGTGGAGAGGACGTGGTAAATCTGGTACTCGTCAACATAAGTGGCATAACGCCGTGGCATCCCGCGCGAGCCCATCACGAACTGCGGAAGGAAGGTCAGGTTGAATCCGAAGAAGACCACTGCACAAAACAGACGTCCGAAGAATTCGTTGTACATCACACCAAAGATCTTAGGCCACCAGTGGTACAGACCGCCGACGAACGCAATGACCGTTCCGCCCATCATCACGTAGTGAAAGTGAGCGACGACAAAGTAGGTGTCGTGCAAGTGAATGTCAGTTGCCAACGCACCCAGGAACAAGCCTGTCAGGCCGCCGATGGTGAACAGGAAGATGAACGACAAGGCGTAGCACATGGGCGTCGCCAGATTGATATTTCCTTTGTACATCGTCGCGGTCCAGTTGAAGACCTTGATCGCCGACGGGATCGACACGCTAAAGGTCAAGCCACTGAAGATCACCGCCGCCATCGGACTCTGACCGCTGACGAACATATGATGCCCCCAGACCAGGAAGCCCAGCAAGGCGATCGCGATCGAGCTGTAAGCAATGAACGTATAGCCGAAGATAGGCTTGCGGCTGTAAACCGACATCAGTTCGCTCATGATGCCCATCGCTGGAAGAATCATGATGTACACGGCCGGGTGCGAATAGAACCAGAAGAAGTGCTGGAACAACACAGGGTCACCGCCCATGCTTGGATCGAAGATTCCGATACCCAGAATACGTTCGCCCATAAGCAATAGCAGCGTAATACCCAGAATTGGCGTCGCCAAAATCTGAATAATGGCCGTGGCGTAAATGGCCCACATGAACAGCGGCATCTTGAACCAGGTCATGCCTGGGGGCCGCATGGTGTTCACGGTGACGATAAAGTTCAAACCGGTGAAGATCGAGCTGAAACCGAGGATGAACGCCCCGATGGTCGCGGCGATCACGTTGGTTTGCGTTTCAATACTATATGGGGTGTAGAAGGTCCAACCGGTATCCAAACCTGTGGTAACCAGGGCAATCAAGAAGAAGATCGCACCGAAGACCCACAGGTGGAAGCTGGCCAGGTTCATACGTGGAAACGCCACGTCCTTTGCGCCGACCATCAGTGGAAGGACAAAGTTACCCAGAGCGGCTGGAATGCTAGGGATGATGAACAAAAAGGTCATCACCGCACCATGCAGTGTAAACAGCTGGTTGTAGCGGTCGAGAGAAACCCAGTCGCCAAACAACCCATTGGGAACCAACAGGTGCAATCGCAACAAGAGAGCCAGCACGCCCCCTAGAAAAAACGAGCCGAAAATCCCAACGAGGTACATCACACCGATCCGCTTGTGATCGAGTGTAAAAGCCCACGACATGAATCCAGAAGAACTAGTAAGGTAGTTCGAGCTGGGGTCGTCGTTGTGACCGCTGTCAATTTGTGTTTCAGGTGTAATCGTGGACATGGCTTGGCTGCCCTATTAATTTCTACTTAAGTGTTTTCAAGTAGGCGATGATCGCCGTAATTTCTTCGTCTTTGAGCAGCTGCGGCGTGAAGACGGTCATGCCTGGCTTGCGTCCGACGACGATCTCAGCGTTAGGTTGACGTATCGATTGACGAACATAGTTTTCGTCCATCTTAACTGTGATCGGAGAACTGGAACCTCGCGGAAGGACTTGTCGATCTGTGCCCCATTGGCCGTTGAGTGGCGGACCAGCGTACTTGGCGGAATTATCACCATCCAACGAGTGACACTGAGCACATCCCTTTCGCTTGAAAAGGATCTCACCGGCCTCTTCTGGCGTGTTGTTCTCCAGAATGTTAGCCGCTTTTTCGACCCATAGTTCAAAGTCTGCCGTTTCGTGAACGTAGACTAAAGCACGCATTTGCGAGTGTTTCTGACCGCAATACTCAGCACAGAAAAGGTGGAATGGGTCGTGCGAACTGTCATCAATCCCACTACCGGTCGTATCCGTTGCTCTGGCCCAAGTCCAGGTGTAACGGCCTGGAACGCAGTCCATTTTGATGCGGAACGCAGGGATATAGAAACTGTGAAGAACATCTTGCGACTGCAAAAGAAACTTCACGTCTCGATCGACCGGTATATGCAAATCGCTCGATTCGGCCCCGTTGGGATAGCGGAACAACCAATTCCATTTATTGGCGATGACTTGGATTTCATAGGAATTCTCAGGAGCTTCTCGCATGTTGAGATACTCAGTGAAACCGAAGAAAAAGATCACGCCTACCAAGATGGAAGGAATAATGCTCCAAGTGATTTCCAACGCTTCGTTGTGCGAAGGGGAGGGCGTTTCGGTATGGCCGGGGCGTTGATAATACTTCAGGACGAAGTAAATCATGAAACCGACGACCAGAACGAAGAAGAACAACGACAGGTAGTAGATAAAGTCGAACAACCCGTCTACCGTTCCAGCGACCGACGACCGCTCGGGCGGGAAGAACATGGTATCCGCCAGGATGGAATACATGGCTGAGCCTATTTCTGGGACCATCTCGTCTCTGTCTGGTTTCGTATTTAAGTCGCATTGGACGGCAGGTGGCCGTCCATCGAATTGGAATTAAAAGCCGCTTCGTTCGTGGCCGTTCTGCGCCGGAGGACCCAGAACGGAATCAGGCCGATCAGCAAACAGGCCACCGTGGTGAAACCTCCAAGCTGCATCAACCGAATGGCCTGGGGACCGTAACGACCTGCCGTCTCGTCGTACATAAAGCAGGCCAAGAGGATCTGATCGACTGTCGTTCCGATCTTCCCTTCGCTCGCTTCGACTAAAGACAACCGCAAAGTTGGCTCGTCGAATTGAACACCGTACATGTAACGTGAAATTCGCCCATCCGGCGTGCACAACATCAGCACAGCGTTATGGGCATATTCTTTTCGCTCTGGGACATAGCGGTATTGAAAACCGGTCGCTTTGGCAACGGCCATAATCGACCGAACATCACCTACCAAAAAATGCCATCCGTTGGCTGTGCCTGGGCGGTCATATTCCTGATAGTACCGCATACGCGTTTTATTTGCTTTTTGGTATGACTCGCGTGGGTCGATGCTGATCGAAACCACGTGAAAGTCTTCTCCGACGCTGGCATCCATTTCGCCCAATGTTCTCACGAGACCATTAAGCTGTTGTTGGCATAGCATCGGGCAATTCGAGTAGTTGAGCGACAAAATGACCGGCTTCTCGCCGTCAAAATACTCGCTCAAACGAATCAAAGCACCGCGATCATCGGTAAAAGGCGTATCTAGGGGAAGTAAATCGTTTAAGTGCTCGGTCACTCCGAGTCCATCGACAGCGTCGGGAGTCTCATCAATCTGAGCCTTTGCCGATGCGGCCAGAGCCAGGCAGATGATGACTGCCCATGCCCAACGAAATGTCCCTAAACCTGGCATTCTATCCGTGTTTAATCCCGTAGGGGGCTAATTCGATTCGTACTTGTCTGCTACCACCTTCATGGCCTGCTCGATTGGCATGCCGATGGTCTTTGTTTCCTTGTTGACCCAGCTGTAACCGTCGTTCAACTTGGCCTTTTGAGCACTCAGGATGCTGTCTTCAACTTCTAGCTTAACGTTGACGACCTTATCTTCGTACTGCTGTTTCTCGAACTGCAGGTAGGCCGCTTGCAGTCCAATGATGCTGATGAACGTGACCACTGCACTGACGAAACCCACGAGGGCAATCATCGGTGTGTTCATGTCGTCGTACATCGGGGCGTCGGAGACAGGTTGTGCCTCGGCCTCGGGAGTTTCGACGACAGCGTCATTTGCGTCTTGTTCAGGAGTCTCTTCAGTGATTTCCGTCATCAAATCACCTTATTAATGATTCTGAAGTGCCAACGATTCGCTGAGACGTGGGTCCTTAACCGGAACCAACGGCTTATCGGTGGCGAACCAGATCAACGAACTAATATATAAACCGCCAATACCGACGATACAGCACACATCAATCAGGCCAAAACTTGGAGCAGCCGTTCCGTGGGCAACCTGAGGCATGACAATGTAGTAAAGGTCTACATAGTGCATGATCAGAATGAACACAGCCCACCCGGTGAGGAGGTATTTGTTGCGGCGAACATGCCGTGACATGACACCAAAAAATGGTATGAAGAAATGGCCGAAAATCAAAAGGATTGCCACCGTAGCCCAGCCATTCTCTTGTCTCCGCAGATACCAACCGGTTTCTTCCGGAATGTTCGCGTACCAGATCAATAGAAATTGACTGAAAGCAATGTAGCCCCAGAAGAGCGTGAAACCGAACGTGTATTTACCCAGGTCGTGGTAATGCTCTTTGGTGATGATGTTGACCATCTTCCCATCCTGTTGAAGCAGGAATAGGACGACCGTAATAAAAGCGAAGAAGCTCAGTGCACTTCCGGCAAAGAAGTACACGCCAAAGATGGTGCTGAACCAATGTGGATCGAGCGACATCAGCCAATCGAACGACGCAAAGGTAACCGTCAACGCGAACAGCACAATCGCCAATGCACTCCACTTCTGAAGCTTCAAGGTGATCTGCTTGTCGCCGTTACCGTCCTGCTCTAACGAGTTCAGGTAGAAGTAACGGGCAATACAGATCCAAGTCCCGAAGTAGATGATCGCGCGGATCGTGAAGAAGATGGAATTCAAATAGCCGGACTTGTGGGCGATCAACTCATCGTACTGCGGAGAGTCGACGTTCCACTTTGCCGGGTCATTCCACTCGAACAGCGTGTGGCTGCCGAACAACATGGGAAACAGAATCACCAAAAACAAGATCGCCATGGGGATCAAGTTCTGGCTCAGCAATTCCGCCACGCGTCGAACGACGACACTCCAGCCGGCTCGGGTTAGGTGGTGGATCGGTACGAAGAACAACGCACCGAGCGAAATGCTCAGGAAGTAGACGAAACTGGTTAGGTAGGAATGGAAGAAGTAGGAAGAGCTTTCCTGCGTCATTCCGATTCCCATGGCCAGTAGCAGCGCCAAGACGCCAACCGCCATCGCCACCAATCGCACCGACTGCCAAGCCGGATTGAGGCGGATCGATTCGTCGTCCGTCACTGTGATCGTTGGTTTGTGGTGACCGCCCATGTTGCTTACTGACCTTTAATTTCCAATTCTTTCATCTCAACAGCTGGAATCTCTTCCGGCGTACCGGTGCGTGTCTTCTGCAATGCTCGCACATAAGTCACTATCGCCCAGCGATCTTCGGCGGGAATCTGGTCGCCGTAACCCTTCATCTTGCGGATACCATGCGTGATGGTGTTGTATAACTTGCCATCAGGCTGGATGAGCAGGTAATCGGTATGCAGGTTCGTGGGAGGAATCCAGGTAGGCTGTTCCATTTGCAGAGCACGCTGCGAAACCAGCCCGTCGCCATCCCCGGCCAGACCGTGGCAAACGGAACAGTAGATGTTGTACCGGTTACGTCCACGCTCGAGCGTAGCATTGGTCACGTTGATCGGAGCGATCTTTACCCAATTCGGTTCCGGCTCTTCAGGTTGAGCCGGAGCTTCACCCTCAACTGGATTCTCTTCTGCAGGATCACCCTCAGCTGCTTTTGCGTCGGCCATGGGCTCTTGATCAGCAGGCTCTTCGGCTTCTGGCTTGTCTTCCGCCGGTTGATCGTCGGCGGGCTTTTCTTCCTCGGCCGGTTTCTCTTCGTCTTCGGCGGGGGGCACTTCATCCTGTAGGAACAGGACGTTTTGCTCGCCTGCTTCTGGAACGATTCCGGTCAGCATGATCGGATCGACCCATTCACCACGAGCGACGGTTCCAGGAATGCGAGGACGCATCGTGCGACCGTCGGCGAAGACAGGGCTCTTGGTTTGTGTGTCGCCACGTAACTGGATATCCATGTCACGAATCGGGTTGATACGTGGAACGGTCGATGTTTGGTAAAGGGCTCGCCACAGCAAGATCGGAGGAATCAAGGCCACGACGGCCGCACCGATGCCCACGAACTTGATGATCTTCGGAAGTTCAGCCGGGGTCGGGTCGTGAAAGACCTCGATGACATCGGTCTGTCCCAACAGTCCGTCGAGCAGTTCACGCGTCTTGTTGGGCTTGTACTTCTCGTCGGTGGCATCAATGGTCAAGAAGAACTTGTCGTCCGTTGCCCGAGCAAACTCAGGTACGCGAAACAGTGGATTCGAGAACGTGGGCAGCTTGTTCAAAAACAGCATGCCGATGAACACGGCAATCGCCGCATGCAAAATGACCAGCTCGAAGATAACCGGAATATTGGCCGGCAAGCTCCACACAGGCTTGGCTGAAATGATGAACGGGTACCAGTCTGCGTTGGTAACGTACTGCAGACCAAGACCTGTAAACCCACCAATAATACCAAGCGTGAGGACAATCCATGGCAGGATGGTCGGCTTGATTCCGAGCGCTTCGTCGATGCCATGCAGGGGAAACGGCGTGTAGGCATCGGTCTTGGTGTAACCGGCCTTCCGCACTTTCTCGCACGCCGCCAACAAGGAGTCGGGGTCGTCGAACTGCGCCATCAGTCCGAGCAGCTTAGGTTCCGAGTTGTTCGCTTCTTGTGACATCTATTTATGGCCCTGCTGATAACTCAGGGAAAATGACTTGTTACGCGTGGTCTGCTGCCGCTTGAGGATTGTCGTGAACCGGGGAATGCGGGTGAGGCATCACCGATTTGACTTCTGCCATTGCGACGATAGGACCGAAACGGACGAACAGCAAAAACAGGGTGAAGAACAACCCAAAGCTGCCCACGAGCATTCCATAGTCGACCCATGTAGGCTCAAACATGCCCCACGAGGATGGCAGGAAGTCTCGGGCCAGCGAGGTGACCGTAATCACAAATCGCTCGAACCACATACCAATGTTCACGAAGATACTAATGGTGAACATGAGCCATGGTGTCGTGCGGCATACTTTAAACCAGAACAACTGCGGGCTGATCACATTGCAGGAAACCATGATCCAGTATGCCCACCAGTAGGGACCGAATGCACGGTTGATGAATGCGAAGCCTTCGTACATGTTGCCGCCATACCAGGCGATGAAAAATTCGATCGCATAGGCATATCCGACCATCGTACCGGTCGCCAGGAGAATCTTGCAGACGTTTTCCAGGTGACGAATGGTCACAACGTCCTTCAGACCAAACAATTGCCGGGCCGGGACCATCAACGTCAGCACCATCCCGAATCCAGAGAACACCGCACCAGCGACGAAGTAAGGAGGGAAGATGGTCGTGTGCCACCCGGGAAGCTGCGAAACGGCAAAGTCGAAACTAACGATCGTATGC
Organism: Bremerella alba; assembly: GCF_013618625.1. Lineage (NCBI taxonomy): Bacteria > Pseudomonadati > Planctomycetota > Planctomycetia > Pirellulales > Pirellulaceae > Bremerella > Bremerella alba. Next base: position 87,941 of record NZ_JABRWO010000007.1, on the reverse strand, counting down.
ACCGAAAGAACGAGCGGTGCCGCCAAGGCAGCGAACAGCGTGTAAGCTTTTTCATATCGCGACCAGGCACGAGCTGAACCGGTCCAGCCGAGCGACAAAATCGAGTAGACGATACGGAGAATCTTGTTGTCGGTACGATCTCGCAAGGTCGCCAGATCCGGAATCATGCCGGTGTACCAGAAGATCAACGAAACGGTCGCATACGTCGAAACGGCGAACACGTCCCATAGCAGCGGGCTACGGAACTGAGGCCACATCGACAGCTGCAAACTGGGCAGTGGAAATAACCAGTAGAAGACCCATACACGACCGATGTGAATACCAGGGAACAGGCCTGCACAGACGACCGCGAAGATCGTCATCGCTTCAGCAAAACGGTTGATACTCGTCCGCCAGTTCTGACGGAAGATAAACAGAATCGCGGAAATCAGCGTTCCGGCGTGACCAATACCGACCCAGAACACGAAGTTCACGATCGGGAAACCCCAGTAAACCGGGTTGTTATTACCCCAGACACCGACACCGGTGAAGATCAGGTAGCCGACCAGACCGCCCAGCATGCCTAACAAGCTCAACGACGCGAGCATGGCGACATACCACGCAATAGGCGTCTTGCTCTCGTTGATGCCGCACACCAACCGGGTAATCGAGCCGTAGTCGTGCCCGCCAATCACAAGCGGCGTCCGGTTGCCCGGATCGTCGATCGTGGTGTCAATGACTTCGTTTACGGTGGCCATTCGTACTCTTGGTTATGTGAACTTTGGCTTACTTCTGAGGGATTATGAAAAACGGTTGAAAAGCGATTACTGCTTCTCTTCTACTTTTTCGAGGTCATGATCGTGGTCGTGATCACCTTCACCATGCTCGTGGGCGTGGTCTGAATCATGATCACCGTGACCGTGATGGTCCGATTCTTCCGGAGCCAACCAAGGATGCGGGTTGGTGATCCGAGCCAGGTAACGCGTGCGTGGCTTGGTATTCAGCTCGGCGAGCATCGAATACGATCGCGGGTTAGCGTGGGCCTTGGCGACCTTGCTTTCGGGATTGTTCAAGTCGCCGAACTCGATCGCATTGGAAGAACAGGCTTCCTGACAGGCGACCTGAATTTCGTTCGGTCCAATGGCTCGGCGATCGGCTTTGGCTTCAATCTTCGTGTTTTGGATTCGCTGCACGCAGTAGGTGCACTTCTCCATCACACCGCGGTTACGCACGGTAACCTCAGGGTTGAAGATCAGCTTGGCTAGTTCCTGGTTGCCTTCTTCAAAGCGGTTGTCACTGGCACGCCAGTCGAGGTAATTGAAGCGGCGAACCTTATAGGGACAGTTGTTACCGCAGTAGCGTGTACCGATACAGCGGTTGTAGACCATGTCGTTCAGGCCTTCATCGCTGTGAACCGTGGCTGCGACGGGGCAAACACTTTCACAAGGAGCCGTTTCGCACTGCTGACAGGTAACCGGTTGGGTGACTGCCTTGGGATCTTCCATGTCGCCGCTGAAGTAGCGGTCGATACGAATCCAGTGCATCTCACGTCCCACCGAGACTGCTTCCTTACCGACGATCGGAACGTTGTTTTCCGATTGGCAGGCAATCGTACACGCATTGCAGCCGGTGCATTTGGTCAGGTCGATCGACATGCCCCAAGCGTGGCCGTCGTACGATTCCTTCATCCATTCCTGCTCTTCCCACAGGGATTCAAGCGGTGGATGGTGAACGACGTGCTTGGCGAAGTCTGGATGGTGTTCGTATTCTTCGACGGTCCCTTCGCGGACCAGTTCGCCGACACGACGACCGATCTCTCGCATGCCGAGTAGGTCGATCGCGAAGTGATCTTGAGTCGTGGCCAGTTTGAACGTTTCACCAGTCCCGTTGACGGTCACACCGGTGGCCAGGTTCATGGTCTCTTTGGTGCGTAGCGGACCCACATTCACCCCAACCGGAGCGATATCAGCTTCCACGTTGCCACCCACGGCACCTGCGTGCGTGCGGCCATAACCGAGACCCACGGCCAGTGTGCCGTGTGCTTGACCAGGTTGAATAAAGACCGGCAGCGTCACCGTGTTGCCGTTCGCCGAGATTTCCATCAACTCGGCCTGACCGACGCCGATCTTTTCGGCTGTCTTGGGGCTCATCGTGACGACGTTGTCCCAGGTCACCTTGGTGATCGGCTCCGGCAGTTCCTGGAGCCAGCCGTTGTTGGCAAAGCGACCGTCGTAGGTGCCGGCGCCTGGGTGGAATATCACCTCATAGGCATCGCCCAAACCTGTTCGCCAAGTGGAAACGGACACGTTGCCCAAATCCAACGCGGTGTCGACCGTGACACTGGTGGCTTCCGAGGCAGAGTCGGCAATGAATCCATCGTGTAGCACTTTGGTCCATGCAGCTTCGCTTACCGAGCCGGAGAACGCGGAGGCGACCGTCTGCTTGACGGCTTCCAGAGTTTCACTGATGGGCGAACCAGCAATGATGCTGAGGAATTCAATCGGATTCTTGGTCTTGAAGATCGGCGAGATCAGCGGCTGGGCGATGCAGAAGCTGCCATCGTAGGCGATCGCGTCGCCCCACTGTTCCAATCCATGCGAAGCGGCCACGTGCCACGAGCACTTCTGGGAAGTCTCGGTTTCGTAATTACCAAAGTAGACCTGGGTGTTGGTCTTATCCATTGCGGCGTTGAAGTCGACATCGGTAGGAGCATCGTAGATGGGGTTACCACCCAGGAAGATAACCGTATCGACTTGGCCGGCGTTCATTGCCGTGGTCAGATCTTCGATCGTACCGACGTTGTCGCGAGCCAGCTTGGGTTCTTCGATGAAGGTGACGGTCTGGCCGAGGTTTTCCAGTTTGTTGTTGATTCGCCAAATGCGGGCCTGGGTTTCGGCGTCGAGTGTTTCACCACCGACGACGAGGCTCTTGCCTTTGTGGCTGATCAAGTCGTTCACCATGGCAGCGACCACGATGTCGATCTTTTCAGCGGGTGGCTCTTTCGTTTCGCCGTTTTCGAGGGCGGCGTCAAGCTTCTGTTCCAGGTCGGCCACAAAGCTGGGCATCTGGGAAGCGGAGACCGCCAGGCGGTGATCTGCGGACATGCCGGTGGTCGAGAAGCGGCTCTCGACAACGTATAGCCGGCTCATCGGGCCATCTTCAGGCGTGCGACGCTTGGCGAACTCGCGGCTGTTGATGCCGTGGCTCACATGCTCGCCCAGGATGTCGGCACTCAGATCGACGATGATGTCCGCCGATTCAAGCTTCAACATTGGACGCAGTTTCTGGCCGAAGGCCAGCTCGGTTCCTAGCGTGGTGTTGCCGGTGATCGGCTCGTACTGAAACCACTTGGCTTGCGGGAACTTCTTCGCCACTTCGTTCATCTGGGCGAGAACGGTCGGCGAGGTGTTGGTCTGGTGAAGGATAGCCAACTTCGACGAGTTGCCACCTTCGAGCTTCTTGGACTGCTCTTTCCACCAAACGGTGAATTCGTCCCAAGATCGCGTATGTTGGCCATTGACGTCCCGTTCGATCGGGTACTGGCTGCGATCGGGGTCATACAGGTGCAAGAGGGTGGCCTGGGCGTAGGCATCGGCACCAGCAACCATCGGATGCAGTTGGTTGCCGTCAATTTTGATCGGACGGCCATCGTAGCTGGTGGCGACGACAGGGCAGGTCTTACCGGCGACGGTTAATGTCGTGGCGAACTGCTCTGGCTTGCCAGGAATACGACCATCAGGGCGTCGCGAGAAAGGAGCGATCTCTTCTTCCGGGTAGCGGAAGCCGATCACTTCTTCTTCTGGGTAGCGACAGCCGGCGGCACCGGTGGCTAGGGCCAGCGAGGCACCCATCAGCTGCATCCAGCGACGACGCGGCAGACCGGTGGGAGCCTCTTCGGCAGCTTCCGGAAATTCTTGTCTCAGGAACTGCTCGAATTCAGGGGTTCCCTCGAGTTGATCGAGGCTACGCCAGTATTTCGGTTTTTTGTTCTCAGGCATTATCGATGACATGTCGAGCAGTTGGTCGATGGGTTAATGTTCAACTCTTCACGCAGTTGCTTGCCGAGCAGACGCTTCTCTTCTTCCGACATCTCGTTGCCGCCGGCCTCGGTTCCCCAAGCCAGATTCGTGACTTCATCAGCTGGGCGAATGTGCGAGTCAGGATTGCGGTGACATTCCAGGCACCACGACATCGAGATCGGCTCCATCACCTGGACGACGTCCATCTTGTCGACGCGTCCATGGCACTCGACGCAGGAAACCCCTTGGGTTACGTGAGCGCTATGATTGAAGAAGACGAAGTCAGGCATGTTATGTACCCGCATCCAGTCGATCGACTCGCCGGTGGCCAGGCTCTCGCGAACCGGCTCAAGGGCGACGCTCGTCGCGTGGACCGCGGCGTACTTGGAAGCCCCGGTCGAGTCGGCACCGCTGTGGCAGTTACCACACGTTTCCGTCGGAGGAACCGCCGCGTGGCTGGCCTTCTCAACCGTGTTGTGGCAGTAGCGGCAGTCCATTTTCAAACGCCCAGCGTGAAGCTTATGGCTGAAAGGAACTGGCTGCTCTGGTCGGTAGCCCCGATTGAGAATCTCGGGCGACGTGGTGACAAAAAGCACGGATCCACCATAAGCGGCGCCAACAAGCACAACGCCAAACATGAGTGGTACGAACTTATTTACCCATCTAGGGAATAGAAAGCGGTCCATGACTTTCTCAGTCGTTATTTGTCTCGCAAGGAGACACGGCGACGGAAAACTGCCAAGCCCAAGGGCCGTCCGGAGCTAGGCATCCGGCCAGAACTCAAGCAAAGCAAATTGTTGATAATTGCAACGTTGTTAACAAAAAGCCGTTGTCCGAAGAGGAGTTTCAGCTTGTTGCTATCAGCGTGTAAATCCTAAAATAACCATCACTTTCGTACGACGTGACAATAGGTCGCACTAGAATGGGGGGCGTGGTTTAAATCCACCTTAAGGAGCGAGTTTCTTTAGTTTTCGCTGAAGCGTTCGTCTCGGTATATCCAACAATCTTGCCGCTTCCGATAGGTTGCCACCGCAGTCGTTCAGGACTCGGTGAATGTGTTCCCACTCGGCTTCAGCAAGTGATTGTGGGTTGTATGATTGGCAGTTGGTGTCTGGTGTTGCTGCTTCTTGATTGCCAAAAGCAGCTAATATTTCATCCACATCTGCAGGCTTGGTCAGGTAGTTAACCGCTCCCAGGCGAACCGCTTCAACCGCATTGGTGATGCTGCCGTAGCCGGTCAGGATAACGGCCTGCGTTACGGGAGATACTTTAAGCAGATCTTTGAGAACTTCAATCCCTGAAGTTTCTGGCATCTTCAGGTCTAAGACGGCGCGGTCGGGCTGAGCCTCTTCTGCCTGCGCAACGGCATCCTCTTTGGTCTTGGCAGCGTAAACATCGAAGCCACGTGACGAGAACGCCCGGGTCAGTCGGTTCCGCAAGATATCGTCGTCATCGACGAGGAGAATTGTGGGTCGCAGCATGGTCTCGCCGATTCCGGAATGCGTAGCTAGGTGCTGACCTGACTAGTCATGGCGGCGTCAGAACATTGACTATAGGAAATACCGAAGGAAATTCCTATCAGTCACTGCGAGGGTTCGGCAGGGTTTTTTCATTATTTATGGTCGCAATGCGAGGGATTCGCACGATCACTGTCGTTCCCTGGTCAGGCACCGAATCGATGGTCACGTCGCCGTCGAGCTTTTCCACGACGTTTTTCGCTAAAAACACACCCAGCCCCGTACCAGAGCCGGGCTCTTTAGTGGTGAAAAAGGGTTCGCCGATCCGCGCCAGGATATGAGGTGGCATCCCCATACCACGATCTCGGATCGAAACGATCAAGCTTTCTTGCGTCGCACCAAGGTGCAGCTGAATCGACTCGGTGGCTGGCGTGGCGTCGATGGCATTCTTTACCAGTCCGCGGATGGCCTGCGAGAGGAGGTGAAGTGGAGCATTGATTTCCACCTCGGGGATGTTGCGATCGACGTTAATGCGGCGTCTATGCTGAACATCGATCCGTTCGGTGACCTCTTCTAGCAGTTTACCCGCCGTAATGCGAACGATGGGTTCCCCGGTTGCCTGGCCGGCGTCGGTCGACATCTGATCTAGAATTGCCCTACAGCGATCGAGTTCGCTACGTATGAGCGAGATATCCTCCTTGATCTCTGCGGTTACCTCAACCTGTGCCAGTTCTCGCTGTACTTCTTTGGCTACGACGGCAATGGTGGCCAAGGGGGTCGACAGTTCATGAGCCGCGCCTGCCGCTAAAGTGCCCAAAGCTTCTAGCTTCTCGCTACGTGCCTGCTTCATTTCGTTCAGTCGTAGGCTGGCTTCTTTTCGCTGCAGCTCGACGTTTAAGCGTGTGGTAAAGTACACCACGACCATGGCACATGTGACCAGGGCGACCGAAGTTCCAGCCAATAGGACATGGACCGGGATCGTGCTTGTAGCCAAAATGTCGATTTGCCAGTTTCCCAGAATCTTCAGCGGAAAACTGGCCAACAGTAGCAAGCCGATACACCCCACCGTCACCAAGGCGAGAATGCCTATGTTCCTGGGGGTCAGCACGATTGCGGCCAGGGCCAAGTTCACCAAGTAAAACACAGCAAACGGGTTGGTGATGCCTCCGGTAAAATAAAGCATCGCAGTAAGAAAACCCAAGTCCATCAGCATGACGGCAAACAAAAGGGATTCCCAGGAGGTTAGGCTTTTCAGGTCACGAGATCGTAGAGATTCGAATAAATAGGTGAGCAGCAAGTTGCTGCTGGCGGTTAAGAAGATAATGGTGGCCAGAGGTTGCCAGCGAATCTCGATGCCCAGCAGAAACATGGCCGTTGCGATCGTGATCCACTGACCGAATGCCGCCACCCAGCGTAATTTGATAAGCCAGGCCGTATTGATCGTCAGTCGTGCCTTGCGCCCTTCCAGGAGGGGACGGCCGTTATCAAAATGGGAAGTTTGCGGCATGAGGCGGGTAGCCGGCTTGTGGGTTGGAAGCGAAAAATAGTAAGTAACAAGGCAGTGCTTGCCTGAGGACAGATTAATTGATGAACGAAATCGCTCAAGATCCCAATACGCTTCGGCTTTCGAGATTCGGACTCACGTGCTTTCTGGCCGTGGTGATCTTGCTGCCTATCTCGATGCTGATTTTTCTGTGGATTTCTCTCCCTAAAAAGTCGGATAACGTGCTTCCGCTGGTCATTCGTATCGCGGAAGTCGACTCAGAAATGGCGTTGATCGTGAAAAACAAGTCCGATAAGCCTTTGGCTAACATCGGAATTACCCTCAACGATGCCTTTCACTTCTACAGCAAAAATGAACTTCCCGGCGGGGAAGAGATGATCATTGCGCTGGGTGCGTTCAATCGCAAAAATGGAATTCACTTCGATCCCGAGAGCCATCAACTGACCGAAATCGGTGTTTACGCCAAACTGGAAGACAATTCGCGAGGCGTTTTGGAACGACATTCGAACCAGCTATTGAGCGAACTTCAGGCTTCTGCTGAGGATGACAACCAGAATGAGGCCCCCGGGAAATGAATAATATTCCCGCTTAAATCGGCAAAATCCCTCCTTCCACCTCCGATTTTATCCCCCCTGGCTACTAGCCGCCTAGGAGAATCGTAGGTGTTGATACATGATAGAGGTTTCCCTCGTTCGATTAGGCGGCCCTTGTAGGCAGGATCATGCACCAGACCGACAACATCAACGTTCACCGAATTGAAAAGCTGGCTCCACCGAGTGAGATCAAGCGAGAATTTCCTAGCTCGGAGGCTGCCCAGGAATTTGTTTTCGATTCGCGTCAGCATATCCAGAAGATATTGGCTGGGGACGAGGATCGCCTGATTGCCGTTGTGGGCCCTTGCTCGATTCACAATGTCGACATGGCCATTGAATATGGAAAGCGACTAAAGAAGCTTTCCGATCAGGTTTCCGATACCATGCTCGTTGTCATGCGGGTTTACTTCGAGAAGCCTCGCACGACGGTTGGCTGGAAAGGGTTGATCAACGACCCTCACCTGAACGATACCTTCGACATGGTCGAAGGGTATCGAATGGCTCGCAGACTGCTGTTGACGCTCGCGGAGATCGGAATTCCGTCTGCCAGCGAAGCGCTTGAGCCGATCTCGCCGCAGTATATCGCCGACCTGATTTCGTTGGCTTCGATTGGTGCGCGAACGACCGAATCGCCCACGCATCGTCAGATGGCCAGCGGATTGTCGATGCCGATCGGGTTCAAGAACGGAACCGACGGCGACTTGCAGATTGCTCTCGACGCCATGACCTCGTCGAACGCCCCTCACAGTTTTCTGGGAATTGATCCAGAAGGTGCGACTTGCGTGGTTCACTCGAAGGGGAATCCTTGGGGGCATTTGATTCTGCGTGGTGGCCGTTCCGGCCCGAACTATTCGCGCGAGTCAGTGGAAGAAGCCATTGCCGCGCTGAACAAGAGAGACTTGCCGGCCAGATTGTTGGTCGACTGCAGTCACGGAAATTCGCTCAAGGATCATACCCGGCAGGCCGGCGTCTTTCGCGATGTCCTCGATCAGCGGATGGAAGGAAGTCGTGCGATTGCCGGTTTGATGCTGGAAAGCAATCTCATGGCGGGCAACCAAAAGCTGACCGAAGACCCCAGCAAGCTTGAGTTTGGTGTCTCGATCACCGATGCCTGCATCGGCTGGGACGAGACCGAGCAGTTGCTTCTTGAAGCACACGAACGTCTCAAGTCGCTAGTCTCTGCTTAGGACGACTATTTCGTCGTGTCTCATTTCGTCCCACTCGCGACGATGCCTGACCTTCCCCAGCAAGGAGGAAGGTTGGTCGTTGTCGACGACCAGTGGATTGGCTTGTTCAAAACGGACGAAGGTCTCTTCGCCATCGACGCGATGTGCCCTCATGCAGGGGCCAATCTTGCCAAAGGGGGCATATGCGATGGGGTTGTGTCGTGCCCGGTGCATCTTTGGCGATTTCGACTCTCGGACGGCAAGTATCTTGATGCGGATGCCGAGCGTTTCAATGTGAAGACGTACGTGGTCCGTACCGATGACGATCAGATCTTGGTCGAGCTTCCCGCCGTACCCAGCACGGTACGGCTGATTTAGCAAGTCGTTTTGACGAATAATCGCCTAGGTTTCGACCTTCTTCACAGCAGAGGTAACCGCCGAATGCAGCGCGCCGTTGGTGGCGATGATGCCCTGGTTTTCGGAAAGCAATGCACCCCGCGAAAAGTCGAGCGGATGGCCGTGGATGTCGGTGACCGTCCCGCCTGCTTCTTCGATCACGAGCGAGCCTGCCGCATGGTCCCAGATCTTTTCGACATAGCCAGGCTTGGTCGGAAGCCGTAAGTAGATCTCGGCCTCGCCGCGGGCAACGACGGCATATTTAGCCTGACTATCGAGTCGAACCGAATCACGCGTGATCCCCAGTTCGTGGGCGATCTCCGACGACCAGCTGTGATCGCTGTGCCCCGACTCGACCGATTCGCAGAAACGTGCGTCACGCCCGATGATGCATCCGGATGTCGTGATTCGGGTACGATCGATGGGGTCGGACAGCGGAGAAACGTAGGCGCCTTCACCCCGAACGGCTGTAAAGAGGTAGCCGATTTCGTCACTTTCAATCGTGCCGAGATTGGGACAGGCAAGTGCCGCGACCTTCACCTGGCCATCGACCAGCAGTGCTAAAGCGATCGCGTATTGTTCGTTACGCAGAAAACCTTTGGTGCCATCGATAGGGTCTAAGGTCCAAGTCCGCGGAGCCGGATCTCGCGAGATGCCTTGATCGATCCACGAGAGAACTTGTTCTTGGGTGGCGTCGGGAACAAGCGTGGCGACTTCTTTCACCACCCGGTTGAGCACCGAAACCTGATCGGGCAGACGCAGCGCCGCCGAGTCCTCTTCTGCAATCATCGGGTCATCCGGAAATGCCTCGGAAATTGCTTTGCAAACGACGGCCTGACTGCCAAAGTCTGCGACGGTGACCGGACTGCGGTCGTTTTTCGACAACTCCGCAAAGTCCTCCGTCGATTGGATATGACGGCAGATCTTGCTGGCTTCGACGACGGCATGAACGGCGACGCGAAGTTCCTGAGTGTATTGGCTATCTGCCATAGGGCTGCGACTTGGGGGGCTGGAGGATGTCCTTGCAGATCGCGGCTGGTCAGCCTACGATCGGCGGTCTGGCTTGATTGACAAGCAACTCCATATTTTAAAAAGTCTTACCGACGTTTCACAACACCCCATAGCGGACCGGCGGATAATCTTATGCAGACATATGAAGCTCAGTGCGTTCTCGATATTCAAGCGACGCTCGGAGAAGGTCCTTCCTGGGATGCCACGACCGGAAAACTACTGTGGGTCGATATCGAAAACAGCCTGGTGAATCGTTTCGATCCTGAAAGTGGAAAAAATGAGGCCTGGACTGTCGAGAAAGAATGCAGCTTCGCGATTGCCTCTTCGCAGGGAGATATTGTTGTGGGCACGCGCGAGGGAATCGTACGCCTGAATCCCCAAACGGGCGAGATCGCCAAGGTGGCTAACCCCGATACTAACTCGGCCACCACTCGATTTAACGACGCAAAATGCGACCCAAGGGGTAGGTTGTTTGCCGGCACGATTTCCGACACACGCACGCCAGGTGACGCCAATTGCTACCGTTTCGACAGCCAATTTAACTACGAAACAGTTGTGCCAGGCGTCGTGAATAGCAACGGGCTTTGCTGGTCGCCTGATCACAAGCTGTTCTATTACATCGATACGGCCACGCGGAAGATCGACGCATTCGACTACGACATCGAGACCGGTCACATCAGCAATCGGCGCATGGTGGTCGATATTCCGGAATCGCTGGGAATTGGCAAGCCGGACGGAATGACGATCGATGCGGAAGGAATGCTGTGGACCGGGATGTGGGGTGGCGCAGCGGTTTGCCGTTGGGATCCGCGCTCTGGGGAACTGCTCGGGAAGATCGAAATCCCCTGTCCGAATGTTACGTCGTGTTGCTTCGGGGGAGAAAACCTCGATCAACTCTATATCGCCACGCCCCGCAAAGGCTTAAGTGACGAGCAGCTCAAGCAGTTTCCCCAAGCTGGAGGCATTTTTCGCTGTCAGCCTGGACTCAATGGAGCGGCCACATTTCCATTTGCCGGTTAAATTGACTTGGCAGGGTGCATGTACGCATGTATACTTATGGTGCCGTCATCATTCATCTTCATCGATGGTACCAGGCAATGGAATCTGCCCGAAAAGCTGTAGGACGTGGGACCAGCGAAAATCCCACCAATCGATTTGAGCGGTTGAGTGTTGCGCGGGATTTGGAACATCTCGACCCGACCGATACCCAGGAGTTCGCCCCGCGGAAGGTACCGACCGAGTACTTTGCCGACCTCACGCAGTCTCTGATCACTAAGAACGACAGTCCTGACATTCTCTTCACCTATAGCTTGAATCCCTATCGTGGCTGTGCGCACGGATGTAGTTACTGTTATGCCCGGCCATATCACGAGTTTCTCGGGCTGAGCAGTGGCCTCGATTTCGAGACCAAGATCATGGTCAAGAAAGATGCCCCGCACCTGTTTCGCAATTTCCTGCGTAAGCCGATCTGGCGATGCGAAGTGATCGCCATGTCAGGCGTGACCGACTGTTACCAACCGGCAGAACGCGAGTTTGAAGTCACGCGGGGATGCCTAGAAGTCGCTCTTGAAGCGCGGCAACCGATGGGGATCATCACCAAAAACGCATTAGTCCTGCGTGACCTCGATTTGCTCTCGGAGATGGCCCGGCACAATCTAGTCTGTGTGAATCTGAGCATAACCTCTCTTGATCAGAAGCTGACACGACTGATGGAGCCACGCACATCCAGCCCTGCGGCTCGGCTTGCGGCGGTAGAGCAACTCACCGCCGCAGGCATTCCCGTGAATGTAATGGTCGCCCCTATTGTGCCGGGGCTGACTGATTCCGAGATTCCAGCGATTCTTGAGGCCGCATCCCAGCGAGGAGCCGTTAGTGCCGGCTACACGCTGTTGCGCTTACCACACTCCGTGAAAGAGATTTTCGTTACTTGGCTTGAGGAGCATTTGCCGGAGCACGCCCAGCGAGTTCGTTCACGCATTGAAGCCTGTCGGGGAGGACAACTTACCGATTCACGCTGGGGAACCCGCATGCGCGGAGAAGGGGGGATCGCCGCTACGATCGCCAAAACGTTCTCCTTGTTTCAGCATCGCTATGGCCTCGATAAGCGTAAGATTCCGTTAGATACGTCGCAGTTCCGCGGCCCGGGTGAAAACGGAAAATCACAACTACGGATGTTCTGAGCGAACCGTGGTAGCTTGACTTTCGTATTGAGCAGGTAAGAATACATCGCTTCCTCCAAGGACCCACACGCACATGCATCGCATTTATACACCAACCCTGATTCTCATCCTGGCCACGCTGTTGGCAGTGGGACCAGGGTGGTGTCGTTTGCATTGTGCCGCTTCCAATGACTTCGGGGATGCGCCGGTTGTATCGTGTTGCCAAGCGAAAAAGGCGAACACCTCTCAGCAGCAGCACGTTCCGACTAGCCCCGATTGCCGCTGTCAAATTCAGCCGGTTACTTTCGAAGTTCGTGCCCTGGCCGTTGACCAGGTCCCGGTCGTCTACGTTGCCGACCTCTTTGCGTCGCGTACGATCGCTGCTCTGCCAGTGCTTATGCCGAGCGTGTCGATTAGCGACACGAAAGCCTCGGTTCCGATTCACGTTCTGAAGTGTGTCTGGCGCTGTTAACGACGTTCTGTCGACTGCCATTAATTAGCTATCTCAAGATCCGTGTGCGCGGAAAATCCGTGCCACAGCGATCACGCTGACACATAACATTCATTTTGAAAATAAGGACGTGACTATGATCACTAAAATTGCATTTGGTTCTTTGTTGGCTTTCGGACTGGGTTTCGGAGCTTTGGCTGTTCCTGGCACCTCGGCAGCGACGGCGTCTCAAGCCGACTGCTGCACCTTGGGTCTGGCATGCTGCGAAACTCAGGAAGCTTGCTGCGAGAAAGATAAGCCTGCGTGCTGCGAAGAAGGTCAGGCTTGCTGCGATGCCGTAGCCGCCTGCTGCAGCAAATAGGGCCGACTTAAAACGAAAGTCCGAGTAATGACGGGCCCCTTTTCAGGTTTTGACCCTGAAAAGGGGCTTTTTCTGTGCAATTGCGACACACTTGGTTGAAGCAGGCAACCAGGGTAGGAATAATAGACTTCCCTCTCTAAACCCCCATCCACTCACTCAACTTAGGATTTTTCTACCCATGCAAAAAACGTGGCTCATGCTCGGTCTGTTGCTTTTCTGTTTCACAGCAACGGTTCAGGCCGAAGAAGGTTGGACAGAACTGTTCAATGGCAAAGACCTAACCGGCTGGACGCAGAAGAACGGCACCGCGACTTACGAAGTAGTCGACGGCACCATCCTCGGCACGACCAAGACCGGCAGCCCTAATTCGTTCCTTTGCAGTGACAAGGACTACGGCGACTTTGAACTTGAGTTCGATGTCAAAGTTCACGATCGCTTGAATTCGGGTGTGCAGATCCGTTCGCAAACCAAAGGCAACACCAACGAAGGTCGCGTGAACGGACCACAGGTCGAAATCGAAGCAGGCAAAGCGGAAGCTGGCTACGTCTACGGCGAAGCAACCGGCCGCGGTTGGTTGACCCCGAAAGAACGTCTCAAGCCTCACTCGCACTTCAAAGACGGCGAATGGAATCACTTCCGAATCGTTGCCAAAGGCCCACAGATTCAAACCTGGATCAACGGCGAACCAATCGAAACGCTGAACGATGCCGAGATCTACAAGACCCACCCTAAAGGCTTCCTTGGCCTGCAGGTGCATGGGATCGCTAAGGATCAAGGACCTTACACCGTGGCTTGGAAAAACATCAAGCTCAAGAATCTCGACGACTAGTTTCGCCGTTGATTCGTAGCCAAATCATTAGGAGGCCGTTCCATCTGGAACGGCCTCTTTTTGTTGAACCGGGAAGCTCCACGGTGATTGCCGCACGACCATTGTTACCCATTACCATCTCGGTTCCACGTTGAGGGAAGTACCGAACAATCAAGGAAATTGCGGGCTATTCAGCACAAACTCCTTTCTAGAAGCACCTTTTCTTAAAGTGGTGCGCAATTTGGCATGCCCATTGCCATTAACCTTTTCTAAATCAATTCGTGAATAATCGTCATCTAATAACGGATGACGAAATTTGAATGCGTTTGCAACTGTGTCGTAACAACGTATTCACGAACTTGGAAGTTCTCTGTTCTCTTGAGAAAGGACATCAATATGAAAATTTCGTCTAGTAATTGGATCTTAGGTCTGGTCGCGGCGACAGGCTTGGCGCTGGCCGGCTCGTTGAACGCCCAAGATGTGGGCGGAGCCGTCGAGGCAGCTGGCGATTCCGCTAGTGGCGCAGTCGAAGCTGCAGGAAACGCCGCCGCTGGTGCGCAAGACGCTGTCGACACGGGTGCTCAGGCAGGTGCCAAAGCAGCCGGCGAAGTCAGCCCACCCAACACCCCCGAAGCACCGACGCAAGGGCTAACCGACTCGATCGAAGGGGCTACCCAAGGTCAAGTTGATTCGTCCATTGACGCCAGTGCTCCGAACCTAAACGACAACGTGCCAACGCCGCCTCAAGCGGATGTTAACGCCAACGTCGATGTCGATGCCGAAGCCAATCGTCGCGGTGCCGCCGACGCTCGCGTAGATGCCGATGCTCGAGTCGACGGTGACGCTCGTATCAACGCCGATGCTCGGATGCGAGATCGAGATGGTCGCGACCGAGGCGACTTTGATCGTGATGATCGAATCCGTGACCGAGACGACCGCGTCCGTGATGGTCGTGACCGCGATAACTACGATCGTCGAGATCGTGACCGTCGCGACGACGATCGATCCGCTCGCTGGCGTTTCAAGAACCAGAACGGCGTGTGGTGGTATTGGACCCCAGCCAACAACTGGATGGTTTACCGTAACAACGGTTGGGTTCGTTATAACGGTCCAGGCTACGGACACGGTGGCGACTGGTACGACAACTACCAGCCACGTCGCTCGACCGGTTACCGCGGTTCGCCCTACAGCGATGGTTACTACTATCGCGATAACGACGGCACGCGTTTCTATTACGAAAATGGTCGTCAGCACTACTACGACAACAACGGTCGGTACTACATGGACGGAGGTCGACGCAACTACGATCGTCGATTTGCCGATCCTGATGTCCGCCGTGGTGCTGGCATCGGAGCCGGCATTGGTGGAGCCATCGGTGGTCGAGAAGGTGCCCGAATCGGCGCTGGTATTGGTGCCGCCGTCGGCGACGCCGCTGACTAGTCGCTAGTCGACTAACTAAGAAATCTGGATGAGAAGGCCCCGCGAAGAGAAATCTTGGCGGGGCCTTTATTATGCGCTCGGCTTACTTCTGCATTCCCAGCGAAAGCGACATCGGTTTGCTGCCGCGAATAAGGTCGATCTCTACCTTTTCGCCTGGCATGCAGTTTTGCACGGCATACGCCAGCAAATCGGTCTCACGCAGAAGGTCATTGCGGCCATCGAACGCGACCAGGATGTCATCGACCTTGAAACCCGTTTTCCTGGCCAACCCATGTTTGCCATGGCGACCTGCACTGCGTACCCTCAAGGCCATCTTCTGTGGATCGGTGATTCCTGCACTCTTACGCTCTTCAGGCGTCAATTCTTCAAGCTTCATGCCGCCCAACGCCATGGCCCGCATTGGCCAGGCACCCACGCGCCACGAAAGGTCATCTTGTTGACGCCATCCTTCGGTAAGCTTGATCGGCTTGATGATGCGTTTGCCATCGCGGACAATCTCGGCCTGCAGGCTGTCTTGGTCCTGAGCATGATGCAGCACCCACTGGATATCGGCGATCGAGAGAATGACTTGCCCATTCAAAGCAAAGACCTGATCGCCCGCCTGAAGACCGGCCTGCTCGGCAATCGAGCCTGAAGCGACTTCTTTCAGGGTGTTCATCTCGCTCGGGTCGATAATCATCCCCAGTGTTTTAGGGTGCGGATAGGGGAAGACAAATTCATCGGGAATCGCTTTCCCGCGATCTCGAAAAACAGACTTCTGAGCGTCGCCAATCTGATGGCAGTGAATACAGCTTTGAACCACATCCCCTTCATAGTTCAGCGTGTCGGTGTATTTGTCTTTCAACGAAGGAAACTTCTCAGGCGACGAATAAAGCGGCTTATCGCCATGCTTGCCGGCAAAGTAGGCTTTATTGCCAGGGTAGTTCGCATGCAGCTTGAGGCCCCCATCGAGTGCCTTGGCCAGGCCTTCAATCGAAACGTCGCTGGTCCAGTCGGTACGGTGCGAGCGTGTGCCGAAACGTCCGTAAATCGTCTTGTCGGCATTCATCAGAAACACGGCAAACGATTGGTCGTAGTCGTACTGAAACAGATCGAGGTCAAGACCGTTGGTACCGACGATCCGCACACGAACGTACTGATCGAGCAGCTTCCGTAGGACAGGATCCTTTTCCATGATCTCTTCGTCGAGCTTGACGCACTCTTCGCACGGAATGCAACGCAAGACAACCAGCAAAGGCTTGCCGGTCTCTTGGGCCTGCTTGACCCCTTCTTCAAAGCCGTTGTAAATCCAATAGCCGTCCGATAGAACCTTTTCGCGGTCTCCTAAGACCTTTTCTTCACGCGTTTGGTGGACTGAATTCTTTCCGTCTTCCGCCAGCAAGGGGACTCCGCAGACAAGGCTGATCCCCATTGCGCAAACGGAACGTAAAACGAAATTCATCAAAGGTCTCCCGGGAACAAAATGAGTGAGGCGAAGCGTCTAACGGTAGCCAGTTACGGCTTGGGATGGCGAAAGCAGTAAAGCCCGTCAACGCTTCGTAAGTAGAGCGAGTCGTCCAAGGGGACGCCGGATGCCTGAAACCCAGAAGGGAAGTCGGCCTGGCTGACTTCGATGTACTCTTCTGGCGAAGCCTTGAATACGGTTGCGTGTCCGTCGTCGGTAAAGGCATACAAGTTCTCGCCGGCGCAGATGAGCGAGGCCCGGTAGTTGCCGCCGATTCGTTTGATCCAGTCGACATCCCCCGTTTTCGCATCGCGGCAAGAGACCACGCCATCGTCATCCAGCATGAAGATCTTGTCGTCAATAAACACGGGGCCAGGCCGCAGCGGCACGCCTTTGCCGGCGCTCCACTTCAAGTGGCTCGCGGTGATGTCGCCACTGCCGGACGGATCGACAGCCACGATCAAATTTTTGCCATGGCCGGGGAACGTGTAAACGAGCCCGTGACGATAGATCGGACGAATGGCCGCGTTCATGCCGCCGTGCTTGACGCTCCACAGAATATCGCCCGTTTCGGGATCGAACGCCTGAGTCTCGGCCGCGCTGGGATAAATCAACTGGCGTCGACCATCATGCGTGATCAACAGGCCGGTCGAATATGCTTTCATCCAGTCGCCGTTGTCGGTGTTGTACTTGATGTTGCGATCGGTTTTCCAAACCGTTTGGCCGGTCTTTTTATCCAACGCAACAACGTACTGCACGTCGAATCCATCGAAGGCCACGTACATGTTTTTGTCGTCAACAATAGGAGAAGACGCAGGCCCACGGTGGTGGTCGCATGGAAGGTCGCGACGCTCCCACAGCTTTTTACCGGTCTTCGTGTCGAGACATGCCGTGCCGTATCTGCCGAAGTGGACATAGATGCGTCCCTCTTCAATCGCCGGCGTGCACGAGGCATAGCTATTGGTCAGATGCGCTTCGTCGACTTCGTCGTTCTCGAACAACAGGATGTCGAACTTTTTCTCGCCCGTGTTTCGGTCGTAGCACAGCACCGATTGCTGCTTGCCATCTTCGGTGGCGGTGGTAATCCACAGTTGATCTCCCCAGACTACGGGCGACGACCAGCCTCGGCCGTGCGGCTCGGCCTTCCAGGCCATGTTGAGCGGTTTACTTAAGTCGGTAGGAACCTTGGCTGAAAAGTTGGCTCCGTTACCATCCGAGCCACGAAATTCGGGCCAATGGTTCTCGGCCGACAAAGTGTTCCACGAAAGCAGTGTCAGGCAGAAAGAAACAATAATCGGCAGACGCATTCAGCAATACCCTTAACGAGGTTAGAGCGGGGAGGATCATTGCGCTAGGCGGTGGGAAGCCATATTATCGTCGGCATGCTCTAGTCGAGTCAACTCAATTGCCCTTCATAACCGAGACATAGCATCTACAATAGCGTAACCCGAGAAGAAGCACTTGCGCACCCTAAAGAGAGATTCCAGTGGGATTTGAAGGTTATATTTTCGACTTGGACGGCACCCTGGCCGATACCATGCCCGCCCACTATTTGTCGTGGCGTCAGATCACGCAGAAGCATGGGCTGGATTTTTCCGAAGATCGCTTTTATTCGCTAGGGGGCGTTCCTACCGAAAGGATCTTCAATCTTCTGGCCGAGGAACAAGGCGTCTCGCTCAATGCGAACGAATGTGCTCACGAGAAGGAAAATGCCTTCGTCGAGTTGCTTTCGGAAGTCGGCCCCATCGAGCCGGTTGTGGAAGTGGTCCGACTGAATCATGGCAAAGTCCCGATGGCCGTTGCCACCGGAGCAATGCGGTGGGTCATGGAGCGGATTCTCACCCAGTTGGAAATTACCGACTATTTCCAGGCTTTTGTTTGCTCGGAAGATACCACGCGACATAAGCCATTTCCGGATGTCTTTCTGGAAGCGGCCACGCGGCTAGGAGTCGCTCCGGAAAAGTGCTGCGTCTACGAAGATGCCCAACTCGGAATCGAAGCCGGTCAGGCGGCCGGAATGCACGTGATCGACGTCCGAGAATTTCATACCCCACGGCGGATCACGGCCGGTGCTTAGGGGCCGTTAGGTTTCATGCTTACCAATATCTATCATCACAAAATCGATGTCGTAACCGACGACATCGACGTCCAGGGACACGTTAATAACCTCGTCTACTTGAAGTGGATGCAGGATGCGGCGGTGGCTCATTCCTTGGAAAAGGGATGGGGGCATGACCAGTACGGCAAGCTCGGCTGCAGTTGGGTCGTCCGGGCCCATCAAATCGAATACCACTTTCCTGCGTTTGAGAACGACCAACTCGTAGTCGTTACCTGGGTCGATTCATTCCGACGCGCGTCCTGCATTCGCAAGTACGAAATTCGCCGCGAAAGCGATCAAAAGAATCTCGCCATCGCCCAAACCAATTGGGCGTTCGTCAATCTAGAAAAACGCATGCCGGCACGCGTCCCGCAAGAGATCATCGAAGCATTTAAGTCGGACGGAATCGCCCAAACCTCGTAACGCCAGTTCGAGCCGCGTCACAAAAAGAAGCCCTCACGCCCCGGGCAAGTCAAACCTCAGGTACCCACTTTCTCTCATGGGTGGCTCAGAAATTCATCTCTGAGTGGCCAATGGCCACAAGCGGCTAATACAACCGGCCTGAACCCAAAAGCAAGTATCGATCAGTAAGGCCTCACGCGAACGCGGGTCGAACGCCTGGTCCCCGGTTCCGCGCGAATCCAAAAAAATTTTCATTTGAGCACTATACATATGCTACACCAGGCTGGTATATCTAAATCATGCCCAGGGGACGCTTCCCCGGCACCATGCCTATTTTCTTTTTAGGCATACGAAATCCGTACCCAGTTCGCTGCTAGATAAGCAGCAAACCGTAGGGCCCCGCGCGAACGCGGGTCGTATACCGGGTACCCGCTTCGCGACCCGCGACACGCGGGCCCTACTAAACTAACCCATCACTTTGCACACAAATATTTACGAGTACCATTATGTCCCATCACCACGAAAAACCTGAAAAACACGAACCGGGCGCCTCCGCGCACGGTTCGCAGGTTGCCGTGATCGATGGCAACCGACTCCTATGCCCCTGCTGCGGAGAAGTCCTGGCAATACTGGCCGACGAGCCTCCGAAAGAGCCACCCTTCGAGAACCCCATGCACCGGGCCGAGTACGGCAACGATCCGCTGGGCCGCCCGCAAGGGGCGACCTTGAGCGCGATCATTCGAAGGCAAGAAGCCCAAGAGGCGATCACACGTGAGCCCAAAGAACCCCCGCAAGTAACCGAAGAAGAACACTTCACACGGCTTATGGACGAAGCAGGTCCCAGTTACCGGGCAGATCCGTTGGTCGTACGCATCGATCCCGAGATCGAAGCGTACGAATTCCCCAAGGAAGATCCGCCCGAGATCCCGAAACCAAAGAAGAGCACGCCTCCTAAGCTTCCACCACTGGAGCCTAGACCAAAACGCGAGCGCCAGCTTCACCATCGTTACCGCGAGCGGGAAATCCGTCGCAGCAAACAACCAATCCAAGAGCCGTTGTCCTACCAAGAGAAACGGTTCTTTGCCTGGACCTACTACCGCATGAAAGCACTCAACCTGCAACTGCAGGGGGAAATATGCGCCAAGCAGGAAGAGATCGACGCGTTAGAGCGTGAACTCAACCGCCCGAACGATACGCCCTCCACCAAAGAATACCCAACCGCCCAGCCAACAAAACGCCGGGTGCCATGCCCACGTCTTCATGGGCATGGAAAAAGGGTCATCCAAAACAGAAGACGCGACCGAGTACGTCAAGCCAAAGAACGCGGTCCACCCTAACCCAGGGTAGGGTGTGAGCAGAGACGCGAAGCGGAACGTATCGCACCAAATACGGTCTCCATCCCATGGCAACGCGACAACGTTGTGCATGGTGCGACTGGCTGCGCTACTCAGCACCCTACGGCAGAAGAGGGCTCTCTTGTCCCCTCTCCCCTGAGAACGGGGGCGAGGAAACCGGAGATGCGCATGGTAACGCGACAACGTTGTTCATGGCACGGCTGGCTGCGCTGTTGGCCTGACGGCGTAAGTAACGCCACCTAAACGAAACCGTTTTCACCCCATTCAGCCCCAAAATAGGCCTTTTCTTCCTTACTACCCGCATTTTCTGATTTCTGGGGTCAAATCTTGGAATCGAAGCTAAGCGGTTCGTATACTTAGGGATAGGTTTTCTTTTTCTTTCCCGCTGGAACGTGCCTGTGCCGAGCCGGAGCCATCACATACCGCGATGCGCGTCGCTCGTCATCCTAGCGATGACGAGCTTGGGCTGCTGCGCGGTTGCTCAGGCCGAGATCTTTCACTTGGCCAGTGGCGGAAGCGTAGAAGGAACCTTGTTGAATCCCGACGAATCGCCTCGGTCGACGTACCAGGTTCAGACCGACAGCGGAACGCTTGTCTTGGGCCGCACGACGGTTCGCGAGGTCGTGGCGTTTTCTGCTCAGCTTAAGAAGTACGAAGAATTTCTGCCTCGCATGCCAGACACCATCGAGGGCCAATTTCAGATGGCCAGGTGGTGCGACCAAAACAATCTGCCTGACAAACGCGACTACCATTATTACGAGATCCTGAAACGCGAGCCGGACAACGTCGACGCGCGTAAGGCGTTGGGTTACGAACGCTTTCAAAAAAAGTGGATCATTCGCGACGACTGGATGCGGAACCAAGGTTACGTTCGTGATGGCGGACGATGGCGATTTCCTCAAGATCTCAAGATGATGGAGAGCGATCGCAACATCGAGGACCAACAAGTCGAGTGGCGAAAGCAGATTCGGATTTGGCGATCGTGGCTCAAGCGTGGCGGCGACAAGGCCCAGGAAGCTGCCCGAGAACTGCAAAAGGTTGACGATCCCAATGCAGGGCTGGCCGTGATCGAATTGCTGAATGACGAAGACCATCCGGCCGTGCGAGAATTGCTAGTCGATGCCCTGTCGAACATAAAAACGCCACAAACGACGATGGCCCTAGTGAAGCTGGCCGCTAACGATCCGAACGATTCGATCCGCGACCGAGCGACGATTGGCCTTGAGAAACGCGACTATCAAATGGCCGTGAGCTATCTCATCGGGCAGCTAAAAAGTGCCAACAACACGACCGTTAATCGTGCGGCGATTGTCCTGGGGCGTTTGAAGCATCCGGCCAGCATCCTTCCCTTGATGGATGCATTGGTGACGACGCACAAGTTTCAAGTGACCCGAGGGTCGCAGCCTGGCCGGACAAATGCCGCGTTCGATAGCACCGGCGGCGGGGGGATGTCTTTCGGTCAAGAGAAGGCCAGGATCGTCGAGCAAGATCTTCAAAATCAAGGCGTACGCGTCGCTTTGAAACAGGTTCTCGAAGAGGAAGTCGACTATCATTTCAACGAAGCCGGCTGGAAGACCTGGTACGCGAACAAGAAGATGCCGCTGGACGTCGATCTTCGCCGAGATTAGTCGCGTTACACCTACGCGAACCGCTCGGCCTGTTTGCGAATGTCCATCCCTACCATCTCTTCCCAGGCGGCAATCAACCGCTTAAAAATCGGCCCAGGCTTGCCTACGCTGATTGGCTTGCCGTTCCATTGATTGCACGGCACGATGCACGGCGATGTGCTGGTTAACAAGACTTCATCGGCCGTGGCGAAATCTTCCGGCGTGAGCTGCCGGTGCGTTACAGGAATGGCCAACTCGTCGGCCAGCTTTTCGAGGGTCGCAATGCTGATGCCTGGTAACACCAGGTCAGCCGGCGGAAGCTCGAGGCCGGTGTCGGGGTGATACTTTGCGATGTTGGCCGTGGTGGCTTCCATCACGTAGCCTTCGTGGTCTAACAGCACGGCCCTGGCGGCTGGGTCTTCGCGTTTGGCTTCCAGGTCGGCCAGGTAATAGTGCACACGCGAGCGGACTTTCAATTCACGCGGCCAGCAGTCGACCGGCGTCTGGCGTGTTTTGGGAACGACCAGCGGCTGGCCAACTTCGTACAAACTGGCGAACGTATCGAACGCAACCATCTGGGTATGAACGCCCAGGCGACCTGTTTTATGAGAGCGATAGGCCTGATCCATCGAACCAGGCGTGATGAAGATGGTAACGCCCAAGTCCGAGCCGGCAGGCAGCAAGGGGTAATTGTGCTCGATGATCTGATGGATCACATCGGTGAGCGATTCACGCGATTCGGGCGACTGGACATCAAGAATCTCTAGGCTCTTCCAGAGTCGATCGAGGTGCTGATCCAGTCGAAAGACCTTGCCGTTAAAAGTTCGGCACTGCTCTGCGATGGTCGTTCCCAGCTGAAACCCAGCATCGTTCAAGGGAATAGTCAGCTCATTGCGTGGAATCCAAGTTCCTTCCCAATAAGCGATCGGCGGAGCCATGGGAGTTGTCCTTTCAATGCGGGAAAGCAATTGCCTCGATCGTCACTGCGACCGAGACGAGCTTACCGCAGATGGCTCTTCGGGGGAAGTTGACGCCTCGTCGTCAGGGGACGTGGCCGACGTCAGTTGAATGAGGTTGTCTGGTTGAGACTTGGAACCACACCCAGAACCGCAGCCCCCGCCACACGAACCGGCTGCGCCCTGAATCCCTCGAATGACGGTCCAGCCAATGTAACCAGCAGCCGAAGCAACTACGACCAAGACAATTAAGTTCTGCCACATGGAAAACTCCTTGATTCAATCGTTACCAAAGGGCAGGGAAAGTCAAATTTGGGAGAGTGTGAAGTTTGAAGTGTTCAGTTTTCAGTAAGACAAGAACACCGTCTTAACTGAACACTGAAAACTTCACACTGTATCTATCCCAACATTATCGCTGCGGATACCTGGTAGGTTATCAGGGCTCCTACGTATGCTAGAACGGTCATGTAGACGAAGGTGAAGATGGGCCATCCCCAGCTGTTGGTTTCTCGTTTGATCACGGCCAACGTGGCGGCGCATTGGGCACATAAAGCGAAGAAGACCATGATCGACAAGGCAACCGGCACGTTGAATACGTTGCGGTCGGTCCCTTCCCATTTGGCACCTTTGATGGTATCGCGAAGCGGAGCGGACTCTTCGTCTTCGTCACCACCCAGGTTATAGAGAACGCCCATCGTGCTGATGATTACCTCGCGAGCTGGGAACGAAGCGATCGCGGCGCTGCCGATCTTCCAGTCCCAACCCAGTGGCTTGACGACCGGCTCGATCCAGTGCCCTGCCATGCCCAGGAAACTACTGCGAAGCAACTGGCCATCGATCTGGTTGTTGATTTCGGCCAGGCGTTCGTCAATTTGTGCGGCTTGTTCCTTGTTGGCTTCTTCACGCTGCGTTTCAAGCTGAGCGATTTCATCGGCAAATGGCGCGGTGACGGCTTCTTCGTTGCGTGGGAAGTACGACAAGGCCCACACAATGACCGTCATGGCGAAGATCAGCGTTCCGGCCCGTTTGACGAACGCCCAACCCTTTTCCACCATCACCAGCAGCACGCCGGTGATCGACGGGAATTTGTAGCTGGGAAGCTCCATCACAAACGGAGGCGTTTCGCCAGGAAGGATCGTCCGGCGAAGCACAAAAGCCACGCCCACGGCCGCGACAATCCCCAGCAGGTACATACTGAGCATGACTAGCGTATGCAGCGAGAGGACGCCACCGTACGTTTCATCGGGAATGAATGCCGCCGTCAGCAGCACATAAACCGGCATGCGAGCACTGCAACTCATTAGCGGAGCGACCAGGATGGTAATCAAGCGATCGCGGCGATTTTCGATCACGCGTGCTGCCATGATGCCAGGGATCGCACAGGCAAAGCTAGACAGCAGCGGAATGAACGACTTACCGCTCAGGCCAATTTTGCTGAACAAGCGATCCATTAAGTAGGCTGCCCGAGATAGGTATCCGCAGTCTTCCAAGATCGCAATGAAGAAGAACAGAATGCAAATCTGCGGCAGGAAGACGAGCACGCCACCGACGCCAGCAATAACGCCGTCGATCAACAGCGACTTGAGTGCGCCATCGGCCAGGCTGGCATCGACAAAGCCGCCGATGATCTCGAAGAACCCTTCGATGTACTCCATTAGATTCCCCGCCACCAGGTCGCTGAAAACGGCCTGAAACATAAGGGTCATGATGAAGATAAAGAATAGCGAACCGCCGATTCGATTGGTCAGAATACGATCGATTCGGTCCGACCAGGTAACCTTGCGGGTTGCTTCACGCGTGACGATTCCGTCCAACACACCTTGCACCCACTGGTAACGTGAGATCGCTTCGATGGCCGGTACCGGCTGGCCTAACTCGGCGAGTTGATTACGTGACTCGACAATCCAGCTGTGCAGTTCCTGACCGCCGCTGGTGAGTTCCTGCTCGAGGTAGCCGCTGGTATCCAGCAGCAGGCGTTCGGCCAGGTACCGCGTCGCTTGCGGATCGTGCTGCTGCAACTTGGTATGCAGCTGGCCGACCTTGTCGCAAAACTCTTCGGGGAAAGGGCTTTCAACCGGAACGGATTCTCGGTCAAGCAGCGAAACGATCGTGTCGCGCAGTTGGTCGAGGCCTCCGCGGCGATGGGCCAGCGTGGCGACGACCGGCACGCCGAGTCGTTGTTCGAGTTTCGCGACGTCGACCGAGATTCCTTTGTCCTGGGCGATGTCCCCCATGTTCAGCGCTACAACCGTCGGCAGTCCAAGCTCTTTGACTTGACTGACGATGTACAA
This sequence comes from Bremerella alba, assembly GCF_013618625.1. Lineage (NCBI taxonomy): Bacteria > Pseudomonadati > Planctomycetota > Planctomycetia > Pirellulales > Pirellulaceae > Bremerella > Bremerella alba. The sequence continues at coordinate 62,444 of NZ_JABRWO010000007.1, read as the reverse complement.
GTTGCGCTCAAGATTGCTGGCATCGACAATCACCAGCACGGCGTTGGGTTTGGCTTCCTGGGCCTGGCGTCCGAGCAAGACATCGACCGTTACCATTTCGTCAGGCGAACGCGGGGCGAGACTGTAGGTGCCTGGCAGGTCGATCAGTTCGACCTTCTGCCCGTTGTGAGTGAACGCGCCATGCTTCTTCTCGACGGTCACGCCGGGGTAGTTGCCCGTTTTTTGGCGGATGCCAGACAACGCGTTGAAGAGGGTCGACTTGCCGGTGTTGGGGTTTCCGACCAAGGCAACATTTAACGTTCGAGCGGGTGCGTCGACAGACATGCGGCAGGCTATTGGGGGTTGGCTGTTCGAGGGATTCGAGACACGTCGCGATGGACAACATGCGGCGCGGCGAGATTGGTACTTGTTACAGAGTTAACTCACGAGTTCCACCAGGTCGGCTTCCGTCTTACGCAGGCTCAGGTGGTAGCCGCGAATCTCCACCTCTAACGGATCGCCGAAAGGAGCCGAGCCAATCATCTTGACGCTGCTGCCGGGAGTCATGCCCATTTCCATTAGTCGCACGGCCGCCACGTTGGTGGCATCGATCGAGGCGATGACGGCTTCCTGACCGACTGCAAGCTGCGACAACTTCGACATTATGCTTTGTCCGTACTGACCAAAATGTTCAATATGTCGGAAGGCCGAAAGCAAAGCTTCGACTGACCGACACGAATGATGCAAGGACTGCCGCTTTGCAGCATCTCGATTTCCGTTCCGGCCTGAAGACCCATCTCGGCCATCCGCTTGACATCGTCTTGCCCGCCAACGACCTGAGAAATCCGCACCACGGACCCAGGCTGAATCATGCTCAGGGGAATATCGGGAAACATCGCTTGCCTGCTAATTGAGAGTAGTTCTCAGTAGAGAAATCTTAACTGAGGCACACGTTTGTGGCAAGATGCCGAATTGTTGGGTCCAATGGGTAGATGGAATGAAAACCCGCAAGAGCCGTTGATCGTCTCGTTTTATGGCGGACATTACCACCACGAGAAAAACCATCTCGGAGCCATACCAGCATGAACGCACCTGCTTTTATTGCCGTTGTTATCCTCGGGCTGACGGCGGTCGAATCGTTCGGACAGAATCCATTTCAATCCGCCGACAAACAAGCGGAAGAGCGACGGCAGGCCGAGCAGCGAGATGCCCAACTGCAGCAGCGACCGGCACTGCCAGAAAAGCTGCGAGAGAAGCTCGACCAAATCCACAAAAGCAGGGAGCTTGCTGGTTCCGGAGGTGGACGGGATTCCGCTTACTATCACTACCATGTTCTCTACTTCGATGTGCTGAAACCCGATAGCGATGCACTGTTCGACACGCAGGGGCTGCAGGCAACGATGACGCAGCATCTATTAAGCATGTGCGGACTGGGCGAGGCGAAAGAGCCGCCGCAGTTTCCGTACGAGACGGTACTCGTCTTGAGCGAACTGCGAAAGAACCAGATGGCCCACGAGCTAACGCAACTTGCTCAAGACCCATCGCAGCCTACGGCGGTCCGATATGCGAGTATCTTTGCTCTCTATCGAGCCGGAGAGCCTTTTCGCGCGGACGACATGATCTCGATTTTAGAAAAGGAAACCTCCCACGAGTATCGAATCATCGGGCTGATTGCTTTGCTGTATGGCGGCGAAAAATGCGTTCCGACGCTGCTCAAAAATTTGGAAGACGAGAATGTCCAAATCGCCACGGCGGCCGCGTGTGGTCTCTACTATGCAAATCCTCCGGAGGCCCTGCTGCTGCTGGACGCGGCCTATCGTCGCCATGCTTACGGCAGCCCGCCACTTCTGATTTTGTCTGCGTTGGAACATTATGAAAATGAAGCTTGCCGCAAAGTGCTCGCCGACATGGTGCAAGATACTTTGGATGGCAAAATACCGATGCAAAATATGTATCGGATTCTAGGGGCGTTTGCCGGAGCGTGCGACCAGGACTGGAAACGCATCGCAGGCATTAAGAAGTTCGATCCGGTAGTCGAAGCCGAAGCAGCGCTGAAATGGTATTCGCAGCACGTCGCGAAACTGGGTCAAGAGTCTCGAATCCTCTCCGCTCAAGTGAACAATGCCCGCAATCAGTTGCACGTCGCCAAACGTGTGGAGCATCTGCGGCATGAAGAATACAAACGTCTCTTACTGCTGCAAGGCGACGAAATCGTCACGGCCGAAATGTCGTCGGCTGCCTATGCCAAGTGGCAAGCGGTGAGAGTGGAAGTATCGCAGAGACTTCAAGAGTTGAACCAATACGAGGCCCAGCTTAAGGGGTTGGATGCTCAGAAGCGTTGAGTTGGTCGCATCCAATACCTGCTTGATTGGAAAGTACTAGGTAGAATAAGGGCGAGATTGTCCGAAAGATTGAGGGCCTTAAGGCTTTGCCCGTCCTTTCCCCTTAACCGGCAACGCTTATATTCTTCACATTTGTGTGGTAAACTACCGGTATTTCCATTTCTACCCCGATTTTACATAGGGCGATTCGATGCAACAGCTTACGCCGGAAGGTAGCCGAATCGTCAACGATTTGGCCCAACGATATGGTTTCAGTACCGATGCCGTGACCCACATGATGATTGCCGTGCTCAATGGTAACGGTGGCATGGCTCAGTTTAGCCATCCTGAATTCGGCGGCTCTGGGCAGTGGATGCAGGGCGGGATGATGATGTTGGGCGATATGTTCAACTACGGCCTGAAGAACTCGGTAGGGGGGCTGTGCCAAGAGATCTCCAACATTCTGGCCAACCAGCCTGGGCTGTTGCGATCGGGCAGCTTTCAGTCGCAAAGCCAAAGTGGCGGCGGCCAGCAGAATCAAGCCAGCGGTTCGCCGATGGGGCAGTCGAGTCTGTTTGTGCCCGATCCGAATCAGAATTGGTGGCCGCAAGATCTCGGTTCTCCCAGTTCGACCGGATCGCAGAACAACGTACAGTATGCCTACTTCCCGAATATCTGTCGTCTTGCCGTGAAGACCGGTGGCGACGTGTGGGTGTACGACACGCAGAATCATCAGATCGGTGGATTCTCGCAGCAACAAGGGATGGGCAGTTCGATCACCTTCTCGAGCCAGTTCGGTACGGTGAGCCTGGGCACGCTGCCGGTCGTTTCGCAGAATGGTCAAACGCCACAGCCGCCTGCCCCTCAAGCGTCGACACCGCCACCTTCGCAGCCGGCTCCATCGTCGACGAACTCTTCGGCCAACGAAGCGAGTGTCTTCGACGCGATCGCCAAGTTGGGTGAGCTTCGCGACAAGGGATTTCTCAGCGACGACGAATTCAACTCGAAGAAGTCCGAGCTGCTCGGTCGGCTGTAAAGCCGAGCGTCGCTGCTAAGGGAACCAGCCGCGGATTACGGCTGGTTCAACTTTAGCATCGCCTCGCCAAACGCGTGACCGATGTGGAAGAACGTGTCGGCCCGGCCGTAGTAGTGATAGCCGCCGTCGAACGACTCGCCATCCGACACGATGTAAGGGCTCGTTTTGACGAACGCGACGTTCCCTTTGAATTCTGGCAGTTTGGAAACATCTTCCTGCATTTTGCGAAATGCGAAGTGCTTCTCGGCGTGACGCTTTTCAGGTTCGACCCCTTGTTGCCCGAGTTCGCCGATGACAAAGGGGAGCTTCGGGGCGTCTAAATCTTTGCGAACGTCGCGCACCAGGTTTTCCAGGTTCTGGCCATACTCGTCGACCTTCTTCTGGTCGATAACGTCGTTGAAGCCTTGAAAGAAGACGAACCCGGACAGCTGATAGCCTTCCTTCTGGTTGTAGTCTGGCACAATCTGATCGATGTTGGCCAGCGTCTTTTGGACGATACGGATCGTGTCGCGATACGCTTCGCCGTAGGTTTCCTCTGGCAGCGGTACGATCTCTTTCGTCTGGCGGTTTCGCTGGGTGTAATCTCCCTTGCCAGAGCTTGGCGGGCGAAAGCGAACTGCCAAGGCGCGTCCGCCCCAAGCACATTTGATGATGAGCACCTTCTCGTCCAATGCATTGCCGACGACGTGCCCGAACTCGAGTTCGGGGCCAAACCGATTGGTAGGCGTGCCGTAGCCCAGGCCCAGTTTGCCTCGCCCGCGATCGTCGTTGTATTGGATGAACACGTCGTCCCGTTCGACCCAACCATTGTCGTCACGCAGATGCTGATACGTTTTGGCCGTAGCCGGATCGGCCAGTAGTTGCTCGAGATGCTTGATCGCCCCTTTGCCTTCCATGTTGGATTGGCCGCACAGGATGAACACTTTCACCGGCGCCGCTTGCGATGCCGATGCAAGGAAGATTAAGGCGATGCTGGCCAAAGATGGAAAGGCAAAGGATGAGGAAACGTGCATAGGAGACTCCGAGACATGATCGCTTAGGACGCGTGAGCTATGTCTATTTTTTGTTAAAATACGCAACGATGCAAACCGACAGGAAAATGGTTCCCGGGGGTTCTACACTTCGTCTGCCCAGACTTTGAAGTCCTTTAATTCGTTCACGCCGAAGGTGGTCGTGAGTGCCACGTCGGCCGCATCCCGGCCACGGGCCATGAGGACTCGGCCAATGCGGGGTTTGTTGTTTCGTGCATCGAAGGCGTACCACTGGCCGCCTAAATAGGCCTCGAACCAGGCACTGAAATCCATCGGGTCAGCCGCTGCAGGCACACCGATGTCGCCCAGGTATCCGGTGCAGTAACGGGCCGGGATGTTGCAATTGCGGCAGAACGTAATGGCCAGATGCATATAGTCGCGGCAGACACCGACGCCTTCGCGATAAACGTCGACCGCCGTCCGATTGGCTCGGGCTTGCATGTAGTCGAACGTGATATGCTCGTGGACGAAGTCGCAGATGGCCTGCACGCGTTGCCAGCCAGGTGGTGTTTTTCCGAAGAGCTGCCAGGCGATATCCTTTAGCTCGCTGTCGACTTCACAGTAACGACTGGCCAGCAAGTACATGAGTGTCTCGTGGGGCAGGTCCTGAACTTGTGCCTGTCGGGCCTGAGGTGCTTGCAGGTCGGGTAGCCCGCTATCTTCGACAACCGCCGTGTTGCGAAAGGTGACACGGCCAGTCGGAGCAACCACTCGCCCGCAACGATTTCCGTACATGTCGTAGTACTGAGAAATCGGTAAGGAGGGTGTCGTTTGCAACAGATCAGGTTGCCGTGTGGTTAGCTCTCGAGTGGGATGCAGATAAAGCATCAACAACATCGGAGCTGGCTGCGGGGATTCAAAAGCTATTTCATAACCAACGCGAATGAGCATGGTAATCCGTTTTTGTTTTTCAAGTTGCGCCTAGTCTGATCGTAACAGGCGAACGAGCGGATTGCCCGACAATTTCAAAAACGGAGGAAGGTTTCCCTATTACTTAGGGGGCGAGAACGGTTTCGGCTTTCCGGCAGGCACCAGTTGCTGGCCGTCCTTTTCCAGACGAGCCTTGAGGTCCGCATAAGGGAGCTTCTGCAGTGCGCAGTCTTGATCGATCGCCAAGGCCGCGGCCGTTGCCGAGCTTTGCCCTAAGATCATGAAGACAGGCTCCATGCGGATGCTGCCAAACGCGATATGCGAACTCGACAAGCAGCACGGCACCAGCAAATTGGTGGCTTCCCCTTGTTTAGGGATCAAGCAGCGGTAACTGATGGCGTAACTACCGCCGGTGGCAACTTGCACGTCTCCTTCGTTTTGCACGGTACCGTCCGTGGAAACGAATCGCTGCACATTATGAGAGTCCATGTTGTACGAACCCAGGCCGACGCTGTCTTCGCAAAGACGCAGCCGACGACAATCGTGTTCCGTTTGCACGTAGTCGGAAACCATGCGGCGTGCTTCGCGGACATAGATTTGATAGGGCCAGTGGTCGTTGTCGACGAATTCATCTTGGGCCAATCCCCACTGGGCCATCTCGTCGCGAACCTGCTTGGGGACCCGGGCATGATTGGCGAGGGTCCACATCAGACCTTGTTGGTAGGTGCGATGCTGCGCGAGGATTTGCTCTCGTTCTTCGTAGCTCGCTTCGGGGTAGTCGTAGTTCATGCCGATGTTGTCGGTCGAGAAGGCTCCGTTATTGTTGGTATCGGTCTTGCCGTTAGGAGCCGGGGCAGGGTGCAGCGGCAAGCGAGGATCGCCGGCTTCGTAGTTGCGAAATAACAGCTCGTAGACGCTCTCGTCGTAGCCTTCAGGCTTGCGAAAGGGAACGCGGTTCTCCGGTACTCGTGACATGCACATGCGGTAGCAATAGGCCTGCACGCGATGATCGCCAGCACCTTCTTCGCCGGGGCCTTGGTCGTGCACGCCCCAAACCAGGCCGCTGCTGGGGTCGCCAGGGGTAACGTAAGGATCGACCGGAACGCGAAAGCGATGGTTCTTGACGTTCTTGGCGACCTCGACTCCATTGCCGATCTCGTCGTACTTCGCGTTGCTTTCTCGGCCGATGGTGTACGTTACGCCGGCGGCGGCCATGAGATCGCCTTCGTAGGTGGCGTCGATAAACATCTTTCCGGCCAGCGTCTTGCCGGAAAGGGTGGTGATTGAAACGATACGCTGGCCATCCATGCCCACGCCATGGTCGCGATCGAGCCATTGGTCGCGAAGGACTTCGATGTCGTTCTCGGCAATGAACTGCTCGAAGATGTTCTCGGCAACGTGGGGCTCGAAGACCCACCAGGTTTTGTTCTTCGAGTCGGAAGCACCGTGGGCTTCTCGTTGGGCGAGGTAGGCTCTGGGTGTTTGGTGGGGCCACGACTGCGGCTTGGCGTAATGCTGATAGATGCGATGATAGAACTCTTTGGCGATCCCACCGATGGCGTTCTGGCGACCACTGTCGGTACGGCCCAAGCCGTTGCTGGATAGCCCTCCCAGGTGAGTGTCGGGGCTGACGATCACCACCGACTTGCCCATCTGCTTCGCCTGCACGGCGGCGGCCACGCCGGCGCTCGTTCCGCCGTACACAACCAGATCGTACTGCGAGGCCTGCTGCGCGTAGCTGGGTGTCTGAGAGACCAACAGAGTGAAGAGCAGGGCGGTGAGGATATATCGTGGTATCATGCGAGCAAAATCCAGGATTGAGGAATCAGCGGGGATTGCGAGCGGTGGGAGAAAGACGACTTCCAACCGAAGTTGGGACTAGATTGTGTCAACTAGTTTGACGTATCTGAGCGTGAATGTCACCACATAAAATCCCACATGCCAAAATCTGTGGCGAGTCGGAGCAGGCTCAATGCATCTGGCGCCAACGAGACCGATCGTCGCGGAATCGCTGCTGACGACCGACGGCAGAAGCAAAAAGAAAACGCCCCGCCGCAGTTTACGGCAGAGCGTATGGGTTCGGTTCTCGTTCGATCACACGAAAGTACATCGCGTGATTTACTTCTTATTCAACCAAACGTAGCGAACTTCAATCGCCCCTTCGCCGGGGATCTTTAGCGCCGAAAGGGTCAGCGTATCGCGTCCTTTGGGTAGCGTCAGCGTCCCGAGCGAAAAGGGTTTGAAGTCTTTCACGGGGGATTCCGATCCACGGTCGAAGCGGTCTCGCTCGGGTCCGTAGCTTTCAGGATTGTGGGCCTCTTTGATCGTCGCCGCAGTCTTCTGGCCGAGCAGCTGGGCTTGGATTTCGACGCCGACGTTTTCCGGCGGACAGGTATAATAAACGATCGCTTCGTACTCGCCGGCCTCGCCCACTTCGACGTCCCAGGTCACGGTGCCATCTTTCGATTTCCAGTTGGTGAAGTACGAGCAATTCGGAGCCCTGGCACTGCGCTCGATGCCGCCGTGTCCGTTTCCATCGCGAGCTGGTAGCGGCGTGTTTTGTGTGTAGCCAACGGTGAAGGGACGCTTGTCCTGATTGGGTAGCATCTCTGAGCGATACTGCTTGGCGACCTCCTGCAGTTTGGCCTGTACTTGGGGATGCTCCTTGGCAACGTTGTTGCGCTGCCCACGGTCCTTCGTGATATCGAACAGTTGGCCCTTGCTATCGAGACGGTAGGTTTGATTGCGGACACTGACTTGATTGCCACGCGAAGCGATCATGTATCGCTCGCCTGTGGGAACGTCTCCGCTGGTAAGCATTCCTTTCAAGCTGATGCCGTCGATTGGCTTGGGGTACTTGGCCGAGATGCCTGCGAAGTCGAGCAGCGTAGGCAGCAGGTCGACGGCACCTGCGATCGAGTCGATTTTGCGATCGGCCGGAATGTGACCAGGCCAGCGGACGATGCACGGCACGCGGGTTCCGCCTTCGTCGAGGGATCCTTTGCGTCCTTTCATGTCGCCATTCCAACGGAAGCTATTAGGACCGTTGTCGGCGAAGTAGATGACGATCGTGTTGTCGGCTAGATCGAGCTGATCGAGCTTCTTCAAAATGCGGCCGACGTTCCAGTCGATATTTTCGCACATGGCCAGTGCGGCCCGCGTCATGCCGAGTTGTTCCTTCTGAGGATCTCGGTTCTTCATCTCTGGGTCCATCTCGGCGAACTTGTCGAAGTACTGGCCAGGTACCTGCATCGGCGAGTGGGGCGTGCAGTAGGGCACATAGCAGAAGAACGGTTTGTCTTGGTTGTCTTCGATGAACTGCATGGCCCGGTTGGTGAAGTCGTCGGTGATGTAACCATCTCCGCGAACGAGCTGATTGTTGTGGTCGAGTTCTGGGCTGAAGTAATGTCCCCAGTGGCCAGAGCAGAATCCGTAGTACTCATCGAAACCGCGGGCATTGGGGTGGTAAGGAAACTGCATGCCGTTGTGCCACTTGCCAAAAGCGCCGGTCGCGTAGCCCGCCTCTTTAAAGTATTGGGCGATGGTCTTCTCGTCGAGGTTCAGGCGTTCCTGCCCGGTCGAGACACCTCGCACACCGGTTCGTCCAAAGAAACGGCCGGTTAGCATTTCGGCCCGCGTTGGTGCGCAAAGATGGCAGACGTAGAAATTCTCGAACAGTGCTCCCTCTTTCGCGAGTTGATCGATGTTGGGCGTGGCAAGGTTTTTGTTGCCGTGCACGCTTAAGTCGCCCCAGCCTTGATCGTCGCTGAGGATCATCACGACATTCGGTTTAGGCGTCTCCGCGGCATGGACCGCCGTGGGAAGAAACAGACCAATAGCGAGTAATAAGAGAGGAAAAACGTGTGGCATGATGAACCCTTCAGTCGAGCAGACGCATAGGTTGGTGGGGGCAGACGCTCGCTATTGTCCTCGCCGGGAAGCGGCTGGTCAAATTAGGGGTAAGGGGAATTCGGTACTTGCGCCCTGTTTTTTACAGAAATCTCTCGGCCTAGGGCCACGAATTGTTAGGCGTCGACAATCAAGAGAAGCGTAGGAAGATCGTGTCGAGCGAAGAAGCATAAAAAATTGTCGACCTTGGCGTTACGGCGGACGCCAAGGTCGACGTGATTCGCATCGATAAAAAGAGGAAACCCATCGATGCGAATCAAGGTTTGGTTCTTTCGAGGGAACACCGCAAACGGTATTGGGCTCGTTGCTTGAGCTGACTCGAGAGACCGAATAGTCGAGTGACCAAGTGACTTTCTCTAGGACTCGGCAGGGGCAGGAAACGGATAGGCGGCGTAGTCTTCTGCAGAGTAAGTTGCCGGAGCATTCTGTGGGTGCGACGTTGTCCGGGGCAGTGGCGAAGCATTGTGCGGAATAACCGGGGGTAATTCCTCGATCGATGCCATCAAGTTGCCGCAAATCGTTTCTGAAATTTGATTCAGGGGGAGATGGTTCAATCGCTGTTTGCTGAAGGGGTTTTCCAGTTCGACACCGATTTGGTCGAGAGCAAGCAGCGGATAGGCGACCAGGAAGACGATCAGCGGAGTTGCCATCCCTGCGGCGTCGACAATCGCAACCGGCAAAAACATGAGATAAAGGAACAGAAATCGGCGGATTTTGATCGAGAACGCCGAGGCCAACGGCGTACGGAGAATACGCTCGCAGCCCCCGATGTGATCGATAAGGCGGGCCCGTTCGCTTTCGGCTTGCAGAAAGTAAAACCGATCTAGCTTCCCAGACTCGACCGCTTCCTTCAGCAGATCGGCGACCCGGCGAATCGCGTACATCGGCATGTGTTCGGCTTGACTGAGTCGATGCGTTTCGGCCGTACCGACAATCTCGCACATCTTCTGGATCTCGTTGAACTTCTGCTCACCTCGGAGGCTATGGTGACAGGTGGCAGAAAAAGCGGCCACCCAGCGAGCATACGAGTTTCGCCAGTCAGAATCCGAAGGTCCGTAAACCAGTCCGATTTGGGCCAGGTTACGAGACTGGTTGACGATACCTCCCCAGATCTTTCGTGCTTCCCACCAGCGGTCGTATCCGGCGTTGGTGCGAAGAACTAAGAGCAGCGCCAGGACCACACCGATATACTCGTAGTGCGCTGTCGCCAAACCGTTCGTCAAATCAAACGCTTGAAACAAAGCGTAGATAATCGCTCCGAACGCCGTGAATCCTATCAGTCGGCCAAAGACGTAGGGAGTCACCGATCCGTTGAGTTGGAATACTTCGGTCCAAAAACCTTCTCGTACCATGATTTTGCTTCCTTCTTCCGTCTGATCGTTATGTTGGAGTCGTTGGCATGGTTGTTGACGCGGCGGTTTGCCTGGTCACCCCATCAGGTACAGATCTAGTTGAGTTCGATTGAGAAAATCTAAAGCGACATTCCCGCGGATTCTTCGCCACAGTCCGGCAGCCCGCGGGACGCCCATGACAACGACATCGGGGTCCCACTTCTGGGCGTAGGAAATGAGTGCGTTGCGAGTCAGGCCAGGCAGACGACCGACTTCCAGTTCAGCGTGTCTGGCCTCGCAATATTCACGCATCGATGTCAGCAGCTTCGAGTTCGAGTCGGCAGCTGTGCCTACTCCTAACAGGCGGCAGTGTGCATCTTTGATTGGTCGTTGGGTAAGGAAGGTGCGAATCGCTCTCGCGGAAGATTCTGTGCCGTCGTAAAGGAGCAATGCTCGGCGGGGATTCGCGTTCTCCCCGCGTGAGATGTAAATCGGTTGTCGGCTCTGAACGACAAGCTCTATCAGTTGCGAGGCATTCAATTCGCCTGGGCAATGACGAGCCTGATCGGTGGACCGCGTGATCAACAGGTCGTGGTATTGCGCTTCGCGGACGAGGCTTTTGATGGGATCGCCTTCGATTCCTAGCGTATCGAAATCGAGTTGATAGCGCTCGCCGACATGCAGCATTTGTTCGTGCGAAATCATCTGCCTCCGCTCGGCATGGGTGATCCGGTAGGACTCAGAAACCGCATGGGCGGCGGAAACCAAGTGTCCCGTATTTCGAAAGCTGGCGGTGTCGAGAATTGATAGTCCCCGAAGTCTGGCGGAAGTGCGATGCGAGATTTGGGCGCCAAGCTCAATAACTTGGTCAATTCCAAAAGAACCACTTAAGTGAAGTAGTACTCGCCTGAGCATAGATTGGCCTCTTACGTCCTAATGAAACGTGCAATCACAATGACTGCTGCTGGTAACGTCGGCGACCCAAGCTTGGCTCGTCGCCTGTAGAGTTATACGGAATAGTCACCGCGAAAAGCCCCACTTTCTTTCGTTGCTTTCCATTCAAAATTTCTATGCCGGTGTCTGTCTTAGCGAGGCATTCAAAATTTCTATGCAAGCTGACCAACCGAAGAAAAGAGTCCCTTTTCTTTGATCAATTGACCAAGCAGACGCGTACAAATAAGACGTGATAGCTAGAATTAACAGCCGCCCCTCACTGGCCATTGCTGCTAAGGAATCCCAAGGATGTCGCTACCCCACGACAACCACGGAAACATTGGAAAAAGCACTGATGATCGAGAGTCTCCAGGATTTAAATTTCCTGCATTTGTTCTATTTTTGGGTTGCAGTGCGTCAGGGCAGTATCACCGCTGCCTGCGATCATCTGCATCTTTCTCAGCCGACGGTAAGTTCGCAGATTAAGAAGCTCGAGAAGTCGCTCAATCACGAGCTGTTCGATCGCAGCGGTCGCGAGCTTCAGCTGACCGATGTGGGCTCGACCGTCTTCGAGTACGCCGATGAGATCTTCTCGGCAGGTCGCGAGATGCTCGGGAGTCTTCGCGGGATGCCATCGCAGCGCTCGCTGCGGCTGACGGTGGGTGTTCCGATGTACGTGCCCAAGCTGATCACCTACCGACTGTTGGAAGTCGCGCTGAAATTTCCAGAGCCGGTTCAGATCGACTATCACGAAGCCCCGATGGAACAGTTGGTGGCCGACCTGGCCCGTCATCGACACGACGTGATCATCTCGGATCGTTCGATTTCGTCCAACGGAAACAAGCGATGTTTCAATCATCCGCTAGGAGATTGCGCGATCGCATTTTGTGCGATTAAGCCCATGGCCGACCAACTGCGGGCCGACTTTCCCCGCTCGCTACAACGTGCCCCGTTGCTCCTTCCATCGCCCTATACCGAACTGCGACGAGGCCTGGATCAGTGGTTTGATGAGAACGATATTTGCCCCAAGGTTGTCGCTCAATTCGATGACAGTGCAATGCTGAATGAATTTGGCAGCGGCGGTGCCGGCGTGTTTCCCGCACCAGCGGCCGTGTTGGATCAAGTATGCCGTCAATACAACGTGGAAGTTGTGGGAACGCTTGAAGGGGTACGTAGTCATTTCTTCGCCATCACCGCCCAGCGGAAACTTTTGCATCCGGTGGTGATGGCCATCTCGGAAGAAGCACCGAAGATTCTGCTGGATATTCGCAACGGCACGAATCTCTCGCACGAATTCGATTCTCGAAAGATTGTTACCGAGACCTCAAACTCGCAGTAAATTAACAATTATCTAGTCACTACTTCTGGTAGACTTCATCATCGCAGGCATCTTCGTGCGCCGACGCGTGATCGCTTTTCTTAGGCTGAAAGCCGCGCAGCCGTTGGCATCGAAGAGGACAGTCCTGCGATATCAAATCCCTTTTGTTGGTTCTCTGTGGAATAGTCGTATGAGCGAAACCGATCCCAGCTTTGACCATGAACGCTTGCACAATGAAATCCTCGATTCGTTAGATGAAGAATTCGAAGCGGAGCTGGAAGACGCGATGATGGAACGCGTGGGCTCGCGCGAGGAAGTGAATGCGGAAGGCCAGTTGCCGCGCCGCGTTTACTTTCGGGAACTGCTGCGTCTTCAACGCGAACTAATCAAGCTGCAAAGCTGGGTCGTCGAGAACAAGGCGAAAGTCGCGGTCGTTTTTGAAGGGCGAGACGCGGCCGGCAAGGGGGGCGCGATCAAACGGATCATGCAGCGATTAAATCCGCGTGTGTGTCACGTGGTGGCCCTGCCGGCCCCGAGCGAGCGCGAGCAAACGCAGTGGTATTTTCAACGCTACATCCAGCATCTGCCAGCGGGTGGCGAGATCGTGCTGTTTGATCGCAGTTGGTACAACCGCCCCGGAGTCGAACGCGTGATGGGGTTCTGCAACGAGCAGCAGTTGGAAGAATTCTTTCGCACGGTGCCCGAGTTTGAACGCATGCTGGTCCATTCGGGCATGTACCTGATCAAGTATTGGTTTTCGATCAGCGATCAGGAACAAAAGTTCCGCTTTCAATGCCGTATCGATGATCCGCTCAAGCAGTGGAAGCTTAGCCCTATGGACCTGGAGTCGCGCCGTCGTTGGGAACAATACACCGTTGCTAAGGAAGAGATGTTTGCCCGCACGAATATCTCTGAAGCGCCCTGGTGGGTCGTCGAAGCAGACGACAAAAAGCGTGCCCGACTCAACTGCATCCACCACTTTCTGCAGCAGCTTCCCTACACGGAAGTACCGCAAGCGCGGATCTCGCTACCGCCCCGCGAACACGAAGAAGGCTACAAGCGACAACCCCTGCCGGAAGATGTGATTGTGCCGTCGGTTTATTAAAACCTCGGGCCGGATACTCGCCTATTGGTTACCGTCCTCGTTCGCACTGGGGCGTTTTCCAGCGGTGAAGTTTCCGGAGGCCTGGAAGGCCGGTCGAACCTAGCCAGGTGGCGAAATCCCCTGGCAAGTATCTGGGCCTCCGACCCTTAATATGAAGGAGATCGGAATCGGAGTCATCACCGGTTTGTTGGTGGCTGATGGTCCGATCAATGGCGAGCTTAACGACTTCCGCCGGTATGGATGCGTTGCAAAGAGGTGAGCCGCGCTCTAGCCATCGACCGAGTGCATATCACACTGGCCGTCTTCGACATAGAAGGTGATTTCGTGATCATCTTCATCGGCTTGCCATTCGAATTGCAGGGTCACTTCAAAATCGATTTTAGAAACAATGTTCAATCCGAGAAGAAGCTCGGTGCCCCATACTTCTTGAACCGAGTTGAACTTCGGAACCCCTTCCACGTTGTCGGCGTAAGGCTCGTAGTACTCCCAAACTTGCGCTTCGATAAGCGAGAGGACTTGTGGCCAGTTGGCCGCGATCCACTCGTATCCTTCTAACGACTCGGGCGACGGGGCATCTTCAGTTCCGTTGGCAAAGAACACGATGATCTCGCCATCGACAAAATGAGGCGTCGCGTCTTCATTGAGCCAGATGTTGAAATCGAGTTCAAATTGGCCTAGCTCAGGATGCTTGTAGGTGCTCATGGATCAATTTTATAAATGAGGGAAGCGGGTGCCATCGCAGTAATGTAATCTCGGCTATGCCACAAAAAAGCCCGTCGAAGTCTCCCTCGACGGGCTTTCTTATTTTCAAGCAAGTACTAAATCGGTTTAGTACATGTCGTCGTGGCTATGGCCACCCTTCTTTTCGCCCTTTGGCTTTTCAGCGATCAAAGCATCGCTGGTTAGCAGCAAGATGGCGACCGAGGCGGCGTTGGCCAGGGCGGTCTTGGTGACCTTGGCTGGGTCGATGACGCCAGTCTTGACCAGGTCTTCGTAGGTGTCGGTCAGAGCGTTGTAGCCCTGGTTGCCCTTCGAGTCCAAGATCTTTTCGCAGATGATGCTGCCATCTTTACCAGCGTTGGTGGCGATCGTGGTGATCGGAGCACGGCAAGCGCGGGTAACGATGTTGAAACCGATTTCTTCGTCGTGGGTCAGGTCGTCTGCTTTGACCTTGGACGAAGCACGAAGAAGAGCAACACCACCACCAGGCAGGATACCTTCAGCGGCAGCGGCACGGGTTGCGTGCAGTGCGTCTTCGACGCGAGCCTTCTTTTCCTTCATTTCGCTTTCGGTCGCAGCACCGACGTTGACCTTGGCGACACCGCCAGCCAATTTGGCCAGACGTTCTTCCAGCTTTTCCTTGTCGTAGTCGCTGGACGAATTGTCGATTTCGCGACGGATCTGAGCGATACGATCTTTGATGTTCTGGGTTTCGCCAGCACCTTCGATGATCGTGGTGTTGTCCTTGTCGATGATCACCTTCTTAGCACGACCGAGTTCGGCCAGGCCAAGGTTATCGAGCTTGATGCCCAGGCTTTCAAAGATGGCCGTACCACCGGTCAGGATGGCAATGTCTTCCATCATGGCCTTGCGGCGGTCGCCATAACCAGGAGCCTTAACGGCGGCACAAACGAACGTGCCACGCAGGCGGTTGATCACCAAAGTTGCCAAGGCTTCGCCATCGACGTCTTCGGCAATGATCAACAGAGGCTTGCTCTGCTGGACGACGGCTTCCAGAACCGGAACCAGGTCCTTGATGTTGCTGATCTTCTTTTCAAAGACCAGAACATAGGCGTCTTCCAATTCGACCTGCATGCTGGTCGGGTTGGTGACGAAGTAAGGAGAAAGGTAACCGCGATCGAACTGCATCCCTTCGACCCATTCGACTTCCGTGGCAAGCGACTTGCCTTCGTCGACGGTGATGACGCCGTCCTTACCGACCTTTTCCATGGCGTCGGCCAGCAGTTCGCCGATTTCGCGATCGTTGTTGGAAGCGATGGAGCCAACGTTGGCCATTTCTTCCTTCTTCTTGATCGGAATCGACATGCCGTTGAGTTCGGCCGTGATGGCGTTGACGGCCTTCTCGATACCCGACTTCATCTGAATTGGGTTCACGCCGGAAACGACAGCCTTGAGACCTTCGTTGAAGATCGCTTCGGCCATCAGCGTGGCAGTCGTGGTACCGTCACCAGCGACGTCGCTCGTCTTGCTGGCAACTTCACGAACCATCTGAGCGCCCATGTTTTCATAGACGTCTTCCAGTTCGATTTCCTTGGCTACCGTCACGCCGTCTTTGGTGACGGTTGGGCTGCCGAAGGATTTCTGGATGATGACGTTACGACCCTTGGGGCCGAGCGTCGTTTTGACGGCTTTGGCCAACTTGGATACGCCGCGACGGATGGCTTCGCGGGCTTCCTGATCAAAGGCGATGATCTTTGCCATCGGTGGTATCTCCTAAATGTTTCGATTCGTCTGAGAATATGTACGAGAATGCAGGACCGAAGGTCGACTTCTAGCCTTCGACGACGGCCAAAATGTCGTCTTCGCGGAGCAAGATGACTTCTTCGTCGGCGACGGTGAAGGTATCGCTACCGGCGTACATGCTGAAAACAACCTTGTCGCCTTCTTTCACTTGCAGTGGGCTGCGGCTGCCATCTTCTAACAGACGACCATTGCCAACGCTCACGACCACGCCACGCGATGGCTTGTTCTTAGCGGTTTCTGGCAGGAAGATCCCGCCTGCGGTCTTTTCTTCCAGCTCGTCGCGACGGACGACAACGCGGTCGCCCAGGGGCTGCAAACGTTGCTTGGTGCTCGAAGCCTTCTTTTTCGTAGCCGTTGCCATGTATGCCTTCCTTCAGAAAACTAGGGGCTTATGTCTCCTGAACCCAGGAGACGCCGATGCGGGATATGAACGGTTGGCTTCTCGTGCCACGGTCTGTATGAACCGGACCCGACTGCCATTGTTGCGCGAACAATTGCGTAGTCGCTCCATGTTGCAAGTGGCGTGCCAGAAAGTGTCCGTCAAATCGCAAGTCTCTGCAGCGTAACGGTTTGAGGAGAATGTTTTTCGCTGCGTGCCGGCCAGAGATGGCGAGCCAAGGCGGGGCTGCCATTATGACAGAAAAAAAGGCCGTCCCGGATTGGGGACGGCCTTCTTATATTTTTGAGTTGTCGGGTACGACAATTAAGCCGCTTGGCCGCCAATTAAAACTTGTCCGATAATGTTGAGGATGACGCTCCCCACAATCGCCCCGGTCCAAATCAGCATCAACTGGCTGGCGTTGTACTTACCAGCATTGATCCAGCCCATCACAAACGCGATCAGACCGCCAATACCGCAGAATATGGTCACGATACAGATGATACCCAATGTCGTGTCATCGTTCTGAAACATTTTGACAATGATCAGGATGAAACAAACAAGGCTTACAAGGCCTAAGATGCCGGCTAAGCCGAGAAACAGAAAACCCATGGTGCAAACTCCCCCACTTGACTGACGAAAGCACGTTTCACCCCGAAACGCCATTTAAAAAAGTGTTGTACCAGCAAGAGTTAGCCACAATCAAGGGATTTCCACAAGCTTTACCCAGGGAATTCAGAAGAACTAACTAGAACGCTCCTTGCCAGGTATCAGAAGCCCCTTAACCGGAATAACTTGACACCCCGCTAGCGATGACGGGTGTCTTTACTGCTGGTGATCCAGATCAAAAATTCAAAAAGGGCTTCCAGTAACAAGGCTACCAACTCGACCAGCGAACTGACCGCATCCATCGACCGTACCCCCCTTTGAATGATCTCCGTTTACCCGAAGTCATTCGCCGAGGCCGACGCATTATTGGTTTCCAGGCAGCAACTTACGGAAGATTAGTTCAGAACGCCTTCAACTTGAAGCTGAATCAGGACGTAGGCGATGGCGAACATAAACTGGGCGAAAGTGATCGCCGACCAGAAGCCCATCAGCTTGAGTGCGTCGTATTTGGCCACGTTCATCCATCCGGCGATAAAGCCCAGCAGGACCCCCACGCCTGAGCAGACGGTCAGCAGCAAGGTAATCCCTGCCAGCCCGACGTCCTCGTAGTGAAACATCTTCGCAAGGACCATGATGAAGCAGACGATGTTGACGGCCCCTAGTAGCCAGCACAGGCCCAACAGAACAAGCGAAATACCTTCCATCGAATGTCTCTCCCCCCAACAGCGCTGATCGCGAACGCTCCCCCGTCGAAACATTCGGCCGTAGCTATCTAGGTTGCGGGAAGTGCGCAGTCAAGCAACTTGGCAGAGAATACCGCGATCAGGCGATCTGGCCTACGGCGTTGCTGTTGGCATCGGGGGCAGCGATAGCCTGAACAGCATAATTACACCCACCCACACTCCAATTCGGGCGAGCAGTAGAACCGACAGTAAGATCATGCGTTTGGTCACATCGTACTTTCTGTGGCGAATCCAGCCGACGATCAGGACAGCGATCATCCCCACAAAAGCACACACTTCGAGGATAAGCTTTAGTCCAGGTAACAAGCTCCCGAGCCAGCTATCGACAATCGGCACGAAGGCAACCACAGCAGTCACCCAGCCCCAGGCATGGTCGCCATGATCGAACATGCGATTCATGAGCCCGATGAGGCAGAACAACTGCGCCAGTTCGATCACCACCGTGGCAATAACGGCGGCCTTGAGCAAACCCACGAAACTGTCGGCGTCGAGCACGGCTGGACCCTCTATTAAAACGGTTTATTGAGGGGAACGCGTTTAAACGCGAACCGTCTTACCTTTGGCCACCGAGTCGGCTTGCTTCTGGCAAAGTACCAACGCATCGACTGCCAATTCGCCACCCAAGATATCGGAAGGCGTGCCGGATTCAATGCTCTTTTGCACTTCCTTCAGTTCCGCGGCGAACGAATCGACCGGGTCGCCCCCTTTGAGCTTCGGCTGCTTCGACTTCCCCTTTTTGGGCAGCACTGTCAGCGGCATGGCCGCCACCGGGGCATCGTCGATCACTGCGAAGTCCATTAGCAACGTGGCATTCTCGTAGTGGATCTCGAAACCATGGGTGAAGCTGCGAGCCGCTTGATGCAGCACGCCGCTGGTCGCCGTGACGACGTAGCTTTGATCGGCGAAACCGAACTGCGTGGTGCAGTATTCTACGCAGTCTCCCCGCATGCGGCCGCTGCTGGTCACGTTGGTCGGCATGCCGAACATCAAACGAATGAAGTGGGCGTCGTGAATGTGCAGGTCGAGCAGGGGACCGCCGACCTTTTCCAGGTTATAGAAGTCAGGGATCCAGGTCGGATCGTTGATCAGACGCTTGAAGT
The DNA here is from genome assembly GCF_013618625.1 of Bremerella alba. NCBI lineage: Bacteria > Pseudomonadati > Planctomycetota > Planctomycetia > Pirellulales > Pirellulaceae > Bremerella > Bremerella alba. The sequence goes on along the minus strand of NZ_JABRWO010000007.1, from coordinate 43,296 downwards.
GTCCGCCCAGCAGTTTGCCAAACTTACCGCTGCGGGCCGCTTCCAGGGCGAAATTGAACTCGGCAAAGAAGGGCAGCACGTGGGCGGTCAACAACAGCTTGCCACTCTTGTCGGCTGCTTTTTGCATCCGCTTGGCAGCGGCAGGGCTCAGCGCGATTGGCTTTTCTACCAGCACGTGCTTGCCTGCTTTCAGCGCCGCAATGGTCGCTTCTTCATGCAATGCCGGTGGGAGGCAAATATCGATCATGTCGATCGAGTCGTCGGCCAACAACTCGTCGAGCGTTCCGCAGACGTTTAGCTTCGAGACATCGATCTGCTCGCCAGGAGGTCCGAAGTTGCCTTTGATGTTCCGCCAATCCCCTTTTTGCTTTTTGACATCGCGCGAGCAGAAGCCGGCCACACTCATCCCTCGAACCTTCTGGTAGGCGAGGTAATGAATCCAACTCATAAAACCGACGCCAACGATGCCAACTTTGATCATGGTGTTACTCTTGTGCAGGTAGGAAATGGTGGAAGGTATAGTGCGAATGGAAATATTGGACTGTATCTACGACCGGCGTGCAGTCGATTCTCGTCCCCTAGCCTTCGCAGGGAGAGGGCTAGGGTCTTTGGGGCGACGCATGTCGAAAGTGGGATTAGCCACATCAGGATAAGCCACAGAGGTCACCGAGATAAGAATTTTGTGACCACTGACCGGTGTTTGGTTCTCTTATCCGTGGTTTGTCTTCTATCTTCTCTGTGTCCTCTGTGGCTAATCCTGTCCTAGTAAATACCAAGACGCGATGCGATGCACGTGTCAGCTTCAAAAAAGACGTCTTCGAAAAACTTCGAACTCAGACGTTACAGGTCTTTTCAAAGCGGGGGAATGCATCGTCCCACATCGTGGAGTTCTTCGGTTCGTACGTCACCACGGGGAAGCTGTTGCGGATGACTTCGCGTCCCTCGGCCAAGCTGCCGATGTCTCCGGAAGCAACCGCTTGCAGTACGAGATTCCCAATCGCGGTCGCTTCGACAGGCCCGGCCACCACCTGGCAGTTGCACGCGTCGGCGGCCATCTGGCAAAGTAATTGGTTCTGCGTTCCCCCGCCGACGATGTGAATCGTATCGATCTTCGTGCCGGTCAGGTCTTGCAGTTTGCGATGCACTACGCGGTACCGCATCGCCAGGCTTTCCAGTACGCAGCGAATCACGGCTCCGTCGGTCTCGGGGACCGTTTGTCCGGTGCGCTGGCAGAAATCGCGAAGCTGGGCCGGCATATCTTGAGGCGCGGCGAAGTCAGGGTGATCGGGGTTCACAAACGAAGCCAACGGCGTCGCTTCCTGCGACATGCGAACCAGGTCGGAATAACCGTACTCGTGGCCGCCCTGCTTCCAGATACGGCGGCATTCCTGCACGAGCCAAAGTCCGGCAATGTTCTTTAGTAGCCGCGTCGTGCCGTAGACGCCTCCTTCGTTGGTGTAGTTAAACTCGGCGCACTGATCGTTGATGATTGGGTGCGGCGTTTCGACCCCCATCAGCGACCACGTCCCGCTCGAGATATAGCACCAGTTGGGCATCTTGCCAGGCGAACTTTTCGCGGGGACAGCCACTACGGCCGATGCCGTATCGTGCGTGCCGGGCCGGACGACGTTCGTTCCGCTGAGGCCAATCTGGTCGAGTACCGCCGTGCGTAGCGGACCCACCACCGTGCCAGGGTCGACGATATCTCCGAAGATGTGCCCCGGCAGGTTGAAGCCGTCGATCAACTTCTGCGACCACTGCTTGGTTACTGGGTTGAAGAGCTGCGAGGTCGTCGCGTTGGTCAGTTCGTTCCCTTTTTCTCCGGTCAGCAGCCAGTGGAACATATCGGGCATCATGAGGAAACTCTGAGCCGATTCCAGAATCGAACTGTTCGCATCCCGCATGGCGAGCAGCTGGTACAGCGTGTTGATCTCCATGAACTGCAGGCCGGTCTCGGCGAAGATCTCTTCGCGGCTGACCTGGGCAAATGCCCGTTCGAACATGCCGTTGGTGCGGGGGTCGCGGTAATGATAGGGATTGCCCAGCAGTTCGTCATTGCGACCGAGCAGGGCAAAGTCGACCCCCCACGTATCGACCCCGATGCTGCTGATTTCGCGGCCAAACTTCGTGCCGGAAGCGGTAAGGCCATCTTTGATATTTTGCCAGAGCCGCAGTAGATCCCAGTGTAAGTGCCCTGCCATGGCAACTGGGCCGTTCTCGAATCGATGAACTTCCTCGAGTTCCAGCTTCGTGCCATCGAATCGGCCACCGAGAACGCGACCACTGGAAGCTCCCAGGTCGACGGCGAGGTAAGTCTTGTTGGACATAGATTGGGCTTTATTGCAATTGCAGGATGGGGAACCGAAATTGTGCCAGGCAAGTGAAAAGGGCCTGTCAGGGCTTAATGGGATTGCAGTTTAATAGACGCAGGCAAGGTCAACAATGATCGTTTTCTAGGTAGTTTCTCTAGAAATTGCCCCTGGCCCCAATCGCTAAAAATGCCCTGTCCGCTTAAAACTAAAGGCTGTCCGGTTGAAACAAAAATATGACGATCTCTCACGTTCCTTCGCCATTTGCTCCTGGGATCAATGCCTGTGGACCCGCTTGAAATCCTGGCACTCAACCTGATTATTATCCTCGCAGCAGGCTTCATTTCTGGTGCGTTCTGTCGTTTTTACCACCTTTCGACGATCGTAGGCTACCTGGTCGTTGGGGCCATCATCGGCAATGGCGGGTTGCAGATCTTGCAGGCCGAGAACCACGATCTGAAGCATCTCGCGGAAATGGGAGCGTTATTCCTCTTGTTTTCGATCGGGACCGAAATCTCGTGGGAAGAACTAAAGCACGTTGGGCCGTGGATTTTGATCGCCGGCTTTATTCAGTTGATTGCGGTAAGCGTGCCGGCCAGCTTTTTGTTCGTGTTAATCGGAATTCCCTGGCAAGGAGCCGCGCTTTTGGGGGCGGCCGTGGCGCTCAGTTCGACGGTGCTCGTATTCCGTGCGCTGCATGAGCTGAATGTCGCTTCTTCGCCGGCCGGGTTGCGCAGCGTGGGGATCCTGCTGTTTCAAGACATGGCGATTGTTCCTTTGATGCTGGCCGTTCCGTTGCTGGCAGCTACCGGCAAAAACTCTAGTTTCGAGTTTATCCGACTGGCCATCGTTTCGCTTTTGTTTGTCACTACGATCCCGGTCCTCGCGTATGTCACGCGTCGATTTGCATTGCCTCTTTTTTCACTGCTCCGCAGTCGCGAGTTGCTTTTGCTCTTCGCGTTGGCGCTGCTGGGGGGCGGCTGCTTTGTGGCCCATATGCTGGGGCTTCCCGCCGCGTTTGGGGCCTTTGGTGCCGGGCTGATCCTCGGGGGAAATCGCTTCACGCAGCAGGTTGACGCGCTGACGCTACCGTTTCGCGAAAGTTTCGCGGCGGTGTTCTTTATCTCGCTCGGTGGGCTGCTCGATATTCAGTCCTTGCTTCGTGATCCGATGCTGGTGCTGATCGGGTTCCCTTTGATCATCGCCGTGAAAACCCTCGGAGCAGGGCTCGCATTGAGGCTCTCAGGGATGAAATGGAAGGTCGCCTTGCTGATGGGCTTGGGCGTTTCGCAGGTCGGCGAATTGAGCTTTCTGCTTTTGTCGGAAGGAATGGAAGCCGAACTCATTAATGGTTCGCACTATAACCAAATGTTGGTGCTGGCCATCGGAACGATGATACTGACCCCCAGTTTGATCAAATGGGGTGTTCGTAAGCTAGGAGACGAACCGGAACTGCATACCAAGAAGGAAGAAAAGCCAATCGAGGCCCGCGAGCGGATTCGTGAGGCGGTGATTATTGGCGTGGGGCCGGTCGCGCGGCAGGTGGCTTCCCGCATCGAGACCTCGGGAGCTGAAGTCCGTTTTATCGATCTGAATTCGGTAAATACGTATCCCCTAGTGCAAGCCGGTTTCCGGGCCGTCACCGGCGATGCCACCAAACGCAAAACGCTGGAAGAAGCCGAGATCGCCCATGCCAACCTGGCATTGGTGGCCGTGCCAGATGACGAAGCATCGGTGCAGATCGTCAAGTCAATCCGGGCAATGAACCGCCACTGCACTATCCTGGCCCGCTGCCGCTATCAGCGCAACCGAGAACGTCTACACCTGGTGGGGGCCGACTACGTCACCGACGAAGAATCGCAAACGGCTTTGATGCTGATCGGGATGATTGAGAAGCTGGCCGAGAGTGAGTCTTTTTAAGTGGTTGGTTTTATGCGGCCAGCTTAGTTTTCAGTTTGAAGTTTTCAGTTTTCAGTGGGGACGAAGGAAGCTCGCCAGTCTTACTGAACACTGAAAACTTCAAACTCCCCCACCTTCCTCACAACCGTCACAAATCATCGTGAAGTTCACCACCACCCGTAACCGATGAAATCTTTCAGCATCGAACCCATTGTTGACTAAGTTGGTCATGATAGTTAACAATGAACCCATAGGACGCATAACCTATGTCAATAACTAGCCTTACCTCGGTAGTCCCGATGGAAGTGAATGCCATGTCGGCCGGTGAAGTAACTCCAGAACAGCAAACAACTTCCGAAATGCTTCAGCCCACGCCAGAGCTGATGGCAGAGTTGGCGGAAGCCTCGGCGCGGTTGGAAACGGCCAGCCCGGAAGAGATCATCCGCTGGGGCGCCGAGCGTTTCGGCATGAAGTTGACTATGGGCACCGCCTTTGGGCCTGAAGGGTGTGTCATCCTTTACCTGCTTTCCCAGGTTGCCCCGGAGACCCCGGTTTTCAATCTCGACACGGGCTACCAGTTCCAGGAAACGCTCGACGTCCGCGATCAGATTCGCGAGAAGTTCGGCATCGATGTCAAATTGCTCAAGCCGGAACACACGGTCGAGCAGTACGAGCAAATTCACGGCGGGCCACTTTATAAGTCCAACCCCACGCAGTGCTGCTTCGATCGCAAGATCAAAGTCCTCAAGCGGGGAGCAGCCGGCAATCATGCTTGGATTAGTGCGATTCGCCGCGATCAAAGCGAAGACCGGGCCAAGTCTAGCATTGTGGGTTGGGATAAGAAGTTTGGCCTGGTGAAGATCAACCCGCTGGCCAACCAAACCAAGAGTTGGGTTTGGGGAATGATCACCGACCACGGCGTCCCGTACAACGTTTTGCACGACCAAGGTTTTACCAGTGTCGGCTGCTGGCCGTGCACGCGAGCCGTGCTCGCTGGCGAAGACGAACGTGCCGGTCGATGGAGCGGTACCGGTAAGACCGAGTGCGGTTTACATACCATGGAAGACGATAGCCCCAACGCGTAGGCAGCCATGACCGTCTCGGCGAAAACCGAATACGCGTGCATCGCGATGATTGAACTGGCGGCCCGGTTTGAAGCCGGTCAGCCGGCTCGTCTGCGCGAGATCGTCGAGGCTCAGGGGATTCCGCAGCCGTTTCTCGTGCAGATTATGGCCCAACTCAAAGCGGCCGGTTTGGTGCTGACATCGCGCGGCGCCGCCGGCGGCTATCGGTTAGCCCACTCTCCGGATCGCATCACGTTGGCCGATATCTTTCAGGTCATCGAAGGTGGGGGCGACCAGACCGAATCGAACCTGCAAAAGCCAACCCCAGCAACCGAAGCGCTGTGCGGCGTGTGGGGGCAAATCTGCCAGGCACGCACAAAGATTCTGGAAGAGGTTACACTAGCGAACCTGGCGGCGCGCGTCGCCGAACAACCCGACGAAATGTTTTACATCTAGGAGGGGTCTCGATGGACTCGCAAACCGTCCCCAAACAGTGGCTCACCGCGCAAACCACGCTGCAAGAGATCATGGCCACGTGCAATAACGAAGACCCACAAATTGCCGCGGTGGCGCAGCATTACCTCAATCAGGCAGCGCCCCTGTTAAAGCAGATGCAGCCAGAGGATGAACTTTGGAATTACTCGTCGCCTACCAGCCACTGGGAAAGTAACCGTGGTGACGCAGGCCTGGCCATCGTGCGGAATGACGAAGTCATCGACAGCATGTGCATGGTCCGGAACTAAATGATCTGGCAGCTTAGTGCTACGGCAGCTGATGCCCCATCTTGTCTCGCTTCGTGTCCAAATACTTCTGATTGTGTTCGTTCGGTTCTGGGTGAATCGGAACCTGGTCGACCACTTCCAGGTCGAAGCCGCCGTAGATGAATGCGTCGGTTTTCTTCGGATTGTTGGTCAGCAAGCGGATCTTAGACAGCCCCAGGTCCTTCAAGATTTGGATGCCGACCCCGTAGTCGCGCATGTCGCTCTTAAAGCCTAACGCGTGGTTGGCTTCGACCGTATCGAGCCCTTGGTCTTGTAGGGCATACGCGCGAATCTTCGCTTTCAGGCCGATGCCGCGTCCTTCTTGGGGTAGGTAGATCAGGGCGCCGACACCTTCTTCGCTGATCTTTTGCAGGGCCATCTTCAACTGGTCGCCACAATCGCAGCGCAAAGAGTTGATCAGGTCGCCGGTGAAGCAGCTGCTGTGCAGGCGAACCAGCGGGGCTTCGACCGAAGAGAGGTCTCCCATGGCGATGGCCACTGGTTCCTGCGTTTCATATTTCACGTCGTAGACGATGATGTCGAAATCGCCGAAGGAGGTCGGCAGCTTGGCTTCTGCGCCGCGTTCGACCAGTTTCTCGTTGACGCGTCGATGAGAAATGAGCTGCTCGATCGAGATGATCTCAAGGTCGTACTTCTCGGCGATGTCGAGCAGCTCGTCACGCGAGGCCCGGTCACCCTCTTCGTTGAGGATTTCGCACAACGAACTAGCCGGCGTGAGGCCTGCCATGCGAGCCAGATCGACCGAGGCTTCTGTATGTCCCGCGCGACGCAGGACGCCCCCTTCTTTGGCCAGCAGCGGATAGACGTGCCCTGGCCGGACGAAGTCGTCGACGGTCGAGTTTTCGTCGACCATCGACATGATCGTTTCCGAACGCTCTTTGGCCGTGATACCCGTCTTGGCGTTGATGTGGTCGATGGGTGTCGTGAATGCGGTACGAAGTGGGGCGTTGTTGTTCTCGACTAACGGCGTCAGTTCGAGCCGCTCGCAAACATCCGGCAGGCAGGCCGCACACAGAAGGCCACGTCCCTGGGTGATCATGAAATTCACCACTTCGGGGGTCGTTTTCTCGGCAGCGGCGACGAAATCACCTTCGTTCTCGCGATCTTCGGCGTCGACAACAATGATCACTTTGCCAGCTTTGATCGCATCGACGGCCGCTTGCACGGTGGAAAATCGGTGGCTCACGGGAAGCACTCTCCTGAAATACACGGGGCAGCGCCGATGAAAAAAAGAATGCCCGATACGGTCCTGGGGGTTAATATTGGGCAACGTCGGCGGAATTACTCATTATAGGACCCGCGATTGCGCGGCATAGTTCACCTTGACGGAGTCCGTAGTGGCTGTCTGGAAAACAATATTCGTTGCAGTTTTTACTTTCGCGGTCTTGGTTGGCCCTGCGGTAGCTGAAAATCCGGCCGTCCGGCTCGTGCCTAATCAGGTTTTCGCCGAGCGCGAAGACAAGACCCTTAAAGCCGATCTGTACCTCCCCCCAGGCGAAGGGCCGTTCCCGGCGATTCTTATGATTCATGGCGGGGCCTGGGCAGGGGGTTCGCGCAGTCATATGACGACGCATGCCATCTATCTGGCCAATCATGGCTACGCGGTAGCGGCAATTACGTATCGTTTTGCCCCGAATCACCGGTTTCCGGCTCAGTTAGAAGACTGCCAGGCCGCGCTTAACTGGTTGGTCGAGCATGCCGACGAGTTCCAGATCGACACCGAAAGAGTGGGGGGCTGGGGCTATTCAGCCGGAGGCCATCTGGCCTGTCTTGTGGGGGCGATCGAGGCCGAGAAGGGGCCTAGTGCGCCTCAACTGAAAGCCGTTGTCGCCGGCGGGGCTCCGTGCGATTTCACGAACGAACCACCCCGTAGCGAACGGCTGAAGTTCTTCCTCGGCGGTTCGCGTGCAGATGTCCCGAGCACCTATAAAGAAGCGTCGCCCCTTTCTCATGTGACGGCCAAGTGTCCTCCGATTTTCTTTTTTCATGGGACCAACGATAGTGTCGTTCCCATACGAAATGCCGAGGTCATGTACGACAAGCTGTCCACCTTGGGCATCCCCACAACCTTCTATAAATCGCAGGGGCGCGGGCACCTGACCACGTTCATCGATCCCCAGGCCAAACGAGAGGCATTGAAATTCCTGGACGGACATCTCAAACTCGGGAAGTCGTAACTAACCGCTTCCCCTCTGGAAACGGGTCATCCTTAGCCGAGAAAGTTGTTCGCATCGCATGAGTGACCAGACGCAGTCATCTGCTGAATTGGAAGCTGAAGAATACGTCGAGCAGCGGCACTTCTTCGAGGGGCTTCAGGCAGGGCTGTCCGATAACCGCCCGATGCAAGAGATTTTGTCGTCGGTGCGAAACGAGATTCTCGTGACGACGAAGTTGCCGATGGCCATCGATTTCATGGCGGCCGAACTACGGCATAGCGGCCAATTTTATCCGGCGATGAAGCGTTTATCGCACTATTTCAGCGGCTTTCAGACCTTCATTATCGAATCGTCGGAAGACGATCGGGGCCGTTTCGACTTTCAAACAGGCCTCGAAATCTTAAAGTCTGAGGTCAAACTACGGGCAGACCATGCCACGCCCCAAAGTTTGTTTCTCTATCAGTTCGAGACCCTCTGCCGTCATCGCCTGAAGTACGACCATGGCTTTATCGCTATGGCGGCCGATCCGCTGTACGACGAGCATTGGAAGAAATTTCTGGAGGTCAACCGGCGACGCATCGGTTTGATCGACATCGCCGACATGATTTACGTCCGAAGCGAGCACTACATCACGCAGCAGGTTCGGCGTGGAGGCAAGCTGCCGGGTGCCGACTTTCCGCCGCTGTTTGGCGAGCGGGAAGGGCGGATTGCTCTGGCCAATCGCAAAAGAGATCCGCTGCTGCTGTTTTCTGCCTTGCAGCGACAACTGGGCTATCCCAAGGTTCCCTCGAAAAAGAAGATCGAAGAAGAGCAGTTCCTTATCCCGCAGATGATGCGGCGAATGGAGCGCATGGAGGCCCGGATCAAGCTACTCGAGGAGGAGAATCGAGGGGGGATCGATCTCTCGAAGTTCTACGAAAAAGAAAACCGTCCGCCCACGTTTGGGGACATCGACGACTAGTTTTCCTGTCTTATGAAAACGAACCCATCGGCTGGGTGCCAACGCTGGCTCGTCCAGCCGTGCAAAGCGGGTTGAGACAATCCACTGCTGGGCAAGTCCGCAGTGTCCCCCCAAGGCATCAGTAGTTTGCTGTCAGTGCTTGCTGTTCCCCAAGGTGTTTTCTCGGAAGTCACCCTTTTAAAGTGGATCCATGTGTCCACTAATGGGTTAAAAGCGATAAATTCTCCCGGTTTTACCCAGGTTTCGCAGACACGCTTGTTCTACCGATTGGGGGACATTGTTAGACTATACGGGTACGTGAACCCCGAAAAATCGGCATAACCGGCAAATTTGCCTCATAATAGGCGGGGGACACCGTCGAAATTTCATTTAGTCAGCGCATGATCGCGAGGCTTTTGAAAGTTCGGAAATCAACAGACAGATCGACAATGGACCACTGTCAGTGATAGCAGCGGCCAACGTCTTTCGCCCCACAGGCCATGAAGCACGAAGCACAGTCCGTTCGGCCCCGGCGAGTTGTCCGACCTGCGAACCCCATCGCAAACGACAGCATCCGGCCGTTTCAAGGAGCCCCGATCGCAACGTATCGGTGGCCCACTCACTTCGTCGACTTCCGCAAGGTAACCCGATTTGCAGGCGACACCCAGTTGCTGGGTTGTGATTCGCCCGTTTCGGGAAAACAGCCTCTCTTCTGCCAGCGGACTTCCCGTATTGGGAGGAATGCCAGCCCAATTTGCGTGGCAGACATTGATACCATTTGTTTGAGTAGTAAATCACGAAGTTTCGAATTGTTCACGCAAAGTCTGTCATCACAGCAACCACCTGAATGAAAGCTGCCCACTTGCGAAATTTGCCGCGAGTTCGCACTTCCCCATAATACCCATAGAAACCCTGTTGTAGCTCGGATTGCCCGATAAACCATGTCTACTACTACTGACGAAACCACTGTCGTAAAAGATATTCAGCCCTTGGAAGAAGCGACCGTTCGCTTCTGCGGAGACTCGGGCGACGGCATGCAGTTGGCCGGCACGCAGTTCTCGAACACTTCGGCGCTGGCTGGCAACGACGTCGCGACCTTTCCCGACTTCCCGGCTGAAATTCGCGCGCCGCGCGGAACATTGGCTGGGGTGAGTGGTTTTCAGATTCACTTCGCTTCGCACGATATTTTCACTCCGGGTGAAACGGTCGATGCGTTGGTGGCCATGAATCCGGCGGCCCTCAAAACCAACCTTACCGACCTCCGGCGAAACGGCGTGCTGATCGTCAACAGCAACGCGTTCGACAAAAAAGCATTGGGTCAGGCCGGCTACGAAGCCAACCCGATTGATGACGACTCGCTGAGCGGGTACCAGGTCTTCTCGGTCCCCATGACCAGCATAACCCGGGGGGCCGTCGAAGGGCTCGACCTGAGCGTGAAGGAAGCGGATCGCTGCCGCAACTTCTTCGCGATGGGCTTGGTCTTTTGGCTGTATGGTCGCTCGATGGAGCCGACCTTGCGTTTCATCGAAGCCAAGTTCTCGAAGCTGCCGGCGATTGCCGAGGCCAACCGCCGCGCGCTCAAGGCCGGCTATAGCTTCGGCGAAACGACCGATGCGTTTCGCAGCAGCTACAAGGTCGAGAAAGCCAAGCTTCCGCCGGGCACTTACCGCAACATGACCGGTAACCAGGCCTTGGCTTGGGGGCTGATCAGCGCGGCGAAGTTGAGCGAGAAGAAGCTGTTTCTCGGTTCCTACCCGATTACGCCAGCGAGTGACATTCTGCACGAGCTGAGCAAGTTCAAAAACTACAACGTGCTGACCTTCCAGGCCGAAGACGAAATTGCTGCCGTGTGTGCGGCGATTGGTGCGGCCTACGGGGGCGAAATGGCCCTCACCACGACCAGCGGCCCCGGCCTGGCCCTGAAAGGGGAAGCCATGGGGTTGGCCATGATGCTGGAACTGCCGCTGGTGATTGTCGACGTGCAGCGTGGTGGCCCCAGTACCGGCCTGCCTACCAAGACCGAACAAGCCGACTTGCTGCAGGCCATGTTTGGTCGCAACGGCGAATCGCCGTTGCCAATCATTGCGGCTCGCAGTCCGGCCGACTGTTTTGACGTGGCGATTGAAGCTTGGCGAATCGCGACCCGGTTCATGACCCCGATCGTCATCCTGACCGACGGCTACATCGCCAACGGCAGCGAGCCATGGCGAATTCCGAGCATGGCGGAACTTCCTAAGATTGAAGTCACCCATCCTGGTCCACGCGACGAAGACGATCCTCCGTTTATGGCCTACGAACGCAACGAAGAACTGGCTCGGCCCTGGGCGATCCCAGGCACACCTGGCTTGATGCACCGCGTGGGTGGGCTCGAAAAGCAGGACGGTACCGGTAACGTCAGCTACGATCCTGAAAACCATCATCACATGGTGATGACCCGGGCCCAGAAGGTTGCCAACATTGCCGAAGCCGTTCCGCCGCAGGAAGTCATGGGCAGCGAAAGTGGCAAAGTATTAGTGGTCAGCTGGGGCGGAACCTACGGTTCGTGCCGCACGGCGGTCAATCGGCTGCAAGCCCAAGGCAAATCGGTCAGTCACGCACACGTGCGTTACCTCAATCCATTCCCGCGAAATCTGGGCGAGTTGCTTTCGAGCTTCGACAAGGTTTTGGTACCGGAACTGAATTTGGGCCAGCTGCGTTTGCTGCTTCGCGATAAGTATATGGTCGACGCAGTCGGGCTGAACAAGGTGCAAGGCAAACCGTTCACCACGACCGAAATCGCCGAGAAAATCGAGTCGATGCTGACCTAAATATAACTGTCCCCACGCCCCTACGGGGAGAGAGGGGGCCAGCGTGAAACTTCAACACACTTAATTGCAATCCTTCAATGATAGAGAAAAGATCCACCATGGCATCCGCAGAATTGCCTGTATTGAAGCCCGCGGATTACGGTACCGACCAGGACGTGCGTTGGTGCCCAGGATGCGGTGACTATTCGATTTTGGCCCAAATGAAGAAGGTCATGTCGAACCTCCAGATGAGCCGCGAAGACACCGTCTTCGTCAGTGGTATCGGTTGCAGTAGCCGCTTTCCGTACTACATGAACACGTACGGTATGCACAGCGTGCACGGACGTGCTCCGGCGTTTGCCACCGGACTGAAGTCGTCTCGGCAAGATCTGACAGTCTTTGTCATTACCGGCGACGGCGACGCACTTTCCATCGGTGGTAACCACCTGATGCACGTGCTGCGTCGTAATGTGAACCTGAACATCATTTTGTTCAACAACCGCATTTATGGCCTGACCAAAGGGCAGTACTCGCCGACTTCCGAAAAGGGGAAGGTCACCAAGAGTACCCCGATGGGCGCGATCGATAACCCGATTCACCCGCTTTCGGTGGCCATCTCGTGCGAGGCGACGTTCGTAGCTCGCTCGGTCGACGTGCATATCAAGCACCTGTCGCAAACCTTGGAACGCGCCGTCGCCCACAAAGGCGTGTCGTTCGTCGAGGTGTACCAGAACTGCAACGTGTTTAACGACGGCGCCTACAAGTGGGCGACCGACAAAGACACCAAGGCCGAAACGGTGCTGGAACTGGAACACGGTAAGCCGCTCATCTTCGGCAAAAACCGTGACAAAGGCATCCGGCTCAACGGCATGACGCCGGAAGTGGTCGAGCTGGGTAAAGGAATCAGCGAGGACGATCTTCTTTTCCACGACGAAAAGACAACCGAGCCGACCCTCGCGTACTTGCTTACCCGCATGTCGCACCCCGAGTTCCCTGAACCGATCGGCGTCCTACGTGATATCGACGCGCCTTGCTACGACGACGCGATCAACTATCAGGTACAGCAAGCCAAAGAGAAACGCGGCGAGTCCGATCTGGACGCGCTGTTTAATTCTGGCGATACGTGGGTCGTGGAGTAAAGCCGATCAACTCTGGTTCCCTCGCCCCTTTGGGCGACTGGGCTACGGTCAGAGGCGAATCCCGATTTCGCTGATCAATCATCTCGCCGCACGAAATGAATTTCGTGCGGCGATTTTTTGTTTCTTGCCTTGCGTAAAACCCCTCACCCCTCGGGGAAGAGGGGACTAAGGAGTCGGGAAACTTTTTGCGTGTGAGGGGGCATAAAAGGGGTTATAACGCCTGCGCCCGCAAGTGAAATTTCACGCTAGCGATACCCCGGTATCTGGCCGATAAGAGTGACAACGAATCATTCAGGCGCTCGATCGCGCCGCGGTCTGACTTGTCTCAGGCCGAATTGGTAGGCATGGAGGAAAGAAGGGATTTGCCATGTGGCGATCGCTATTTTTAGCAGTCGGCATCACGTTGATCATCGTCGGGGCGGAGTGCCTGATCGTTGATTCGGCCATGATGGCCGCTGAAGGAGGCCCCAAGGCGTTTACGCCTCCGGACTGGGCACCCTGGAGCATGATGTCCACCGGGGCCATCATTATTCTGTATAGCTTCACCATTCCCAAGCGGATGAACGGCTAGAGCACATCTCCAGGCAAAAGGCCTGTCCAGGGATTCTGGACCGCAAAGAAGTTCCGCAGCGGGTCGCCTGAAGACAGAAGAAAACTCACCAGCCTGCTTTAAGCCAACACCGGGGTGGCCCAGAGATTTATCTCTGGGTGCCGTAGGCACAAGCGGCTTGTGAGTTGGGTTTGAATCCGATGGAGACTTAGCTGTTGGTTCGCGTTCTTGCATTAGCCGCTTGTCGGCGATGCCGACCCAGAGATGAATCTCTGGGCCACCCCCTGGGGGCTTTCGGTCGCCGTCTGCGTTTGCATCGAATTTGCGAATCGCTTTATCGCCCTTCACGGACCATATCGAAGTATTCCTGGGCGTTCTCTTGGTGGTCTTTCGAGAGTCGCGTCTCGGTCAAGGCGTCGCTGCTAAGGGAAGACTCCGATTCCATCGCCGACTTGATTTCAATCAGCGTCTGCCCGGCTCGGTTTTTGCCGTCGACATAATCGACGATCACTCCGCGTCCCGCTTTGGGGTCGGCGCGAACCTGAGATTCGTACGAGCCTGTTTCGTTTTCTTCTTCGGGGCGATCACCTTGCCCTTGGCCCTGGCCCATGCCGTTACCCGGTTGCTGGCCCATTTGTCCCATCTGGCCCATTTGCCCCATCATTCCGTTCTGGCCACCCTGGCATGCTTTGCACATCTGATTGCGAGCCATTTCCATTTGGTCCATGGCTTCGTCCATCATTTCTAGTTCATCGAGCTGGGCTTGCAGGTCCTGCATTTCGTTGGCCATCTGGTTCAGCTGATCGGCCGCTTGCTTCTGTTGACCATTTTCTAACGCTTCCGAGGCCTTCGACAGTTGGTTGCCCATCTGCTGCATGCGTTGCATTTGGGCGTCTTGCATGCCCATCTGGTCTAGCTGCTTCTGTAGACGCTCGGCTTCGGCCTCATTGCCGGCCTGTTGGGCCTGTTTGATCTGTTCCTGCAGGTTCTTCTTGGCATCTTCGTGGGCCTTGGCGATGTCTTCCATCTTCTTGCCCATCTGTTCCAACTGCTTGGCCAATGCTTCTCGGTCTTCTTTCGAGAGGTCGCCGTTGTTCATTTTGTTCTGCAGGTTCTTCATCGCTTCCAAGGCTTTTTGTAGGTCGCCTTTCTGCATGGCTTTGGCCAGTTCCTCGGCCAGTCCGCCTTTAAGGAGGTCTTTCAGCATTTCGAGCTTCTTTTTGAACTCTTCACTGGAAGCCAACTCGTCGCGGCGTTTCTTCAACTGTTTGGCCAAGTCGTTCAGTTCGAGCAAAGTTTCCTTTTGATCGACCTTGTCCTTTTTGGCGATATCTTTGGTCCCTTCTTCGAGCTTCTTAAACAGATCCTCTGCTTCCTTGAGGCCCTTTTCTTCGGCCTTTTCTTTGCGTTCTTTCAGCTCTTTGCGTAGTTGGTCGGCCGTCTTCTTCACGACCTTGGTTTGTTCGGGATCCAGTTGGGTGGTATTGGCTTGGGCGGTGTTCGGGTCGAGCACCGCATTGGGCACGAAGAGGGCGATCAGCAACGCTCCGACGATGATCGCCACCGGGGCCAAGCCGTTCCAGCCGCTACGTACCGGGAATCGATCGTTGACGTCGATACGTTCGACCTGTCGCGTGGCGTCTTCCATCAAGGCCTGACCCCATTGGGTCTGACGCGACTGTTCGTCCATCGAAAGCGAGCTGGAAACGCGTTCCTTCAAACCAAACCGAATGTCCAACTCGATGGCGGCTGCCAGCGCAGAAGCTCGGCTGAGGTAGGTCCAAGTAATTGCCGCAATCAGACCAACCGCTACTCCACCCCCAAGCCAGCTCCACATCCAGACACTCGGATCGAGCCCCATTGGCCAGACCTTGGGCAGAATGACCGCAATCGCGGCCAGCGTCAGCGTCACCGACAGGCAAATGATCAGTCGCCCGACGAATTGCTGTAACGTCATGCGCCACTGGGCTTTGCGGATGTGCTTCTGAAGAGTTTCCATGGATCGGCGTCCTTTTGAAATCGACGGCACGCGGGGGATCTGCACGGGTATTTCGCCGCTGAGATCGGTTCATTATTAAGTGTACCGGAATTTGGCCCGGAAATCCTACTTATTTTCTCGGGAAATCGCCCGATTTCGGCGTTCAAGTTGCAGTGGTATTACACTTGAATTTACGGGTAGTATAGAAACACCGTCGTGTTGCCTATGCCTGATAAGACGAATGGACCGCTCTGGTCGATTCTTGCGTCCGGTCCACCCGGCAACTCAGAAATTACGAGTCAATGAGTACCCAAGCACAATCTCAGACCCAGAACGAAAAGAAGAGCCTGCCTAGTCCTGCGGATCGGCCAAATACCGATATCGTGATTTACGATGGTCAGTGTCGAATCTGTACCGGGGGCGTGCGAATTCTTTATCGGCTCGATCTGGGGCAGCGACTTTCGTTCCTCTCGCTGCATGACGCGAAGGTAGCCCAGGTCGCTCCTAATTTGACACACGATCAGATGATGGAAGAAATGTGGGTCGTCGATACGCAAGGTGAGCAACACAGTGGTGCGCTCGCGTTTCGATATCTCACGCGTCGTATTGCCATGTTGTGGCCGGTGATGCCGCTATTGCATATCCCCGGTTCGCTGCCACTATGGAATTGGCTCTATCAAAAGGTTGCCGCCGCACGCTATCGATTCGGCAAACGCGCCGACGATGACTGTGGCGATGCCTGTGCGGTTCATTTCGGACCGAAGAAGAATTCAGACACTTAGACTCAACGCACTTGATCGTTGATTTCAGGAAAAGGAGTCCTGGCAATGTTCGATCTCCGTAAGCACGCTTCCCATGGAACGGGGAAACCGAAATCAATCCGACGTGCCGGCATGCAATCGCCGCTGGTCGAGAGTTACCTCGATTACCAGATCGAGATCACCCAGCGACCGGCTAGCCCGATCTCGGCGCGTATTGCGTTCAGTGTCCGCGTCGATGGTGGCGAACCGCTACTGCAGTCTTATATCACTGGTTTTCTCTCCGAGAAGTCGGCCCGTGCTGCTGCCCATGCTGAAATCGAGAAGCTAGAGTTCAAATACGGCCAGAATCCGTCGCCGATCGCCGGTATTCTTTCCAGCTTGAAGCGGCAGCGAGCGGCCAAGAAGCTACAAGAGAATCACCGCAAGAGTGCCTAACTTCGGGTAGAAAGCGTCGATCTGGGCCAGCCAAAGCATGCGGTTTTAAGACGCCGCTGCTAGGCTTATTGGCACGACTGGACATGCCTGGCCCAGGCAGCCAACCCCATGGGACGTTAGGCTGCCGAGCGTTTCTTAGTCGTCTGGTCCACGCTTTCCGGCTCGTCCTCGACATACAACCGGCAGTAGGTCGAACTTGTCTGGATAAGCTCTTCGTGAGTCCCGGTTGCTTCGATCTGGCCGTGATTCATCACAATGATTCGGTCGGCCAGTTGCAATGTGCTGGCGCGATGCGTGATGAGGATCGCGGTTCGACCGGCGATGCAGTTTTTCAGGCTCTCATGAATCAGGCGTTCGCTATCGAGGTCGATCTGGCTGGTTGCCTCGTCCATGATGATGATGTCGGGGTCACGCAGCAGTGCCCTGGCAATCGAAATTCGCTGACGCTGACCACCGGAAAGGCTCGAGCCATCGGTGCCGCAAAGCGTGTCGTATCCATCGCTCATGTGCGACTCGATGAATTGATCGACGTAGGCCAGCTTGGCCGCTTTCATGACCTCTTCATCGGTCGCGTCCATGCGGCTGTAGCGAATGTTTTCGAGAATCGATTCGTTAAACAACACCGTCGACTGGGTGACTAGTGCAATCTGCGATCGCAGGTCGTGTTGAAGGAATTGGCGAATGTCAGTTCCACCTAGCTCGACCGTGCCTAGATCGGGCTCGTAGAAACGCATCAGCAGGTTGATCAACGTGCTTTTGCCGCAGCCATTGGGTCCGACGATTGCGACCGTCTCGCCTTGTTGGATGGTCAGATCGAGATTCTTTAGTACCGGCGTCTTGGGAACATAACAGAACTGAACTTCGTTGAACTTGATTTCACGTCCGACGCTGTTGATCGGGACCGGATTTTCGGGGTCTTTAATGGGGTTCTCGAGTTGCAGCAGCGGGTAAACCATTTCCGCAGCAGCGATCCCTGTTTGAATGGAACCGAATACATCTCCCAGCTTTCGTAGTGGGTCGGTGCAGCCGATCAGGAACGCATAAAAGGCAAGGATTGAACCGAGTTCCATCGGTTTATCCGCCAAAGGAATACCAAAGATGTGCGTCTCTTGGTTGAGCACCAGATAGCCGCCGGCGACCATCGACAGGCAGACCATGCCCAGACCGAGCACTTCATTGTTGACGCGGACCATCGAATTGAAGAACTGAATCTTGACGTGTTCCCAATAGGCCTCGCGCGATTTGGCCTCGAAGCGTTTTCGCTCGTAGTCTTCGGTGCCGTATGCCTTGACGACGTAATAGCCGCTCATGATTTGCAGGAAGAAACCGGTGATCCGGGCCTGGATTTTAATCGACGACTTACTCAGGTTTTTGATCGTGCGGGCAAGCTTATACAGAACGAACGCCGCAATCGGGGCAATCAACAACGAGAGGATCAGCAGCCGCCAGTTGATATAAGCGGCCCCAGCAAGACAGGCGAACATCTTCACTGGTTCGCGGATCGACTTACCGAACAAAATCTCAATCGCAGCGCCGATCGATCCGACATCGCCATTCATGCGGGTCGTCGAATCGCCGGTAGAAATGTTTGTCTTGCCCAGACGAATGTCTAGGAGCTTAACGAATACCTGATGCTTCAAGTCGAGCGTGGTCAACTGCGTTGCCCGAGCGACAAGCATCATGCTCATCGAAAGGAACACCCCTTTGGCCAGAGTGCCAACCATCAAAAAACTGACAATCAACAGCAAGGTGCTGAAAGGACTGTCCGGGGCATAAGCATCGATCCATGGTTGCGACTTCTCGATATTGGCGAGCTTGTCTTCCCAGCCGTTCATCGCGCTGTCGTCGCGGCGCAGAAGCCGATTGATTTCTGCTCGTTTGACGGGGTCTTTGGTTTGGACAAGTTGCTCGTCGTATCCATCAATGTTTTTGCGCAGCAGGGCAATTTGTTCCTGGCAGTTGACCGTTTCTCGCTCGGCCCACTGGTGCATACTCTGCCCGTCGAAAATAATTTCGGCGAACGGATAGACAGCGCCGATATTCGCGCCCCAGAGAACCCCCACCATCAACGAACAGATGACAGAGCCAACGATGGACCAGCGGTAACGGGAAACACAGTGGCGAATCGCGAGCAGCAGATACTTCATGCTTCGGGTCGTGCAATCTCGGTAAGGAGCACGCCAGATGGCCTTGGCCGCTGGGGTGCCCTTGGGGAAACTCGCCGTCGCAAACGCACATCCATTGCGCAATAGCAGGCACGGCGAATGAGGAACCGAAGAAAATTACAACGATTCGCCGTTGCCAGCAATATCAGTCGCCCAGCGGAATCAAATTCCGGCCGGTGCTAGCTGCGATTATTCGGGATCGTCCTGTGCAGCGACCATCTGCATCTGGTTTGTCGCCTCGAGAACCCCCAAGGCGAAGGAGGTTCCCAGCATCAACTGGCCCGTCGTGTCGTAGTGGACCGTGTCTGCTAGCAGCGGCATGCCGTCGGTCGGTACATTCCACACACCTCGAATTGCCAACGCCGATCCACTTCGCATGTCGGCATCGGCCTGGGCCTGGCGGATCTCGTCACGATGGGTAAAGCGATCCATCCAAGGAATATTCGGCAGGACCTGTCCCATGGCGAAGGGGACCGGACCACTTTGACAGTCTTCTTCCATTCGCGACTTGAGCAAGGCAATTGATTGATCGTAGGTCGTTGCGGAAACTTCCTGCTTGGCGTCGGCTTCTCCTTGCATCCAGGCAATCCCTTTCAGCTGCGGAGTCTTCCCGGCCTCTTTCAGCGCGGCGAAGGCCTTGGTGAATTGGTCTCGAAGTCGCTTGTAGTGGTTCCCCATATTAGGATCTTCCGGCGATGTGCCAGGGTAAAAGGTACCGCGATTGGCACCCGGCTCAGCACCCATCCACTTCGCTCCGTTGAACCCAGCATGCAGGGGCTGGCCGCTCAGTGCGAACTTGACGACGTAAATCGTCTTGCCCGGCTGTAGCGAAGCCATCGTGGTTGCAAAGCCGACTTCTGGACCGAAACGCTTATCACCATTGAGGTTCAACTTCAGCGGATCGAAATCGACGAACTGCTTGCCATCCCAGTATTGGACAGACGGCAAGGGAGTCGTCCAACGCTCGGTTAGCTGCGACTTGTTACCGCTGCCGGCCATGTTCGACTGACCGGAAAGAATATAAACGTCGACCTCTTCCGCTGCCGTCGCTAGAGACGATGCGAAGAATACGAAGGTCAACACAAGCAGGGCAGGCGTACGGACGAGCATGGCATTTCACCGGTGAAAAGTTTTCAAGGCAGGATGTGAAGGGTCCACCCATCGTACATGGGAAACGCCTTGGAAACAAAAAAACGCCGCCAAAGGAGAGACCTTTGCGGCGTTTTATCTTTTTGAGAGCGGGTGAAGGGAATCGAACCCTCGTAACTTGCTTGGGAAGCAAGGGCTCTACCATTGAGCTACACCCGCGAGACGTTCCTCTAAATATACCGCACGGACGTTGGGGGGCAAGGATCCGCCGAAATGTATTTGAATTCCATCGAATCGGCCAAGTTTTGATCGCTTGGCAGGGCAGGGCGACCGGGTCGTACGGGTTTCCACGACTCTGAGGTTTGGGCAAGGACTGCGTGTGGGAAAAAAGCGGAAACGCTTTACGCGTGCCAATAGCCAGCGCGCACACTTAAGAAACTCTCCCGAGAACCAAATCCCGGCCGGTGGCGGTATGCTTCGAATCTGGAAGGAATCTGATCGCGTCCTTTGGATGCTGATTCTGCTTTACCTGGCGATCATGACGATTGCCTCGCTACCTGCACTGCGGCAGGCGGCTGCGGCTAGTCGACCAGCAAACTTGCTGGACATGGCCTGGGCTGCCGAAGGGAATCTAAGCGAAACCAATCAAGCGACAGCCCAACAGAGGCTGACCGAGCATCTGACGTGGATGGAAGACAACCTTCCACGACAATGGGGACGATACTCGCTTGAAGAACGGGCCGCGTGGGTCTTCCAGGCGATGCACGATCGACTGCTAAATGGTCAGTACGACGAAGATCAGAACGCACTGAGCATTGCGTTGATCGAAGGAAACTATAACTGCGTTTCGGCCACGATTCTGTACCAGATTCTGACCGACCGAGCGGGCCTGCCAACGGTGGCCATGCAAACACGTGGCCATGTCTGGTGCCGACTTCTCAGTCGACCGGAACTCGATATCGAAACAACCTGTGCGACCTGGTTTTTGCTCGAGCCGCACGATCAAAGTCAATCGCCGGCCATACAAGCCGCTGGGGAAGCGCAAACACTTTCGGCTCGTGGCCTGGCCGCGAAAATCCCCTACAATCAAGCCAGCCTGGACGCTGCCAAAGGGGACTACCCAGCGGCGATCAGGCATCTCGACTTCGCTTTGTCGTTGGATCCTCAAGACTCGGCGGCCATGCGAAATCGTAGTGCCATCTTGAATAATTGGGCCGTAGCATGCATTGCGGAGAAAGACTGCCAGACGGCACTCGATATCCTCAAGCGAATGGAAGACCAACGTCTGCATGACCCCGACCTGGAAGTGAACCGACGGAAGATCGTCGATGCCGTGATCGATCAGTGGTGCCGCCAGGGACGGTATTCACAGTCGCTACGTCTCTTGCAAGAGCAGAGCGACCAATCACCAAGTCGGCATTCGGTGCGTTCGATTTACCAGCAATGGATCGAAGACGCAGCTAACCGCGGCGATTGGTACGAAGCGAAAAACGCGTTACGCCTGGCCATCTCGGCCCATCAAGAAGATCCACTGACGGTCGCCCAACTGCGGCGAAAGTATCGCCAGCTGAGTTCCAGCTAAACCGGAAGCTCGAAGACCCTTCGGGAATAATTCGAACCGGTTGGCCCAGAGATTTATCTCTGAGTACCGCAGGCACAAGCGGCTTGTGAGTTGGGTTTGAATCCGATGGAGACTTGGCTATTTGTTCCCGTTCTTGCACTAGCCGCTTGTCGGCGATGCCGACCCAGAGATGAATCTCTGGGCCAACCCGCAAAGAGGAGCTTTCAATCGGTCGAGAGCGTTTTTTCCTGTTCAAGAAAGCTTTCCCGCAGACTGCGTTTCTTTTTCCTTGCCCATCGTCGAATCATGACCTATTTATTTAAATAGTTCTGGGGCAAACATTGTGGGATGGTCCGCGCAGACCGGTTATACCGATTGCTCGGTCGTCAATTGCTCTTCTGAACGTCCTCCTTATCCACGTAGAACCTCGTGAGCAGTCTGCTTTACGAGCCCATTTCTTTTCCGTTTTGTTATTCCTCGAGGTTGAATCTATGCCAAGCTGCGCAGCGACTACTTCTGAGTTTGCATTCACCACGGTGCCCAATTGCTCGGAAGAGAGCGATGCCAAAGTGCGTGCAACGGTAGGTCAGCTGATCAGCCGGATTCTGCCCAAAAAGATCACCAACGAACGACGCCGCGACTTTCGCTATCCTTATCCGCATCTGATCTACCTCACGCCAGTCGATGCATCAGGCGAACCGTTGAACGAACTATCAACGGTTGTCGTGGGCAAGAACATTACCGAACGCGGAATTGATTTCTTCCATCGCGAGCCTTTGCCGTATCGGCGTGTGATCTTGACGCTGGAAGCGGAAGATGGAGCCCGAGCATCGGTAGTGACGGACCTACTTTGGACCCGGTTTACCCGCCAAGGCTGGTACGACAACGGGGGACGTTTCCTGCAGATCCTAACTCAGAACGGCCCTAGCTAAAGCAAGCCGGTTCGCGAGAGGTACGTCTGCTCAACCAGGCGAGTACGAACAAGAGTGCCCCAGAGTTTTATCTCCGGGGCCACAGGCACAAGCGGCTTGTGAGTTGGGTTTGCGCCTGATGGAGACTTAGCTACCTGTTCACGTTCTTGCACTAGCCGCTTGTCGGCGATGCCGGTCCAGAGATATATCTGGACCACCCGATGAGTTGAGGTCTACCTGGGTGCGTTGGTTTGCACCCGGTGGGTTACTTATCGGATCATTCGCATCACGGCGGGGTACTTCTGGAAGATGTCGATGAGTTCCTCGCGGGTGACCGTTTTATCTCCGTTGTTATCGAGGCGATCGAAGACGTTGTGTCCTTGGGCAGGCACTTCGTCTCGGGTTACCTCGCCATCATTGTCGGTGTCGAACTTGGTGATCAACTCGTCGGCTTTGTCGAGCACTGCCTGCGAGACTTTGCCGGGCTTGGATTGCTGGGCCAGTTTCTGCGGGTCGGCTGGAATAGCGACGTCGAAGTAGCCAATCATCATCTCATCCCATGTTTGATCTCCCCAGCGAACGGTCTGGGTTGCATCCGGGTTGAAGGGATTTTCTTCCGAGTTGTCGAAGTGAGCGATGGCGTGCACGTACGAGCCTTGGGGCATCTGCATGGGCTCGGTCAGTTCGTAGGCTGTCTGCCAATTGAAGTCGTACGCCGGGATGTCGATCAGGATTTCTTCCTGGCCATCCTGGGATACACCCACATAACGAAACGCTTTGCCGCGAAGGTGCATATGTGGCATGAAGCTTAGGATCACGGTGTCATCACTGGGGGAAGGCTTCGACTTTGCTTCCACTTTATAGTTGCTGTCTCCTGGCGGAATTTTAAGACGATGATTGACCGCACTGGTCGTTTTGACTTCGTACTTCACGTCGGCAGGGTCCATGAAGGTAAAGCCGATTTGGCTTTGGTCTTCCTGCGGAGATCCGATCGGTGTGTAGTGCATTTGAAAGACGAGTCGTGACCCGGCCGGAATGCGTTTGGCCATCCCTTCCGGGTAGTTTCTGGCGATCTTGCCTGGCACGTATCCGACCAAGAAACCGCGAGCACCTCCTGCGAGGTCCTTTCCATCCGAGCCCGGTGGCAGGGCGAAGCACAAGATGTGATGGACAACCTGGAGGTTGCCTGCTTTAAGTTCGGCTCCTTTGATCCACTTGTCTTCTTTGAAACCAGGATCGGTGACGAAGTACTTGTACTTCACTTCGCCCTCGGCCGGAACCGCATAAGGTTCTTTCGTAATATCAAGGATGAGTTCCGGCTTCTCAGGCAGGGTCCAGCCTTCGACATATTGAACCGGTTCCGGCAGCTTCTTCGCGTCGCCTTGCGGGGCACCTGCTTCGACCCACTTCAAGATGATGTCTTTCTCTTGTGGGGAAAGATGCCGGTCATTGGAGAAGTGCCCATACTTGGGATCGGCATGCCAGGGAGGCATGCGTTGGTCTTCGACCACTTCCGCGATCATCTCGGCCCAACCGACGACCTCGTCGTAGTCGGTCAGCGCGAACGGAGCGATCTGACTCTCGCGATGGCACTCGACACAACGCTTTTGGAAGATACGTGCAATCTGGTTCGAGTACGTCACCTCCGAGCTTTCGTCTGCTTCGAGAATGCGACCGATATGACATCCGACCGGATCGGTCTCTGGCACGCTGACCTGCTTGCCGGCCAGGACTTCTTCAATGGCGATCTTCAAGTCATCGCGGGTCGCTCCGTCGCGAATGTTGCCGACCAGGAAGTGATCGTCGATACGGCCCCGATAACGGATGGTTCTTGCTTGATCGAGCAGCACCACCTCTGGCGTGCGCTGGGCACCGACCTGATCGGCCAGGCGATTGGCCAGGTCTTTCAGGAACGGAATCTCCAGCGAGTGCGTTCGGGCAAACGAGGCCATCTCGGTGATGGAATCATGCTGGTTGGCATCTATGGCCAAAATGGTGACTTTTCGGTCTTTGAACTCGCCAGCCAACTGCTGTAGGGTCACCGAATATCGCTTGGCCACGGGGCATTCGCAGCCGATGAACGCCAGAACGACGACGTCGCTGGCCGAGTAGTCTGAGAGCTTATGCGTTTTACCACGAAAGTCCTTCAGCTCGAACGCTTCGATCTTCTTGCCGATGGGCTGAGGTTCGATTTTGGATTCACGTGCCCAGCCTGGCGAAACCAGGAGGCAACTGAGAGAAAAGACAAGGATAAGGCGATACACGGCGTGAGCACTCCCGAAAACAAAAGCCAGGCGAGCGAATTCCTACCTCGTAAACTGTAGTAAACAGAAGGAAGTTTCGCCTAGCTCGAATTTTTCAGGTTTTTTGCGCGAACTAGAAGTTGCTCAGCCGATTGACGCTGATGTTCACCCCTTGAAAGGGGACTACGCCGTAGATGCCGCGTGTGAAGACTAGTTCGATGAACTCGTCCGCCCACAAAACAGGGGCCTTGGGCACGATCACGATGTCGGCATCGCGAATCCAAAGTTCGTCCGACGGGGCAGGGCGTTTGCCGTACAGGGCCCCCTTCAGATCAAGCTTGGTAGCTACCAGACGCCAGTCTTCCGCCCGGCGGAAAACGACGACCTCGCGGAGGTTCGCACCGATGTTCCAGCCTCCGGCCATGGCGATGCTTTGAATTGCGGTCGTAGGGCCGGTCAGTTCGTAGCGGCCTGGGTTGGGAACTTCGCCCAGTACGTAGATGTAAGTGGGGGCTCGTTGGATCAGGACCGGAGTCACTTCGATCCCTTCAATCTCTTGTGCATACCGCTGATCGATCTCGCGCTTAAGTTCTTCAAGCGTCATCCCCTGGGCTGGCACGTTGCCAATGGCCGGAAGCTGAATGGTACCTTCTGGCGTGACGCGGCTACTGCGTCCCTGACCACCGGTCCCAGCTCGGCTGTCGACCGTCGCCCGCAGGTCTTCCAGCTTGGTGTTGACTTGCAGCGGTGTCACGGTGATGGCAGGGACCTTGTAGTACTCTTTGTACTTTTCGTCGAGCGTGGCCCGAAGCTCATCGACGGTCCGCCGTGCGGCATGGATTTGTCCCAGCAGCAAGACGGTGATGGTGCCGTCGGGCTGAATCACCAGGTCGCGGTCGAGATTCGGATCGGTGAGCGATTCCAGACTGACCTTGTCGCCCACGTTCAGACGATAAGGACTGGTCGTCTCTTGCCGCGTCAGGCGGTAAACGAAATCGAGGTCGTCACCGACGCGCAGTCGATACTCCGGCACATGAGCCGTTCGTGCAGGGCCAACGTATTCTCCCTGAGCGAAGACTTGCCAGGGGATCGGTCGCCGTGCGTTCCAGTGAGGTTCGCCCTCGCAAACCGGATCGGCAGAGTCGACGCCAACGAGGACTTGGCGATCGTGCGGGTTGTAGTTTGGGGCCATCATTTGTGCCCAGGCCGACGATGTCAGGCCGGCAATCATCAAGCCGCAAATGATAAGTTTATGAGTATGCATCAGGTCGAATCCTTGACCAAGCTATCGAATCGATCGAGAGGGGGTACGGTGCCGCTGGGCAACCGGCTGGCTTGTTGCTTCCGGTTGCGACTGCTTGAGTCCAGTTTCTCCGCGGCCATGTTGTGCCATCTGCTGAGGCGAAACCCATCGAACCGCAGCCAGGCCAGCGTTGGCGTCGGCGAACTGATGCGCCGCTTCGGCCTCGATAGAGGCCCGTCGTGCCATTTCGACTTCCCCCAACGATTGATGTACCGAGGCCAGGTTCTGCCAGATTTCAGCACGCGGTGCCGCCGTTACCCCTTGAAGCAGCGCCTGCTTCGCGTCTTCCAGTTGCCCGTAACGAGCTAGCAGGACGCCCAGTTCGTTGGCGGCCTCGTAGTTGGAACCGTCGATCGCGAGCGCCGTTTGGAACAACGCAATAGAGCGAGGACCAACCAGTGTACGGTTATCTCCGGTCGATTTGTTGAGGTACTGCTGAATACGCCCCAGGCCAACCAGTGCCCGAGCGGTTTCCGGCATGCCACCGCACGCAACGTTCAAGCGATCTTGAGCGAAGGAGAAGTAGGCTTGGGCTGCGGTCAGGGCCGTTTCGTGTTCCAGATCTTTGCCTTTGAGGACCGGAGTTCGATGCGCGTCGACCACCAGGTTCAGGTCGACATTGGCTTCCAGGCGAGCCCCAGCCGGAATGAATTCGCCAGCTTCATCGAGTGCCGCAATGGCGTCGGCTAACGCTTCGCTGTGGCGATGGGTTCTCTCGGCGGTGTCTAAGGTTTGCGTTGCCAAGCGTAGGGCCTGAACGAACTCGGCACGTGCCGAGTAGTACGCACCTCGCTGGGCCAGGATCAATCCATGGTCGACCAGGGTGGCCATCCGTCCGCGGACGGCGAGCATGGCATGGTCGACCTGAACAGGCCTTGGCGCGGTTGGCACAATGCTCGGAGTCATCGACACCGAGCGAGGTGTGCTGGTGCGCGACTGCAGGGGCATGTCGGCAATGTCCACGACTTGCTGCTTGGCCGGATTCAGCGAAACGTCTGCTTCAGGTGCCGACGGGGCGAGACTTATGAACTTAGAGCGTGGACTTTCAGGCCGCTTGGTTGCTTCTGCTTTGGCTTGAACCTTGTCTTGCTGGGGCGACTCGGCAAGGAAGTTCGGCATGACCGGGGCAGGGGGAATCTCTCGCATTGCAGGGGCACTGATCGGCTGGTCCTCTACCTTAGGCAGAAGTTGGATCTCGGGCTGTGCGTGTGCCAGGGGTTTCTTTACCGGTGGTGGTGGCAGTTTTACTTGTGGAGGCGATTCGTTTCTGGGCGCTTCAATCTGCGGGGGATTGAGCGCGAGTGGTGCCAGTTGACGACTCGGTGCGACTGGTTTCTGTGGTTCCGGTACGACCTTCGCGTTCTCGTGTTTGCTGGGTGCCGATTGGGCTGGCATCGGCTCTGCGAGGATCGGTGCCGCTAGTTCTGGCTTCTTCGGTGCTGGGCTGGGCTGGGCAATGTTTTGTTTGGGGCTGGGGATATGAGCAGGGGGCTCTAGTAAAAGCTCTTCCGGCTCGCGAGGCTTCGAGGGTACCGACTGAGAGGACGGTTTCTGTTGTGGTGACTTTTCGGTTGGTTCCGATTTTTCGATTTTGAGCGGGAAGCGAATTGATTCGAGTGGGGTTGGTTCGTCGGCTGTCTTGGGTTTGGCAACCGAAGGAAGACGCTTGGGATTAGCGTATGGGTTGCTAATGATGTTTTCGTGCGCTTCGCTGATTTCAAGATGAGCGGCGAGCTGTGCCATCGGACGAACGTCAGCGGGCGCATGAAAACGATTCGGAGCGGCTACCTGCGACTTCTCGTCGCGGTGGTTGGCCACCTTCGAATTGCGCCCACAGCCGACGATCATTAATATCGTCAAACTCAGTGCAATCCCAGCTCGGCTGGTTGAGGGCAGAGGTCGATCCATCGGTTCATCCATGAAGTTTCAAGTGATGCAGCACACTGCTATCCGTGCGGTGGCGCATCGATACCTAAACACGAAATCGACCAATCGTTTTCATTGCAATCACTCAAACCGCTCACACAACCGATGCAAGTCGACGGGTGGAGAGTCAAACGTGTTACATGCCATAGGAGGAGAACCTTCCGGATAACCGTTACAGGCGAACTTAGCCTACACGGTAATTCCCGCGAGTCGTCCTGAAAATGAATATGGGTTTCGTAGTAATTAATCTTTCTCTCATTGGAAAACGTAATCTACCTTTGGTTAAACCGAACGAATCTGTGGCTTCGTTTAAAGCGAGTGAAAGAGCACGAAATTGACTCCCGACACCGTAAATCCACCCGATCCTAATTTGATTCGCAGCCATGTGTTGGTTGTTGATGACGACAGGCTCATTCGAACTCTCATTCGCGAGTTTCTATCGCGAGAAGGTTACGAAGTGGTAACTGCTGAAAGTTGCCGGGAAGCGTTGGAGGTACTGGAAGAGGAAAAGCACCAGTTCAAATTTCTGGTTACCGATTGGGAATTGCCCGATGGTTCGGGGATCGATCTGATCCGACACGTGCGACATGTCGTTAGCTCGCACTATATGTATATCGTGATGGCCACCTCTCACGGAAACCGTGAGAATCTGACCCGAGCTCTTAATGCCGGGGCCGACGACTTTTTGGCCAAGCCGATCGATCGCGGTGAACTGGTCGCACGAATGCGATCGGGGCAGCGAATTCTGGCATTGGAAACCCGATTAACGCATCTGGCCAATAGCGATCTCCTCACCGGCTTGCCGACGCGCCGCGTGTTTGAAGAGATGATCGCGAAGGAGTGGAGCCGGGCTCGTCGCTATCGCTTGCCGCTCTCGTGTGTGATCTTCGATATCGATTACTTCAAACGAATCAATGATGTCCATGGCCATGCTTCCGGCGATCAGGTTTTAAAGGAAATCGGTCGGATATTCTCAGACTCGGTTCGCAAGTCAGATATTATTTGCCGCTACGGTGGCGAAGAGTTTTGTGCCATCTTGCCGGAAACCTCGACCGCTCAAGCTTGCTTGTGGGCCGAGAACCTACGTAAGCGAATTGCCGAAACCGACATTGTCCTCGACTCGGCCGTAGTGAATGTCACGACAAGTTTAGGCGTTGCCGAGACGCTTGCTGAAATGGAAGAGCAGGAAGAACTGATTGATATCGCCGATCAGTGCCTGAGCGAAGCCAAGCAAAAAGGCCGCAACCAGGTTGTCTCCTTTAGCAATCTGCAAAATGCGGTGTCAAATAGCGCCTCAGAGCAATTCGATTCGGTATTTGGCAGAGCCGTCGCAGCCGATGCCATGACCCCTGTCGTCAGTACGGTGACACCTGAATCAAGTGTCATTGAAATCAGTCAGTTCTTTTTAGACTATCGAATTCCGTCGGCACCAGTTGTCGATCGCGAAGGCAACCTCGTTGGTATTGTCTCGGAAAAGGATTTGATGTCTGTCGCCACTCGACCGAATCCTCACGAGATTACGATCGGCGAAGTGATGCGAAAGAATCTGATCTGTTACCCGCCCAATATTCCCTTGCGTGTTATCTGGGAATTCCTGAACCGTGTTTCGATTCGCACGGTTCTGATTTCCGAGAATGGCAAGGCCTTAGGGGTCCTCAGCCGACAAAGCATCCTACGCTGGTTAGGTAATACCACGTGGAAGCAAGACGGAGCCCCGCATCAGGTGGATAATACCGGGTACGCTTCCCCAACACGACTGGAAGCAGCCGCCCAGATGTTGGCCGACACCTCGCGTCAACTGACCAATGACGTCGAAATGCGCAGCGAAGAGGAACACGCGGCCATGGTCATTGGTACGGTCTCGAAGATGCAAGATCTAATGACCGATCTCTTGGAAACCGTTCGCGGTGGTTCCGGCTCTGGCGCATTAAGCGTTGGACCTCCGTTCGATACCACCGACTTTTAACGCGGTTCCATTCTTGCTAAACGCTACCGAACCCAAATCTTGTAGCGCCACTGAATGGTTTTGGGGAAGGGCTCTCCATCGAGTGACGCGTTCACCTCGAACCCGCTCGCCGAAGCCGGAACTTCTGGCGTGGGAAATTGTTCCTGAGCGATCACGTCGACACATACCTCGACTTCGTTGATCTTCCAGACCCAAGGGCCGTCGCGTTGCAGGGTCGGATCGATCGTTTCTTCCAACGCACAGCCATATCGGCTGCAAATCCGCATCGGGTAGTCCTTCATGCGGCAGGCCACCGAGAAGTGAATGCCACCTGGTTCGTCCATGGGCTCGACGGCGGCAGACCAGTGACTGTCGCCGGCCATTCCGACCAGCAGGGCGACGGTTCCTTCCTTTCGCTCTTCCATGTGAATCTCTTGAAAGGGAGGACTCTCAGGCCACGGCTCCTCGTCGTCTCCTTCGATCGAAACGAATAGCGGAACGCATTCGTCTCCGTCGACCAACGCAATTATGTGACCGAAGCGATCCTTCTGCTTCACAAAATTGATGAATAGGCCCACGCCATCGTCACGCATGGATTCAACGAAGAGGGCTTCGGGATCGGGTGAAGATTCTGACACGAATGAAGTTCCTGGTTGCTAGTTTTGCGACGATTCTTGGCCCACTCGCCACCGTAAGTAGGCGTCGAGGAAACCTTGGATTTCGCCGTTCATCACACTGTTAAAGCTGCCCACGTAAAAGCCGGTTCGGGCATCCTTCACGCGTTGATCTGGGTGGAGGAAGTAATTGCGAATCTGCGAACCAAACCCGACCTTGGCCTGGGTTTTGTACTTTTCGGCCTGCTCGCTTTCTCGGCGTTCTTCTTCGACGCGCGCGATACGTGAACGCAACATCTTCCAGGCCAGGGCCCGATTCTTGTGCTGGCTACGCTCTTGTTGGCACTGCACGACAGTGCCGGTCGGAACGTGCGTCAGGCGAATGGCGCTATCGGTCTTGTTCACATGCTGACCACCAGCACCACTGGCCCGGTAGGTATCGACGCGGACGTCCTCTTCGTCGATATCGACTTCTTCGCTATCGGGGATTTCAGGCGAAACGTCGACCGCCGCGAAGCTTGTCTGGCGTTTTCCATCTGAGTTGAACGGGCTGATCCGCACCAGACGATGCATGCCCGTTTCACCTTTCAAATAGCCATAGGCCATCGGGCCGCGAACGACGAAAGTGGCACTGTTGATGCCGGCCTCTTCGTTGTCGGTACGGTCGAGCAGTTCGACGCTGTATTCGTTTTGATCGGCCCAACGCCCGTACATGATGAGCATCATTTCGGCCCAGTCGTTGGCGTCGGTACCACCATCGCGGGCATTGATCGTGACGATCGCACCACAGTTGTCGTAAGGCCCGTCGAGCAGGGCTTTGAGTTCCAGCGTTTCGAGATCGGTCTCCAACTTCTCGAGCGTACCGGGAACTTCGTCGGCCAGAGAGTCGTCTTCCTCGGCCATCTCGAGCATCACATCAAGATCTTCGATACCAGCTAAGCACTGTTCCAGCGGCTCGACAAGGCTCTTGAGTGACTTCATCTGGCCGACTGTTTCCTGGGCTTTCTCTTGATTGTCCCAGAAGTCGGGCGCGGACATCCGCTGCTCGATTTCCTTCAGTTGTTGCTCTTTGGCGGCGTAGTCAAAGAGAGTCCTTTAACTGTAGGAGCCGCTGACGGATACTTTCTGCTCGATCGTAAAACTCGCGTTCCATGGTGGATCCGAGAAAAGTTTATGGAGTGTTTTATAGTGGATAAATCTAGTCCCCCTCTCCCTTGAAGGAAGAAGGGGACTGAAGATTGGTTTAGTCGTTCAACTCGAAAATCGCTTCGACTTCCACGGTCATGCCCGCCGGTAAGGCGTTCACCCCGATGGCACTGCGGGCAGCGATTCCGTGCTCTTCGCCGAAGACTTCCTTCATCAGTTCGCTGAAGCCATTGATGACGGCCGGTTGTTGGGTGTAACCATCCTGGCAGTTGACCATGCCAAAGGTCTTCACCAAACGTTTGACTTTATCGAGGCTGCCCAGGTGCGCCTTCAAGGTGGCGAGCATGGCCAAGCCGGTTTGGCGAGCGGCCGCGTAGCCCACTTCCTGATCGACATCGACGCCCACTTTGCCCAGTTGAAGTGTTCCGTCGGTGCTCAAGGGACCATGCCCCGAGAGGTAAAGCATGTTGCCGACTGTGACCGCTGGCTTGTAAAGACCCATGGCCTTAGGGGCAGGCGGAAGTTCAACGTTCAAAGCATCCAAGTTGGCGTCGAAACTCATGATAATTCTTTCGGTTAAGTGTTTGTTCTTAGTCCCCTTGCCCTTGGGAAGGGAGAGGGAACTGGAACGTTATTTTTTATACACGTCTTCTGGGTTTACCAGACGCTCTGCAACGATCTTGGTTTCGCTGGGGCCCACTTCACGAAAGAAACAGGTTCGATAGCCTTCGTGACAGGCGGCCCCTTTTTGATCGACCTTCAATAGGACCGTATCTGCGTCGCAGTCGACTAAGATCTGACGGACCTGCTGTTGGTGACCGCTTTCTTCCCCTTTACGCCACAACTTGCCGCGGCTACGACTAAAGTAGACGGCACGTCCGGTGCTGAGTGTTTCCTGAAAGGCCTCACGGTTCATCCAGGCCATCATCAACACCTCGCCATTTTCGGCATCTTGCGCGATCGCCGGAACCAGACCGCCGGCCTTGTCAAAATCGGGCTCACGGGGCAAAGAGATGGACATCGCTTCGTACTCTTGATCACTTGGCCGGGTAAAAGGGAATCAATTCGGTTTAGTGTGGCTGTTTCTGCAACAATCGGCAACCGGGTAACCACCCTCCGAAGCCATGCCGATCAAGACGTGCAGGTGGCACCTTGATCTCGTCCCCTCGCCCCGGATACGGGGGAGAGGGGATGAGAAAGAAGAGGCCTGTTCTGCCGTAGGGTGCTGAGTAGCGCAGCGAATCGCACCATGCACAACGTTGCCGCGTTGCCATGCGATGGAGGCCGCATTCGGTGCGATACGTTCCGCTTCGCGTCATTGCTCTTACCCTACGTTGGATTGGGGCGGCATCTTGTTGTATTGTTCGCCTCTCCCCTATGGGAGGCGGGGACCGGAAGCGAGCCTAGGTGGCGTCACTTTTCCTTTCACGGTTCAAACGGCAGATTTAGCGCGCTGCGATCAATCGATCTTACCGGAAGACCCAGCACATTCGGACCGAGTTCGCTAGCGGTGTAGTCAGTGGAAGCTGGATGCCGAATCGTAGAGTGTTGGGCCGCCACTCCGGCGCTTTGGTACCACCCATCGCCAGCTGCCGTCGATCTCCCCCATGTCCTGCTGAGGTTCCGTCGTGAAGAAGTCACTAAGTATTGTCATTCCGGTCCACAATGTTCAGTCGAGCATCGTCGCTGAGGTGGATCGTTTGTTAGAGATCGTGGCCGATCTGACGAACGACTTTGAATTGATGATCGTCGACGATGGTTCGACCGATGGTACCGAAGAAGTCTTGTACGAAATCTCGTGCCGATTTCCGCAGGTCCGCTCGCGCCGTTATACCCCGCAGCGTGGGAGAGCGACCGCGATTGATTTGGGACTTGCCGCGGCCGCCGGCGAGATTGTGATGATCCAGGACATGGATCACAAGTTGACGACCGAAGACATCCATTCTTTATGGGCGATGCACTTCGACGCGTCGGCAGCTCACTCTCGGGCCATGCCACCGCGTCCGGCACCGCAGCCGGCGAAGCCTGAGCCGGCCAAAGCACTGCTGCCTAACGACCCACAGCCGCTGCAGCAAGATCTTTTGTCACGACTTTCAAGCTGGGGAGCGGACATCAGCGAGTTGGAATCGCTTACGGAAGTTTCGCTGCCCGAGATGAAAGCCTCGGTCGGTCCCAATGAAACGGTCGAGCCGCCGGCACCGAAGCTGAAAATGCCTCGGTTCCTTCGCCGAATCCAGAATTTCGCCACCGGCGAATAACAGGCAGTCTGAGAAATGTTTTCCGTTTGTCTCGATGGTGTCCCTTACGGATAGAGTTGGGGCGAATTATTTTCCGATAAATGATACAAAGTCTTGATTCGATCGGAACCATTCGATAGAATCAGCCAGTGCCTTCAAAATGTTTCAGGCGATAATATCCTCATTTTCACACCAGGGTTAACTTTCCGGCATTGATTGCCTGAAGAGAGAGCCTCTGGCAGCTTCGGAATCATTCCGATGCTTGAAACGTTTTCAGGCACACTTATCACGAAGTTCGGTCGCGTCCTGATTCTCCTCGAGGGCGTAGCTAGACTTCCAAACAGGGCTTAGCAGACGGGATTAGGCACCCCAGCTATTCGGCCTTAGATCGCAGTAAACGGAACAGACAAGAAGCATTCCAACGATACTCGCTCTTGGTGCCCGCGCGCTTCCAGTGAGGTTGCTGTGGTATTGTCTCGACGTTGCTATCGACTACGGCCCTACGGCAGTCGGTTAAGCCTCCGGAACAAGGGAGGACTTCTCATGGCAACGGTTCCATTCACTATGGACCACGCGGTATACGCGTACGCGCCTTCCGAGACGGGCAATAGGTCCCCTCGTAAGTTGCATCGCATCCGCGAACTTCGTAAACAACAAGGAGTTTCGCTTCGCACAGCATCTAGGAAGTTGGGCATGCCCGCTTCTCAGGTTCGCGAAGAAGAGAAACCCGACACCGACCTATTGGTGTCGCAACTCTCGCAATGGGCTGACATCCTTGATGTGCCCATCGCGGACCTTCTGGAAGAACCCCAGAACAATCTGTCGTCGCCGATTCGTGAGCGTGCCAAGCTGGTTCGGATCATGAAAACGGTCAAAGCGATTTCCGAACGGACTCAGGAAGCCAACATCGGAATTTTGGCTGAAGTCTTGACCGATCAATTGGTTGACCTGATGCCCGAACTGGCGGACATCAATGCCTGGAACAATGTAGGCCAGCGTCGTTCGTTGAACGATCTTGGTCAGATCGCCGAACGGCGCATTTCCTGTGATTCCATTGTCGGCGCGATGCGAGACTAAGTTACCTATCCCGCTTCGACGAACGATCTTTCCCCTGGTACCCAGGCTGCTCGGATGCGGTCTGGGGCCTTTTTTATTTCTTGCCAGAGCGACGGATCCGAAATAGCCGAACTAGAGCAGATCTTTCAAGTGAAAGTGGAACTTGCCGAGTTTTCCGCCGTAGTTGCCGGCAGAGATAACCAGCACACCATGTATCGCCGCCGCATTCATGGCGGCTTTCATGCCGTCGGCAATGGCCTGCTCGCTGGTGCCATCTAAGACAATTTCCAGCACGCAGTTTGCCCCTTCCACGACCTGGGACTCGACGCGACCGCGAAGAGTCGGGCAATTGGTATCAGAGGTCGAAGCCATCAGGCTCTTATATTTCGACCCGACCTTACTACCACTACGTGCGACGCCGCCGGGGAAGGGGGCAATCACATCGGCCAATGGGGCTAATGCATCGACCGCTTTGCGGGCCGCAGTTAACGCGGTCGCCTGATCAACGGCCTGAAAGATGATGTTTCCGCCGGCGACTCCCTTTTCAATGCCGAGCGATTCAACGCAGAAGAACTCTCCGTCCATGACCGGGATGCGCCAGTAACGCGTCCCGTCGATGACCTTGCTTTTCTGGAAGCCGTCGCCGAAGTAACGGAGCGACTTGCCCAGCGGCATTCTTTTTTCGGCTTGGGCAAGACCATCGAAAACGGCCGTCGATGCACAGGTCATCACGCATTGGCCTACCCGTTTGGTGACCGCTTTGGCAAGGGCATCGGCCGAGAAGCCAAACGCCAGAACCGCAGCACCTGGCCGACCGTCGGGGGATTCTTCGGCGGAAAGCAGTCGCTCGACCCCCACTTCCGCATCGCAGGCAATCACGCTGCTGCCATAGCCGCACACTTCGTTGGTCGCGGCACGCAGCCAATGATCGTCGAACGCGGTGATAACCAGCCGGGTATAGACCATGCCAAACGCTTCGGCGAACGTATCAACGATCTGCGTGTTGCCAATCTGCACAGGTGCTTTTCCTGGGGCTAAAAAGTTACAAGAGGTGCTATTTTCCCCCGACCTGCGAACGTTGCCAACCCCGCACCACCTGGAGGGCTCACTTCGATGCAATAGAAGGACTTGTCACAGAGACAGCCTACCGGATGCCTGGGTAACCATATCGGTGCCGGGGATCTACAATAGAGAAATCGTGTTGCCTCGCCCCCTCGCAGAATTTCTGATTGCATGACTGACCCGCAAGTTTCCAGGCCTCGCGTTGCCGTTGTTGGTGGTGGAATTTCAGGACTAGCCGCTGCGCATCGGCTGCTGGAACTGAACCCCGAGTTTGAGGTTCATCTCTTTGAAGCCGACAGCCGCCTGGGTGGGGTTCTGCAAACGACGACGACCGATGATGGTTATTTGCTGGAAAACAGCGCTGATACCTTCATCACCAATCTCCCGTACGCAGTCGACTTATGCCGCCGATTGGGGATAGAAGAGGAACTGCTGCCGACCAACGAGGCCCTGCGTAAAGCGTACGTTGTTCGCCGAGGCAAGCTGTATCCGGTCCCAGAGGGCTTTGTGTTGATGGCCCCCAGCAAGATGTGGTCGGTGGTGACGACACCCATTCTGAGTTGGTCAGGGAAGCTGCGGCTGGCTCAAGAGTACTTCGTTGCGAAACGGAAAGACACCACCGACGAAAGCCTGCAGGCGTTTGTCATACGCCGCTTGGGAAAGGAAGTGTACGAGCGCCTTGTTCAGCCCCTTATTGGCGGGATCTATACGGCCGATCCAACGAAGCTCAGTATTCATGCAACGCTACGGCAGTTCGTGGAAATGGAGCAAAAGCACGGCAGCTTGATCCAAGGCATGCAGCATCGCAGCGATGGGAAGAAGAACGAGAGCGGGGCCCGGTACTCGATGTTTGTGGCACCCAACCACGGCATGGGGCAGTTGATTGAGCGGCTTGCAGATCGTCTTTCTGGGCAGGCGATTCATCTGAATACGCCGGTCTCGGCTATCGAAAAAACGGGCGATCATTGGACTTTGCAAGCGGCAGAGCAAACGCATGCGTTCGACGCCGTTGTCATGGCGCTTCCAGCTCCTCAGGCGTCGCAGGTGCTGGGCGGTTTTCCTGTCCTTGCCGAGAATCTTCAGGCCATTCCCTATGCTGGCTGCAGCGTGGCGATCTTGGTAGTCGACGAAAAGCAGATCGGTCGTCCGGTCGCTGGATTTGGTTTTGTTGTTCCTGAGATCGAGCGCCGGAAGATCTTGGCCGGCAGCTTTTCCAGTGCCAAGTTTCCTGGGCGTGCTCCTGACGGAAAGGTGGTTATCCGCGTTTTTGTGGGTGGTGCCTGTCATCCAGAGCTGGCCGATCTTGCAGACGACGCGATGAAGCAGGTAGTTCTCGAGGAACTGAGCGAGTTGATTGGCTTGACGGGCGAGCCTGAGAAATTCCTCGTCACGCGTTGGATGGGAAAGATGCCGCAATATCATCTCGGGCATCTCGATCGCGTGGCGGCCCTTGAAGCGGAAGCTGCCCGACTGCCTGGTTTAGAACTCGCTGGCAATGCCTATCGAGGCGTCGGCGTTCCGCAATGTATTCAAAGTGGTGAACAAGCGGCACAGCGCGTGTCAGATTATCTAAGCGGCCGCTAGTTGGAAGCTGGCCACGCGACCGTCAAGGAAGGTGACATCGAGGCCGGCAGGCTCTTGGTTCGCTTTTTGTAGCGTGCTCAATGCGGCTTCGGGATCGTCGTTGTACTGTTTGGCAAATGCTTGTTGATTGGTTGCTGCCTGGATGGCTGCCGTTTGTGCGGCAATATTCGAGAGCAATTGCTGGGCTTCTTGGGACTGCTGCAGAAGACCTTGGGCCTGCTCTGCGAAAGAATGGGCCCCGTCGACGGCGATCTGGCCATTTCCATCGATCTGCAGTTGGAAAGACTCGGGCAAGTCTTGACCAGCCTCGTGAAAGGTGCGGCGAAGGAGATCTTCGAGTTCTTCCAGCGAGCGGCCGAGTTGATCTTGAAGTTCGCCAGCGTTGCCTCCCAATAGGCCGCTTGCTGCCAGAAACGAATCGAGGGACGCGGCATCTGGTGAAGTGGCTTCGGGGCTCGTTTCTGCTTCGCCCTGAAGCAGCGAGAAAACCCCTTCTGATAGTTGCTTCGCCGCTCCGGCTGCCATCGACGCGGCACCGATTCCTAGTGGTAAAGCGGTCGCAATATTCATCCGCACATCCCTGCTGTAGTGACAGTTCCCCCCGTCTCTGTTGTTATCGGCGCTGCTGGCATATCGACTTTAACGATTAGATCGTTTGCAACGAGGGGAAGATGCCGTGTGGACCAGCGTGCGGTCAAGAAAAAGAAAAAGTTCCCATTACCTACGTTCGCATAGCGAACCGACCTCTAGCTAGTATCTGTCGATACCCTGCCCCAGAGAAAGGCTTTCGTTAGGTAATGGGAACAAATTCTATAGTGGTTAAAGCGGTTTTCCTGGTAGCGAGGGTTGGATCAGCCAGCTACGATCCTTCGGAAACCCGCAAAAAGGAATGTTGATACCTTGTTATATCGTGAAGATTACCTTTTAGCTTGAGCTCAGTCAAGGAAAACCCCCGAAATGGTCTGTCAAAGGTGCCCCATCCGGCTTTGTGCCTAAATAAGGGGGTGCTTACTCATGCTGCGGCTAGGGTTGGGAGGGAACGCTCTACTTCTTCCATCTGCAGGATTCTTCGGTAGAGGTCGACGTACTGTCGTGCCGACTCTTGCCAGCAGAATCGTGCGGCGGCCTGTTGAAGGAGTTGTGCGTATTCAGGCGAGGCGTTGAAGATCTGCATGCCTCGCTGGTAGACGTCGAACATGTGCTCTGCGGTGAAGTCGTCCCAATAGAACGCTCTTTGACCGCCAATTTCAGGCAAGCTCGTGCGTCTTGCCAGGAAGACAGGTTTGCCGACGGTCATCGCTTCGATCGGGGGAAGGCCGAAGCCTTCGGTGAGAGATGGGAATACAAACGCTTCGCAGTTTTCGTAGAGCCACTGTCGCTGTTCGTCGCTGACTGGCCCCGGTATCGAGACGCGGTCGGAAAGGTTGAATTCTTCAATCGTGCGACGCATTTCACCGGCATACTCGGAATCGTTCTGGCCGGCGATCACTAGCTGGTGGTTTGGTAGTCGCTGGATCAGGTCGAGCAGGACGTGGAAATTCTTCTTCCGGTCGATAATCCCAATGCTGAACAGGAAGGGACGGCTGGCATTGAGCCACGCCGGTTGCTGGGCGACGTACTGAGATACGTCTGGTCGGCCATTATAAATCACTTGTAATGGCTTGTTTTGTAGGTCGAAGTGCGACTGAACTTCCCCAGCGACGAATTTCGAGATGACCGTGACCGCATCGGCCCGTCGAATCAAACGTGCGATTCGGCGATGCTCGCGTTCGATCTTGGGACCCTTCTTTTCTCGCAAATAATTCAGATCGTGAATCGTCAGCAAGACGCGCGTCTTCGAGTTCAAGGGAAGGTATTTGGCTTGTTGATGCGTTGCATGCCACAACGCGTACGCCGGGGATCGCCCTGATTGGGTCCAGCGATACCAGCGCTGGAAGATTTCTTTTCGCCACAGCTTTGCCTTGATGGCATCCGGCGTACTGAAATCGTTGACCTGGGCAGCGCTTACCAGGGGAATCGGGTGCAGGCCGCAGTCGCTCATTTCGGTGGTCAGCGCACGTCCGAGATTGCGGGCAAATTGCCCCAGCCCGGAACAAGCGTTCCGAGACTTCTCGAGATCAAGGACAATACGTGGTGCTGGATTGAGCATGAAGTCGCGTCACCGGGAACGACCGCCTAAGTCGTTCGATATTCCCTGGAATAACAGAGCGAATGTTGTTTGTTTCACAGCTTGCAGTCTCAATTTCTGGAATAGGAGACGTTGCATCGACAAACGTTGATTGCATCGTATCCCCCAGAGGACGAGAGAGTACCTATTTCCTCGGTGGCATGGAATAGCGATCTGAGATAAGAGATATTTGTCCTTATATTTCGCCTAATCAGATCGCAATCACAATAACCATAAGAAGTTAACAACACGAGCCGGATGAGACCCCCATCGGCTTGGTTCTGCCGGTGAAATAGGGCAAAATAAGGCCTTCTGCTCATCTAAATTCCCTTATTCGTCGCCCCAACATAACGCCCTCTCGAGGATTTGCCCCTGTGAATATCTACTTGGGAATCGATATCGGTACTTCTGGAACCAAGACCATCGCCATGGCGGAAGATGGTTCCATCTTGGCCGAAGCATCTGCTAGCTACCCGGTTCAGCACCCCAAACCCCTTTGGAGCGAGCAAGACCCCGAGCTTTGGTGGAAAGCGACCGTCAAGACAGTCAAAAAGGTGGTGCAGCTTGCCAAGGCGAAGCCTGCGGACGTCAAAGCGATCGGTTTATCGGGGCAGATGCACGGTTCGGTCTTTCTCGATGACAAGGATGAAGTGATTCGTCCGGCACTGCTGTGGAATGACCAGCGTACCGCGGCGGAATGCGAGGAAATTGAATCTCGCGCTGGTAGCCGTAAGAAGCTGATCAAAATGGTGGCCAACCCGGCTCTAACCGGATTCACGGCTCCTAAGATTCTGTGGCTACGCAACAACGAGCCGAAGAACTTCGAGCGACTCCAGAAGGTTCTGCTTCCCAAAGACGAAATTCGACGTCGTCTGACCGGCGAGTATGCCACCGAAGTGAGCGATGCGAGCGGAATGCTGTTGCTGGACGTATCGAAGCGGGCATGGTCGACCGACCTTCTTTCCAAGCTAGAACTCGACCCCGATCTGTTGGGCCAGGTTTACGAGTCGGAAGATGTCACCGGAAACCTGACCAGGCAGGCCGCCAGAAAGTTGGGGCTGACGACCGAGTGTGTTGTGGTCGGCGGGGCAGGGGACTGCGCTGCAAATGCACTGGGCAATGGGGTCGTCAAGAAAGGGATCTTGGCGAGCAGTTTGGGCACAAGCGGGGTGATGTTCGTCCATAGCGATGAAATGGCCGCCGATCCGGAAGGACGTCTGCACACATTTTGCCATGCCGTTCGTGGCAAATGGCACATGATGGGAGTCACACTCTGCGCCGCCGGCACACTGGAATGGTTCGTCCAAAAGCTATGCGCCGAGATGCGCGGCCCAGGCGGCAAGAGCGATCCTTACACCGCGCTCATGAAAGCAGCGGAAGCGATTCCCGCAGGCAGCGAGGGCTTGATGGTCCTGCCTTATCTGGCCGGCGAAAGGACCCCTCATGCCGATCCCGATGCACGCGGCAGCTTCATCGGAATCACCTTGAAGCACGAGCGAGCCCATCTCACACGAGCGATCATGGAAGGGGTCACCTATTCGTTGCGGGAAAGCCTGGAAGTGCTGAACCAGATGGATATCCCCGTTCGCCAGGTTCGCGCCGGAGGTGGTGGCGCGAAGAGTGCGTTCTGGCGACAGATGCAAGCCGATGTGTTTGGTAAAAAGGTTGTTAAGCTGAATGCAGAGCAAGGGCCTGCGTTCGGGGTCGCTTTGTTGGCGGCAACCGGGGCCGGCGCCTATAAGAATATTCAAGAGGCCTGTGCGGCGACGATCAGCGAAGTTGCAGAAACAAAGCCGGATCGCGCGGCCAAGAAGTACTACGATAAAGCATTCCCTGTGTATCAAGACTTGTATCAGTCGCTCAAAGAAGACTTCAAAAAACTAGGAAGCCTCGACGACTGATCCCGTTTGCAAAGAGGTGGTGACATGACGTGCCGATTTTATCGCGAGCAGGAAGTTGACCAACTGCTCGACATGGCAACAGCCATCGAGGTTGTGGAAGAAAGCTTTCGGCAACTCGGTACCGGGGGCGCTGAAAACGTCCCTCGGCATCGTGCAAACGCCCCGGGATTTGTCCTGCATGGGATGCACGCCTCGGCCGAATATCTGGGAACCGCCGGCTGGAAGATGTACACCACCACGCGGATTGGTGCCAAGTTTGTGGTGGGGATCTACGATATCGACAGCGGGCAGATGGTCGCCTTGATCGAGGCCGATAAGCTCGGTCAAATGCGGACCGCCGCTTCGTCGGCCGTGGGGGCGCGTTACCTCGCGAAGAAGCCGATCACGCAGTTGGGACTCTTCGGTACCGGCTGGCAAGCCGAGTCGCAGTTGGAAGCCATGGCCACCGAGTTTCCGCTCACCCAGGCGTTTGTTTATTCTCGCGATCAAGAGAAGCGAGAAGCGTTTGCCGAGCGCATGGCCGATAAGTGCCAAATTGAAATCGTGCCGGTCCACAACCCGAAGGATGCCGTGGAAGATCTTCCGCTGGTCATCACGGCCACAACCAGCAAGCACCCTGTGTTTGATGGCAACCTACTTGCCGAGGGAGCCCTGGTCTGCGCGATGGGTGGGAACTGGGCGTTTAAGCGGGAAATTGATGTCGTCACCATTCGCCGGGCCGACAACTGGGTCTGCGACTCGATCGAAGCTTGTCAGGGAGAAGCGGGCGAATACCTACAAGCCCACGAAGAAGGCTACTTCGATTGGGAAGTTGCCGTTTCCCTGTCGGATGTCATCGCCGGCACCGTCATCGGACGCAACAATACCGACAGCATTGTGGTTTACAAGACAGTAGGCCTGGCGGTTCAAGACGTGGCCCTGGGAACCAAGTTCCTGCAGTTGGCCGCCGAACATCCCGGAATTGGGACCGCCCTGCCGTTTTAGTTCACGCCGTTCTCAGTTCTTATTCAGGTGCTAAGAAAGTCCTGCTGCCTTTGTTTTGCTGACACCTTTGTTCCGCCCCATGCGCTCTCTGCTGGAGCCACGATAATGCAGCGACTAATATCCTTTTCTGCTATGGCCTTGCTGTCCGTGGGGGTGTTTCAGGCAAGCCAATTGTCTGATTTTTTAAGTAGCGTGACGGGTGGAGGAATTATTTATGCATCCCCTTTTATTGCTTTGTCGCTTGTCGCTCTGCTCTTTGGCCCGAGTGTGTTACGCCTTGTGTGTGGGGCGTCGGCTGCGATATTCGTAATCGCTGCTCATTATGCGATTACGTCATGTGTACTTTTGCTCAGTACACCAGGAGATCCTAATATTGGACTAGGTATGCTCATGTATGCTATGCCATTGTTTCTGTGGACGGCTACATGGCTGGGGTATGAGCACGAGGGAAGAAAAGGGGACGGGGGTCTTTAATCTGCCTTGGGGGTATGATACACTATTCGGTAATAGTCCACGATCCCATTTGCTGCTCGGTGAAGTGCCATGCCTCGACAAAAGCGTGCCGATGAGGGAGGTTCGATCTATCATGCCCTGAATCGTGGG